>JAYQOK010000280.1:0-1538 GCA_038144795.1 Candidatus Kuenenia sp. | reverse complement strand
TTTCCGCCCTCCAGGCAGGAAGTGATAGAAGCACTCAGCTCGGGGTTGCCCGTGCCACGTCGCCGGACGTTCGCTACGGCCCTCCAGGCCTCCGCTTACTCGGAGGAAGCCCCACTTTCGCCATCCTGGCTGCGTCGGTTTTCCTACGCCGGCTCCGTGGCACGGGCAACCCCGAGCTGAGTGCTTCTATCACTTCCTGCCTGGAGGGCGGAAACTATCGCACCGACCAACGTCGCTGCAGTTCACTGGCCTTCCGCCCGGTGCTTCTTGGGAGAGGCGGCACTGTCGATTTTGCTCTTGGGGAGCCCGGGCTTTCGCCGATAGCCTGCTCCCTATGGCAGGCAGTTCTATTCGCGTCGTCGGATTCGATCCCGGGCTCAATGTCACCGGCTACGGTGTGATCGAAGTCGCGAGGAATGTCGTGCGGCTTGTCGAGGCAGGAACGGTGCGGTCGAAGGGGGAATCGCTCGAGGCGCGGCTCCAGACGATTCATGCCGGGATCGGCGAGGTGATCGGGCATTTTCAGCCCGACGCGATGGCAATCGAGCAGGTCTTTTCCCACTCGCGGTTTCCCAAGACGGCGATCCTGCTCGGGCACGCCCGCGGTGTCATCTGTCTGGCCGGTGTGCAGGCCGGGCTGGATATCCACCATTATCTCCCAAACCGCGTGAAGAGCACACTCACCGGCAGCGGTCATGCCGGCAAGCCGCAGATGCAGGCGGCCGTGCAACGCGAACTCGGCCTCGCCGCGAAGCCTGAGCCCGCCGATGCCGCCGACGCCCTGGCCGTGGCCCTGGCCGACTACCATCTTCGTCTCCGGCCGCTGCTGTTCGGCAGCGCCGTCGTGCGAATCAGGAGCCGTCGCGCATGATCACCAAAATCTCCGGCACGCTCGAGCGGGTCGATCCCACCTCAAACGCCGTCGAATTGGCGATCGGCCCGCTCGTCCATGAGGTGCTCGTCACGGAACTCGTCCGCCGCGGCTTGCAGCAGCAGATCGGAAAGCCGATCGTGCTCCACACGCTGGAATACCTCGAAGGTAATCCGACCCGTGGCAACCTCGTGCCCCGGCTTGTTGGCTTTCTCTCCGAAGTCGAGCGGGAATTCTTTGAGCTGATTTGTGAAGTCGACGGCGTTGGCGTCCGCAAGGCCCTGCGGGCGATCATCCGCCCCGTCGGTGAGATCGCGACGCTGATCGAGGAGCAAGATGCAAAGGCCCTGTCGACGCTTCCCGGCATCGGCGCCGCGACCGCCGAGCGAATGATCGCCAAGCTACGGCGGCGGATGCCCAAGTTTGCCCTCCTCGTGGCCCGCGAAACCCCCAGCGACACGGGCATCGTCGGCGACGTCTTTTCCGAAACCTACGAAGTGCTTCGCTCCCTTGGCCACTCCGAGTCGGACGCCCGCCGGCTCGTCGACGCTATGCGAAGCGAAAAGAAAAAACCGAAAGACGTCCAGGAAGCCCTCGAATCGATCTACCGCACACTACACAAACGGTAGAGCGAGGGGTTGCCCGTGCCACGGCGCCCGCCTATGCA
>JAYQOK010000279.1:0-1545 GCA_038144795.1 Candidatus Kuenenia sp. | reverse complement strand
TTTTGTAGGCTTTGGTGTTGTAACTTGGTTTTTTTTTGGCCTAGCTTGGACATTAAAAAAATCACCTATCATTACAGACCTGGCAGCTGCTCCGGTTTGGATTATAATGATAATTGGATTAGGTTTTTTAGTTTATGATGTTTATTTAAATTTTAAAAAGAATATTAATAAAAAAAAATAATATTTAAGCAAATTCAATATAGTCTTGAAAAAAAAACAAGTTGGTTTTTTACCTCTTATTTTTTTGTTTACCCAACCAATATTTATGACTGGTAATATTGCAGTTGCTCGTGGAGCGGCTGGATTAGTTCCTCCAGTTTCGCTTGCTTTTTGGAGATGGGTATTAGCAGCTTTAATATTATTACCATTTATTATTCCAACTCTAGTAAAAAAGAGAAAAGAGGTAGCAAAAGAAATTCCTAAGCTTCTAATACTAGGCCTCACAGGCTTCGCTTTTTGCGGTGCATTTCCTTATATCAGTGGACTTACAACTACTGTTGTGAATATGGGAATTATTTATTCAGCTTCGCCAATATTTATAATTTTACTTTCAGTATTTTTTTTTAAGGAAAGATTAAGTAAGTTTCAGTTAATAGGGACTATTTTGTGTTTTGCAGGAATAATAATTATTATTTTTAAAGGTCAACTTCAAACTCTTCTAGATCTTCAATTTACCAAAGGAGATATTTGGATTTCAGGAGCGATGATTAGTTGGGCAGTTTATTCAGTATTTTTAATGAATTGGAAAAGTAAATTTGATCTTCTAACTCGTTTTGGTCTTATGGCAATTGCTGGAGTTATCTGCTTATTACCAATGTATTATATTGAAGAAACTTTTTTCTATACGACTTCATTTAATAAAGACTTTGTTTTTTGGACTGTGATTGCTGCAATTTTTCCGGGCATAATTGCTTTTTTAATGTATTCAAAATTACAAAAGTTTGTGGGTGCTTCAATAACTGGATTGGTGGTTTATTTAATGCCAATTTATAGCGCTTTATATGGCTATTTTTTATTCAATGAAAAACTTCAAAGCTTTCATTGGTTTGGTGGTTTGTTTGTATTAACTGGTATAATTCTGGCTAATAAAAATTTATTTAAAATTAAATGAGCAGTTCAATCAAAACGGTTGGTTTTATCGGAACAGGTTTAATGGGTTTGCCTATGGCAAAAAACATTTTATCAAAAAAATTTAAATTAAATGTTTGGAATAGAACTCCTGGTAAAACGTTAGAGCTTCAAAAGAAAGGAGCAAAAGTTTTTAAGGATATAAAAGATTTAGTTCAAAATTCTAAAGTAATTGTTTCGATGCTTGCAAATGATGATGTTTGCAAAGCAATTCTTATAAAGAAAATTCAGCCATATTTACAAAAAGGTCAGATTGTAATTGACATGAGTTCAACAACTCAAAATACAGCTCTAGAAATTGGTAAAGCTTTAAAGAAGAAAAAAGCATTTTTTTTAGACGCCCCTGTATCTGGAGGAACCATAGGAGCAGAAAAGGGGACGCTTGCAATTATGGTAGGTGGCGACAAAAAAATATTT
>JAYQOK010000278.1:0-1553 GCA_038144795.1 Candidatus Kuenenia sp. | reverse complement strand
AGATTCATGAAAGGTTACTGGATCGCAAAATATAAAAAAGCAGAAGATACAAAAAAATTAGGTAGCTACGCTGAAAAAGCATTGAAGGCTATTACTGATTTTGGAGGAAAACCTTTAGTACGAGGAGGAAAATACGTCACTCTTGAGGGTGAGGAGTTTATTCGAACGGTTATTTGGGAATTTAAAGATTATGACACCGCATTAAATTGTTATAAATCAAAAAACTACCAAGAAGCATGGTCCATAGCTAAGAATACAGTTGTTAGAGACCTTATGATTGTTGAAGGAGTTTAATATTCAACGGGAACAGGATCTATACTTCTCCACATATACCAAGTAGCAACGGTCGTGTATGGATGCCATTTATTTCTAAAAAAATCTAATTGATCCTTTTTTAAAGGATACTCTTTTTTATAATTTTTAGAAATTGCTTTAATCAAACCAATATCTGAAAATGGAAAAATATTTGATCGGTTTAGATTAAAAATTAGAAACATTTGAGCAGTCCAAATTCCTATACCTTTAATCCTGACCAAGTGTTTAATCGCTTCTTCGTCTGACATTTTTTGTAAATTTTTTATATCCAATCTTTTGTTAAAGAATTCTTTTGCGATTATTCTTAAATACAAAATTTTTTGACGTGATAACCCAATAGATACAAGTTTTGCTTTTGGCAATTTTATTAAATTTATTGGTGTAATCTTTTTAATTACCTTTTCAAATTTTAACCAAATTGAATCTGCAGCCTTTACTGAGATTTGCTGACCTATGATTGATCTGCATAATGAATAAAATGGATCATTTCTTGTAACTAAATGCCCGTCATATTGATTAATAATTTTTGCCAATTTCTTATCTTTTTTAGATAAAAATTTTTTCGCCTCATGCCAATAATGTGGTGGGTTAATTTTTTTCATCACAAACTAACGTTTCTTATTTTTTATTTGCTCGCGCTTAAATATTATAAAAGAACTAATAATTATTATTATTGCACCAATAATAGTTGAAACTGAAGGAATTTCAGAAAAAATATAATAACCAAAAACAATTGCTGACAAAACACTTAGATATTTAAGTGGCGTTATTAGTGACGCATCTGCTCTTCTATAAGCTGTAGTCATAAATAAGTTTGCAATAGATCCGCAAATTCCTATCATACATAAATAAAAGAAGTCTAAAATATTTGGCATCTTCCATTCTTCAAAAAAAATTGCTGTAGAGCTGACAATTATTAACAATGCTGTAAAATAAAAAGCTATTAGATAGTCTGGTTCAGTTTTGGATAATCTTTTAATTGAAACTGCAACAATGCTAAATCCGATACAGAAAAAAATTGGAAAAATACAATATATATTAAAAAGACTAGTTCCTGGTTTAGTAATAAATAAAACTCCAATCAAGCCTGCGATTACAGAAAGCCATCTTCTATAACCAACAACTTCTTTAAGAAAAATTATAGAAAAAATTGTTACAAATACTGGTGTAGCTTGAGCAATAGAAACTACATCTGATAATTTCTTATATTTTACGCCAATAAACGTTGAGATCATTGC
>JAYQOK010000277.1:0-1609 GCA_038144795.1 Candidatus Kuenenia sp. | reverse complement strand
GAGCCTACCCGGATCGGGAATTGAAGGCTGCCGCGATCCCGAGGAAGTCGGCAGCCTTGAGGCTGGCCCCGCCCACGAGGGCGCCGTCGATATCGGGCTGGGCGGCCAGCGAGGCGGCATTGTCGGGCTTCACGCTCCCACCGTATTGAATGGTCACATCGGCTGCCACGGCGGGGGATGCAAGCTCAGCCAGCAGCGACCGGATCAGGGCATGCACCTCCTGGGCCTGCTCCGGTGTGGCCACTTTGCCGGTGCCGATTGCCCAGACCGGCTCGTAGGCAATCACCACCTTGGCGAGGTCTTCCGGGGAGAGGCCGGCGAGCGACCCGCGCACCTGCTCGGTGACCACAGTCTGCGTCTTGCCCGCCTCCCGCTCTTCGAGCGTCTCGCCGACACACACAATCGGCACGAGTCCGGCCGCGAGGGCCGACCTCGTCTTGGCATTGACGATGGCGTCGGTTTCGCCAAAGAGCGTTCGCCGTTCTGAGTGGCCCAGGATCACGTAGCGGCAGCCCATGTCGGTGAGCATCGCCGGGGCCACTTCGCCGGTGAAGGCGCCGCTCGATTGATCGTGCATGTTTTGCCCACCGAGCCAGACGCCGGAGGGGCTCGTGTCGCCAGAGAGCTTGAGCGCCGCCCCGACGGTTCCGACATAGAGGCTCGGCGGGCAGAGCACGAGTTCCACGCCCGGCACATCGCTCCGGCGGGCGGCCACGCCCTCGGTGAGCGCGACAGCGGCGGCGCGGTCGAGGTTCATCTTCCAGTTGCCGGCGACAATTTTCTGGCGAGCCATGGGATTCCTTTCGGGGGAGGCGGGTGAACGAGGGAGGGTTATCCTACCGCGGCAGCCGAGGCATACGAGCCGAGGATCACGACCCGCTTGCACCGCTTCTCAAGCGCGGCGATCGCCCGCCGCACCCGCAGGTCGGTGCGGTGCCCTTCGAGTTCGACGAAGAAGATATAGCCGCGGTCTTTGCCCGGCATCGGAAACGATTCGATCCAGGTGAGGTTGAGTTTTTGTTTCTTGGGCACGGAAAGGGCGTCGGCCAGACCGCCTGGCTTGTGTTCGATTTCAAACATCAGCGCTGTCTTGTCTCTGCCGGTCCGCTTGGCGTCGTCATGGCCGATGACGGCGAAACGTGTGGTGTTGTCGGCGATGTCTTCGATGTCTTCGGCCAGCACGTTGAGGCCGTAATGCACGCCAGCCTGCCGGCTGGCAATCGCCGCCGCGTGGGGCTTTTTCGAGGCCATCTCGGCGGCGGCGCTCGTGCTGGTCACCTCGATGAGCCGGGCGTTGGGGAGGTGACGGGCCAGCCAGTTGCGACACTGCGAGAGGGCCTGCGGCCGGCTGTAGACCTCCGTGACATCGGTGCGGTCGCCGGTGGCCAGGAGCGTGTGATGGATCCGCAGCGGCACCTCGGCACAGATTTTCACCGGGAGCCGCGAGAAGTTATCGAGCGTGTCGGCGATCCGGCCGTCGGTCGAGTTTTCCAGCGGCACAACGCCATAGTGGGAATGACCGGCTTGGACCTCTTCAAACGCTGCTGAGATGCTGGCCACCGGCACAAACTCGACTGAACTGCCGAAGCGGTGGAGGGCAGCCAGATGG
>JAYQOK010000276.1:0-1627 GCA_038144795.1 Candidatus Kuenenia sp. | reverse complement strand
GGCCACACACAACGGCACAGAACAGCCAAACGCAATCAGAGAGAAAGAACCTCGCAGGCTGCCTGCAAGTCTCACTAAGGCAATGGGTTACCCCACCATCCAAAGCCGCTGCGTCGCAATAACAAAAACCCCAAAACGGACGGGGTGGGATTCGAACCCACGAGCCGCTTTCACGACTGCCGGTTTTCAAGACCGGTGCATTCGACCACTCTGCCACCCGTCCGGTCGCAGCCGACGAGTCCGCAGTCTATCGCTGCCGTCCCCGCTTCTCCAATGCCGGGCATCCACGAGCGTAACGCAGGCGCTTTGACGTTTCGCCGGCCGTTTTCTACAGTTCAAGCCTTCGATCAGTCACGTTCCCTCAGAGTTCTCCCCGCAGGAAACACCCACGCATGGGCGGCATCAGCAACCGGATGAAGGAAGTCAAGCGGCGTCGGCACCGCCGCGAGAAGCTTGCCAAGTTCAACGCCAAACTCAAGAAGGCCACGACCAGCGAAAAGCTCGCCATGGCCGAGAAGCTTCGCAAGATGACCCCCGGCTGTGACGTGCTCATCGAAAAGATGGGCCTCGATGACCGCAAGCGGGGCTGACGCCTCGCATCACGCCTTCGCAAACGTGAAGCCGTCTTGCACGAAGTCGATGCGGACGGTGCTGCCTTCTGGAAAATGCCCGGCGAGCAACTCCTTCGCCAACTCGTTTTGCAGCTGTTGCTGTATCACCCGCTTCAGCGGCCGGGCGCCGTAGACCGGGTCGTAGCCCAGCCGTGAGATCTCGTCGATCGCCCCTTCAGTGCATTCGAGCGTGATCCCTGCCTTCGCCGCCTGACCGATCAGCTTGTTGACCTGCAGTTGCACGATCTTGCGAATATGCCGCTCGTCAAGCGGGTGGAAGACGATTGTCTCATCGATGCGATTTAAGAACTCCGGCAGGAACCGGGCCTGCAAGGCCTCCTTCACCGCATTCCGCACTTCCTCCTCACTGCCGCCCTCCTTCGTGATCTCTTGGATCACCTGGCTGCCGATGTTGCTCGTCATCACCACGATCGTGTTAGTGAAGTCGACCGTGTGGCCGAGGCTGTCGGAAAGACGGCCGTCGTCGAGCACCTGCAGGAGCACGTTGAAGACATCACGGTGGGCCTTCTCGATCTCGTCCAATAACACCACGGAGTAGGGGCGACGTCTGACCGCCTCCGTGAGCCGCCCGCCTTCCTCGTAGCCGACGTAGCCAGGAGGCGCGCCGATCAGACGGGCGACCGTGTGCTTCTCCATGAACTCGCTCATGTCGATCCGCACCATCGCGGCCTCGTCGTCGAAGAGCACCTCAGCCAACGCCTTGCAGAGCTCGGTTTTGCCGACGCCCGTGGGCCCGAGGAAGATAAACGAGCCGATCGGTCGGTTGGGATCCTGAAGCCCCGACCGACTGCGGCGGACCGCATCGCTCACCGCCTCGACAGCCTCCTCCTGCCCGATTACCCGCTGGTGGAGGCGGTCTTCAAGCACAAGCAATTTCGCCCGCTCGGTCTCCACGAGCCGCGTCACCGGGATACCAGTCCAGGCGCTGCCCACCTCCGCGATCTCCTCCGGGCCGACCTCCCGCCGCAGCAACCGCTTGCCACCAGCCTTCGCTG
>JAYQOK010000275.1:0-1634 GCA_038144795.1 Candidatus Kuenenia sp. | reverse complement strand
GCCTTGAAGTGTTCGAAGATGCCCTGCTGCGTGGGCCGGTTGTAATAGGGGCCGACCACGAGTGCCGCATCGGCGCCCTCTTTCGCGGCATACTTGGTGAGCCGCAGGGCCTCGGCGGTCGAATTGCTGCCCGTGCCGGGCATCACGAGCAGTCGGCCGGCAGACGCCTGAATGCTCTCGGCGATCACCCGCTCGTGCTCATCATGGGTGAGCGTGGGCGATTCGCCAGTGGTGCCGACGGGGCAGATGCCGGTGGTGCCAGCCTCGGCCTGGAAGGCGATCTGTTGGTGCAGGGCAGGGACATCGACCGTGCCATCACGAAACGGAGTGACGAGGGCGACAGAGAGCCCAGAAAACTTTTCAGCGCGTGTAGTCATGGCGAGAGAAGATATGATTTTCGCCAGTCCGCAGCAAAGGGTGGCCGTGGCCGCGGCGAAAACGCGCACCAGGGAAAGCACGATGCGGGATGGAGCGGCCGAGGCAGCGAAACGGGTGCTGGCCAAGGGAGGGCGGCGGGGCCATACGGCCGCCATCCTCGGCACCGGCCTCGGTGGGCTGGCGGACCGTCTCGAGAACCGGTGGGAGGTGGCCGCCGTTGACACCGGCTGGCTGCCGAAATCCTCAGCCACCGGTCACGCCGGCAAAATCGTCGGGGGGCAGCTGGCCGGCGAAGATGTGATCCTGCTGCAGGGGAGGGTGCATGTGTATGAGGGCTTTCCTGCGGACGTTCTGGCCCGCGGCGTTGAACTATTGGCAGCCCTGGGCGTGACCACGCTCCTCGTCACCAACGCCTCTGGCGGCCTGCGGCCCGACATGCGGAGCGGTGAACTCGTCGTGATGACCGACCACATCGATCTGGTTCGCGGCGGGTGGGCCAAGGCGGCACGCGAGGCCACGCCCTACGATCCAACGCTGGTCGATGCGGCGGTGGCCGCGACGCGGCGGGCGGGCGTGGTGGCCCGGAAGGGCGTTTATGCGTATGTGAAGGGGCCGAGCTACGAGACGCGGGCCGAATACCGGATGCTGCGGCGGCTGGGGGTGGACGTGGTCGGCATGAGCACCGTGCCGGAGGCGTGGGCGGCGCGGGCGCTTGGGATGCGGGTGGTGGCGGTGTCGGTGGTGACAAACGTGGCCCGGCCCGATGCGCCGAGCAGGACCGATGCCGAGGAGGTGTGCGAAATGGCGGGAGAGGCCGCCGATGGCGTGTGGGCGATTTTGCGACGGATCGCAGGCGTCTAACGGTACTGGGCTCGGGGTTGCCCGCCCCACTTCGCCGGACGTTCGCGGAGGGCATCGGGCCCTCCGCTCTCTCGGATGCAAACGGCGTTTCGCAATCCTTGCTGCGCTTGTTTGCATACGCCGGCTCTTTGGCACGGGCAACACCGAGCTGAATCATTTGTGACAGGCTGAAGCCTGTCCTATACGTCGGCGTCGAACACGCGGACTTTGGCCCAGGTTGCGGCGTTTTCGGCGATGAACTGGTTGTGACGATCGGCAATCTGGTAGGCGTCGTGGGCGGCGTGCGATTCGAAGACGATCAGCAGGGCGACGTCGAAGTCGCGATCATTCACTTCGCGGTCGTAGGCGGCGCAGGTGCCGACGGAAAAATACGTGACTCCCGGGTGGCCGGTGAG
>JAYQOK010000274.1:0-1666 GCA_038144795.1 Candidatus Kuenenia sp. | reverse complement strand
GTCTTCGCTCCTCCCCCCCGTCGGCCCTCCCGATCCCACGAGCCTATTCACGGCATCGTGATTGGCGTCTCCACTGGTGGGCCCTCAGCCCTGGCCGAACTCCTCCCCGCTTTTGCCCAAAACTGTCCCGTGCCGATCGTAATCGTCCAACACATGCCGGCCTTCTTTACGGCCCAACTAGCTGAACGGCTCAGTAAGCTCACAGGCACCCTTGTCCTTGAGGCCACGCATGGCAGGCTGCTCCGGCCGGGAGATCTAATGCTCGCCCCCGGTGGCCACCACCTCGTGCTTGCAGCCGATTCTGCCGGGGTCATGACGCGGCTCACCGACGATCCTCCGGAGAATTCCTGCCGCCCAGCAGCCGACGTCCTCTTCCGGTCGGCAGCTGCCGTGTGGGCCGCTGGCACGCTGGGCATCGTCCTCACCGGCATGGGCCGAGATGGATTGGCCGGCTGCCAGGCAATTGTCAAAGCCGGTGGAGGCGTGCTGGCGCAGGACGAGCTCTCGAGCGTGGTGTGGGGCATGCCCGGCGAGGTCGTACGAGCCGGCCTCGCCGATGCCGTGTTGCCACCGGCCCAGCTCGGCGCCGAGGTGGCGCTGCGGCTCAGGCGGCGGGGCGGATGACCGCTACGCGGAAAGGCTGCCCATGAAAGTCAGCCTGGAGCAGTTTGGCTTTCTGCGGTCGCTGTTGCGCCGCAAGACGGGCGTGGTGATCGACGACTCGAAGCAATATCTCGTGATCGCCCGACTGATGCCAATCGTGAAGAAGCGGGCGATCCCCAGCCTCGACACGCTCATCGATCGCATGAAGGGGGGCCTCGACCCGACACTGGAGCGGGACGTGCTCAACGCAATGATGACCCACGAGACGTCATTCTTCCGTGACAAGAGCCCCTTCGAGACGCTACAGTCGCTGATCGAAGAACTCGTGCCGAAGCGGAAAGTACTGCGGCAGCTCACGATCTGGTCCGCTGCCTGCTCGACCGGCCAAGAGCCCTACAGCATCGCCATGCTGCTCAACGAGCATTTTGCCAATCTGGTAGCCACCTGGCGGTTGCGGATCCTGGCCACCGACATCTCCGAGCCAATCCTCGCTCAGGCCCGCGATGGGCTGTTTTCCAACCTTGAGACCAACCGAGGCCTGCCCACCACACTCCTCAAAAAATATTTCCGACCGCTCCAGGGGAAGTGGAGCATCACGCAGGACTGCCGCCGGCTGGTCGAGTTTCGGCAGCTCAACCTCAATGCTACCTGGCCGATGATGCCGGTCTGTGACATCATCTTTCTTCGAAACGTGATGCTCTATTTCGACGTGCCGACACGGGCAGCGCTGGTCGGTAAGATGCGCAAGTCACTCAAGCCCGATGGGGCGATCTTTCTTGGCGGCGCCGAGACGATGATCGGTATCGACACCGGCTACGAGCGACTGCTCGGTAGGGGCTGCAGTTACTACCGGCCCAAGTAGAGTTCACCAAAACCAAGTCGCCTGCCTATTTCTTCCCTGCGGGCTTGGCAGCCTCAGCCCCTTCCTCGGCCTTAGCTTTCTTCTTTTTCTTCATCGACATTTTGTAGACCCGTACCTTGGGCAGACCGATTGGACTCCGGCCATCTTCCCAACGCTCGAGTTCCTTGAGTTTGGCGATCCGCTCGGCACGGCTCAGCACGC
>JAYQOK010000273.1:883-1732 GCA_038144795.1 Candidatus Kuenenia sp. | reverse complement strand
AGTTAAAATAATAATTATCATGAAAAAATTAATTAGTGTTAGATCGGTTATACCTAGTACGATTACTGTATTGGCTTTGTGCCTAGGTCTAACAGCAATAAAATTTTCTTTAATTGGTAAATTTGATTATGCAGTAGTAGCAGTTTTATTAGCTGCAATTTTAGACGCGGCCGATGGAAGAATCGCTAGACTTATTAAAGGTACAACTAAGTTTGGTGCTGAATTAGATTCTCTAGCTGACTTTGTAAATTTTGGTGTGGCACCTGCATTAATGATTTATATGTGGGAGTTGAATTCTTATGGAAATATTGGATGGGTATTAACATTGATATACATTATATGCTGCTGCTTAAGGCTAGCACGTTTTAATGTTAATTCTATAGAAACTAATAAATCATTATTTGAAAATTTTTTTTCAGGAGTGCCATCACCTGCAGGGGCAGGTATTTTACTATTACCAATAATTATTAATTTTAGTAATTTTTCTTATATTTTGGTAAAATTAAGTAATTTTACTTTTTTTATAATTTTGTTTTCCTCATTTCTAATGATTAGCAAAATACCAACTTATGCATTTAAAAAAATAAAAGTAACAAAACCATATGTATTGTTAATTATGATTATTTCAGTGTTGATTTTTGGTTTTTTAATTAACTATACTTTTGAAACACTTTTTGTAGTTGGAATTCTATATATATTTTCAATACCTATAAGTTTTGTACATCATAAAATGCTTAGAAAAAAATATAATTTAAAAACAAATTCTAAAGAAAGTTTGATTTCAGAAGATTTGTTATAGTTTTAATTTATTAATTAATAATTCACACTTTGAAAAAATTTAAAAAAAAA
>JAYQOK010000273.1:0-873 GCA_038144795.1 Candidatus Kuenenia sp. | reverse complement strand
GTTCTAAATTGTGGATAACCAGACAGTTAAAAGATCCTTTAGTAAATGAGGCTAAAAAGAAAAATTATAGATCGAGAGCTGTTTTCAAACTAATTGAAATAAATGAAAAATTTAGATTTTTAAAAAATAATTTAAATATTGTAGATTTAGGAGCAGCGCCCGGAAGCTGGTCCCAGTATTCAAGCAAGATTAATAAAGATGGTTTAAATATTGCTCTAGATTTATTAGATATTGAAAAAATTGAGAATTGCAGAGTTGTTAAAGGAGATTTTACAAATCCTTCAGTGCAGTTAGATTTAATAAATACAGTAAAAGATAAAAAATTTGATTTAGTACTTTCTGATATCGCTGAAAACTCTACTGGTAATAAATCTTTAGACTCAATCCGAAGCAATATTGTTACTATTGAGGTAATAAATTTTTCCTTAAAATGTTTAAAAAATGGAGGAATAATTTTAATTAAAACTTTTTCAGGATCGGGCAATAATGAAGTTGTTTCCTTAGTTAAAAAACATTTTTCTAAGCATCTTTTTATAAAGCCAGTTTCTAGTAGAAAAGAGTCTAAAGAACTGTATCTATATTGTGTTTTATAGATAGTTGACATTAAGCTTCTTACAAAATAAATAGGTTTATGGAACTTAATAAAGCTTTAACTTTTGACGATGTACTTTTAGTACCAAAAAAGTCTTCACACTTACCCAGTGATTCAATAACAAAATCTTATCTTACAAATAATATTTCTTTAGGTATTCCAATCATCTCTGCAGCTATGGACACTGTTTCTGACCATAGATTAGCTATTGCCATTGCGCAGTTAGGGGGAATTGCTTGCATTCATAAAAATATGACAATAGAGGAACAGTCCACTCAAAT
>JAYQOK010000272.1:0-1740 GCA_038144795.1 Candidatus Kuenenia sp. | reverse complement strand
ATCACGAAGACTTTTTCGGTGCCGTCCGCCATCCGCCGGCGAATCGTGGTCTGGTCGGCGGAATCGTCGATGCTCAGTGTCTGCACGTCGGCAGGCTGCCCCTTGTCAAAGACGACAGTCGAGCGTCCCCCGCTGATATTGAGGCCGACGCCGATCGCCGCGCCGGCCAGCATGCTGATTAGAATCTGCCAGTGAAGGGCGAGTTTGACCATCGTTTCGCTTGACTGCATGGGTGCCAAAAAACGCGTCATTCCGTGGACGAGTCAGCCCGAAAGCGTTGCCAATGGATCGAAATCGTGCAACTCTGCTGGCAAGACCGCATTGCCAAGCCGTCGGATCGGTGGTAGACTTCGACCAGAACGGATTTGATGAAGGTGGTTGAACGCGTCTCGCAGGGCGTGGTTTCCCACCGCGATCGCCTCTTTTCGCAGCGGCCGTTTTTCGTGGACACCGGGCTTCGAGCCCGCCTGACGCTGAAAAACATCTTGCCCGGCAAGCAGTGGTCCATCACCGGGATCGCGTTGTTGCCATTGGCTGCCGTCGGGATCCCCATCCGATCCACTTTGTGTCTGCTGCTTTTTTATCCCCCAATTGGAATGTCTTTTGGATACGAACCTGACCACGCCGATTTCCTTTTCTGACCTCGCCCTTTCGCCGCTTGTGCTGCGAAGCCTCGCCGAGGAAGGCTACGCCACACCCACGCCGATCCAGGCCAAGGCGATTCCCCACGTGCTTGTCGGCCGCGACCTCTTCGGTTGCGCCCAGACCGGCACGGGAAAGACGGCCGCCTTCGCTCTCCCGCTCATCGACCGCATGCTCGCCACGCCGCGGGCTGCCGCTCCCCGGCGGTGCCGCACACTTGTGCTCGCACCGACCCGCGAACTTGCCGGCCAGATCCACCAGAGTTTCCTGGCCTACGGCCGGCATGCCGGCATCAAGGCGGCCGTGATCTACGGCGGGGTGGGGCAGCAGCCCCAGGCCCGTGCGATGATGAAGGGCGTCGATGTGCTGGTCGCCACGCCGGGCCGCCTGCTCGACCTCATCGGCCAGCGGCTTATCGATATTCGTTCGACCGAGTTTCTCGTGCTCGACGAAGCCGACCGCATGCTCGACATGGGGTTCATCCACGACATGCGAAAGATCATCGCGATGGTGCCCCACGAGCGGCAGACGCTCTTCTTTTCGGCCACGCTGCCGGCTGAGGTTCGGAGCCTCGCCGACGCGATGCTGCGTGATCCGCTCGAGGTGCAGGTGACGCCGCAGGCCACGTCGGCAGAAACCGTGAGCCAGTCGGTGGTGTTCGTGACCAAAAAGGAGAAGAAGGCGATGCTCGTGAAGCTCCTCAAGGGGGGGGCGATGCCCCGCGTGATCGTCTTCACCCGCACCAAGCACGGCGCCGACAAACTCCACCGCAACCTCGACAAGGCGGGCATCAATGCGGCCGCCATCCACGGCAATAAGACGCAGGGGCAGCGAGAGCGGGCCTTGGCCGCTTTCAAGTCGAAGCGGCCGCCGGTGCTGATCGCCACCGATATCGCCGCCCGCGGCATTGACGTCGATCACGTGTCGCATGTTGTCAATTTTGATCTGCCGCACGAGCCGGAGACCTACGTGCACCGCATCGGCCGAACGGGCCGGGCCGGGCAGACGGGCGAGGCCGTGAGCTTCTGTGATGCTGAAGAGCATGCGCGGCTGAAGGCGATCGAGCGGCTGATCCGCAGGTCGCTCACGCGTCAAAAC
>JAYQOK010000271.1:0-1817 GCA_038144795.1 Candidatus Kuenenia sp. | reverse complement strand
GCCTAAGTCAGCCGGGTCTTGCCCAACCACTCGAACCACCGACTTCTCGACTAACTCCCCGATCGCGTCGTCGCTATCGCGGGGGAACAGGGGGGCGATCGCTTCATCAATTGCATTCGACGCAAACTTAAACTTGGTCATGAATCTAGCTTTCATTTAGGGAATGTTTGCCAGAGAGACAATCCCTCAGGCCTGCAAACCCCAAGCCAAGCTATGCCTAACCAAGCCGCACCATGCCACGCCACGACAGTTGTGATGGCAGGAAACGACGGATTGATGCCGTCGGTCACCCTTTAGGCTACCGGTTCGCTCAGGTGGGTCAACCCTGCGGCTGACTCTGCTCCACCAGCGCCTCGCACACCGCGTCGGCGGCGTCCTTGTAGAACTCGATGTACAGCCGGGTCCACACGTCGTCCGGCAGGTCGGCCAATTGCGGGCTGGCGGCGGCCGGCCCTGCGGGAGGGCGACTGTTTGAGAGGCTGCTGTGCCGATACGCAAACGCTCGACAACGGCCGCTAAGTGAGCGGTCGGCGTCACGGACCATTCGCGGCGTGCGTGCGTCCTCGGGGTTCATGTACGAGAACGACGTCGTCCTCGCCCTCCCAGAGTTCTCCGCCCATTTGGAGCTCAAGAAACTGACTTAGGAGCTGCACAAGAACGAGTTGTTGGTGTTCAATCAGAAGGGCATCGCCTGCTTGATGGCCGAGTCAGCGACACGGCGGCGGCAACTCGTAGATCACAGGACCGCCGAGAAAAACCGCTGCGAACAGGCCCACTCCACGCTCGTCCGCAACAGCGTGCGAAAGTCGATCGAGGGAATCGACAAGGACCTTGAGCGGATCGGCCGGGCTATCATCCAGCTCGTCGAGTCGAACGACGACTGGCGGGGCCGGCACGAGCGGCTCAAGAGCGTCCCCGGTATCGGAGCCCAGACGGCAGCCACCCTCAGGGCAGAGCTGCCCGAACTCGGGTGGCTCAACCGCCAGCAGGTGGCGGCCTTCGTGGGCGTCGCACCGTTAATCGTGATAGCGGCCAGTTCCGAGGTCGCCGCACCATCTGGGGCGGGCGAGCCACGGTACGCGGTGGCCTCCGCATGGCCGCCCTCAGGGCCAAGAAGCACAACCCCGTGATCCATGCCTTCGCCGCTCGCCTCCTGGCCAAGGGCAAGCCGCCGAAGGTCGTGCTCACGGCGTGCATGCGGAAGCTCCTCGTCATCCTCAATGTCATGCTGCGTAGCGACGAGATGTGGGGAGCCTCGGCTGGCGACCCTGACTCCGTGACATCCCTCTCTCCTGGAACTGCCTTCTTCGGAAGCAGGATCTGCACCATGCCCTCCTTGAAAACCCACACAGCCGCTTGGTCCGAACGTCTGGAAATCGCCAATAAGCGTCGGATTTCGTAGCCTTCCGGAAAGTTTGAATCGACTCGACAGCATGGGACGAGAGATCGCTTGGCCGCGCGGCATAAGCCTAGCGGCAGATCCCGACAGGATGTTCTTCCATGGCACGGCGCCCGCGGTATGAGTCAGACCCGCCGAAACTCCTGATCCACTTGCTAGGCCAAATGTTCCCTGGGTTCAGGCCGACTAAAGGCGAATGGGACGATGTGACGAAGGCGCTTCGCCAAAGGTTCGGGGGGTGTGCGAAGAAAAAGGGCAGCCACCTTGCGAGCCTGCCCGACGACATCACTCGCTGGAGCGGAAGGGATCTGCTTGCAGTGTTGATGGAGCCGACTGCAGTGGTGAATGAACCGATTGCACACGTCAAGAAAGACAGCCGGCGCGGCAAAAAGACGAGGGACTGTGGGTTGACCTGCAC
>JAYQOK010000270.1:1076-1831 GCA_038144795.1 Candidatus Kuenenia sp. | reverse complement strand
TATTACAAATATAAAAATTTGTCAATTGAGACTGCAAAACAAATACATTTCTTTTGAATCGCTTCTGCTTGCTTTAGGTTTTATTATTTTAAATTTATCGTAGTTTTGTTTGGTAAAATCTAAGATTTCTTTATCAAGGTCTCCATTAAAAAATTTAGACAAAAGACATCCCTTTTTATTTAAAACCTTAAGGCCATATCTAAGAACCTCTAGAGTTATAGAATTGGTTTTATAAGAGTCTAAATTTTTATTTCCTGTCGTATTACATGCAATATCTGACAAAATAAGATCAATTCCATTATTTAAAATTTTACTTATTTTTACGCGAAAATCATCTTTGCTAAAGTCCCCTTTAATAAATGTAACCCCATGTATAGCTTCCATTTCCAATAAATCTATTGCTACTATATTTCTGCAATTTTTTTTAATCAAATACTGACACCATCCACCGGGTGCGCTTCCTAGATCTAATATATTTAAATGAGGTTTAATAATATTTAGTCTATTATTAATATCTTCAAGTTTATAAACTGCTCTTGACCTATATCCATCCGATCGAGCCTTTATCGAGTATTGATCGCTACTTTGTCTAGCTATCCATTCCTTTGAACTTTTGCTTAAATTTTTTTTTTTAAATTTTATCAATTAATAATCTAATAGTTTAATACTTTAACTTACTATCTAAAATATTTCGTCAGAAATAATGCTTCTATTTTTTGAAGTTTTAATTCCTCTTTTTTTTTTAATATAAAGAT
>JAYQOK010000270.1:0-1066 GCA_038144795.1 Candidatus Kuenenia sp. | reverse complement strand
AGATAATATATATAAAAATAATACTGTGGCTAAAGTTTCAAAAGTATTTAGATAAAGCATACTAAAAAAAGCTACTGTTGCTAAAAAAAATAAAACCAAACCTGACTTTGAAAGTCTAACATTTTTCAAAGCATATGTGGGAATTTTACTAATCATTAAGAATGAAGTAATTAAGCCAATTATAGCTGAAAAACTTTTCATATCAGAGATATACTCAAATTTTGAATAGTGCAGTATTAAAGGCAATAGCATTAGACCTGCTGCGAAAGGAGTAGGAACTCCTGAAAAAAAATTTAACTTCCATGCTTCTTTTTTATTATCTTTAGAGTCTACATTAAATCTTGCTAATCTTAAACAAGATGAAATTACAAATAACATTGTGATCAACCAGCCATAATTAGGAATTTTTTTTAAAATCCAGGAGTAAGTAATAATTGCCGGTGCAATTCCAAAACATAGAAAATCAGAAAGTGAATCTAATTCCGCTCCAAACTTTGATGTTCCTTTAATAATCCTAGCTATCCTTCCGTCCAGTCCATCTAATATTGAAGCAAAAGTAATAAATATTATTGCTTGCTGATAATTTTGTTCGATTGCATAACGGATAGCAGTTATACCTAGACAAAGACTAAGAATAGTCAGAACATTTGGTAATAAAATTCTAATGCTAAACGTTTTCATTTATATTTTTTGCGCTATTAAACTTTCACCACCAACTACAGTTTGGCCAAGCTTTACTAAAACTTTATAATTTTCTGAAAAATAAATATCAACCCTGCTCCCAAATCTAATAATGCCAAATGATTCTCCTTGCTTGTAGCTCTGTTCTTTTTTAGCATAAGAAACGATTCTTCTCGCAACTAGTCCAGCGATTTGTGTAAGTATAACTGTTTCTCCATCTAAAGTGTTTAAATAAATCAAATTTCTTTCATTATCTGTACTAGCTTCATCTAGAGATGCATTATGAAATCTACCTGATTTATAAAAAATATCTTTTACAGTAGAATCTACTGGTACCCTATTCACATGACAGTTAAACACATTCATAAAAACGCTAACTCTTAAA
>JAYQOK010000269.1:0-1885 GCA_038144795.1 Candidatus Kuenenia sp. | reverse complement strand
ATCGGCTTGGCGCAGGTTGTTCTCGGGCATCACGCGCCCGTGGCCCTCGAAGATGTTGCGGATGTGGGCGGCGATGGCGTCGTCGCCAACAGCCTTCGAGGCCTGAGCCGTGGCCAGGGCGGAGCGAGCGTGCTCCGCGTTGATCTTGTCCGCGTGAACCGCCCGCTGGGTGATCACGGTGACGGCATCAGGCCCCACCTCCACGAAGCCTCCCTCCACAAACACCTCGCGGGCCCGGTCGGCCGGCCCCCCCTGCTCTCCCACGATCCGCATCGCCCCCACACCCAGGCGGCCGATGAAGGGGGCATGGCCGTGGGCGACGCCCCGCTGTCCGTCAAACAGCGGCAATGTGACAAAGCGGGCACGGGCGTCGAAGATCGTCGTTTCCGGTGTGACGATCACGCATCGGACGCCGGCGTCAGTCTTGCTGTCGGCCATGGGTGTGTTCCTCTCGGCGGCGAGTGACTTCAGGTATTGGCGGCCATCTTCTTGGCCTGCTCCTCGGCCTGCTCGATCGGGCCAACATACATGAAGGCCTGCTCAGGGAGGTGATCCCATTTGCCGTCGGCGATTTCCTCGAAGGAGCGAATCGTGTCGGCGAGGCTCGTGATTTCACCCGGCTTGCCGGTGAACACCTCGGCAACGAGGAACGGCTGGGAGAGGAATCGCTCCATGCGGCGAGCCCGATCCACGATGAGCTTATCCTCTTCCGAAAGCTCATCGACGCCAAGGATCGCGATGATGTCCTGCAGTTCGCGATACCGCTGCAGGGTTCGCTGCACGCGGCGAGCGATCGCATAGTGCCGCTCACCGACATACTGAGGGTCGAGAATACGGCTCGAGGAAGCGAGCGGATCGACGGCCGGGTAGATGCCCTTCTCCGAGATCGACCGCTCGAGATACAGGAACGCATCAAGATTGCCGAAGGCCGTCGCGGGGGCCGGGTCGGTCGGGTCGTCGGCCGGCACGTAGACCGCCTGCACCGACGTGATCGCTCCCTTGGAGGTCGACGTGATTCGTTCCTGCAGAGCCCCCATTTCGGTCGCGAGCGTCGGCTGATAGCCCACGGCACTCGGCATACGGCCCAGGAGGGCGCTCACCTCACTGCCCGCCTGCGAGAAGCGGAAGATGTTGTCGACGAAGAGCAGCGTGTCAGCTCCGGTCGTGTCGCGGAAATACTCGGCCATCGTGAGCGCAGAGAGCGCCACCCGCAGACGGGCACCCGGCGGCTCATTCATCTGGCCAAAGACCATGCAGGTCTGTTCGATGACGCTGCGGCCGGTGTCGCCGATCTTCGCCTCCTGCATCTCGAGCCACAGGTCGGTGCCTTCGCGGGTTCGCTCGCCGACGCCAGCAAACACGGAGTAGCCGCTGTGGGCGCTGGCGATGCGGGCGATCAATTCGGTCAGGATCACCGTCTTGCCGAGGCCGGCACCGCCGAACAGGCCGGCCTTGCCACCGCGGACGAAGGGGGTGAGCAGGTCGATCACCTTGATGCCCGTTTCGAAGAGTTCGGTCTTCGTGGAGAGTTCCGTGACCGGCGGAGCATCGCGGTGGATCGGCCAACGCTCGCTGGTTTCAACCGGACCGCGGTTGTCAATCGGATCGCCCAGGAGGTTAAACACGCGGCCGAGCGTCGCCGGCCCGACCGGCACCGACAGGGGGGCTCCGGTGTCGATGACGTCTGCACCTCGGATCAGGCCATCGGTTGAGCCGAGGGCCACACAGCGAACCTTGCCACCACCGAGATGCTGCTGCACCTCGCCCATGAGATGGAGCGACACGCCCTTGTTTTCGAAGTCAATGCGGACTGCATTGTAGATCGCCGGGATATGGTCCTCGGGAAATTCGACGTCAAACGTCGAGCCGATGACCTGGGAGACCT
>JAYQOK010000268.1:0-1888 GCA_038144795.1 Candidatus Kuenenia sp. | reverse complement strand
GGGGCGATGCGGCGGATCTCGTTATGGGCGCCGCTTCCGTGGAGACCGGGCATTGCGACATGGAGCAGGACAATATCGGGCGCGGTGGTCGCCACCATATCGACGCCCATCTTGCCGTTCACCGCCGCACCCACGACTTTCAACTCGGGGTCGGCATCGAGCGTGGCTGAGAGCAGCCCGCGGATCGTTGCCGAGTCGTCCACCAGAAGGATGCGAATGGGCCGCTGAGCTGTTGGGCCGCTTACTTCTGCCGCGCTGCACACGCCCAGCCCGACCAGCGCCCGTGCCAATGATTCGGGTGCGAAAGGCTTCGTGAGGTAGTCGTCAACGCCGGCTTCCCGGGCTTGGTCGATGTGGCCCCGATCGCTCTCGGTAGAGATCATGAGGAGCCGGAGATCATGATACCGAGGGATTTTCCTAAGCCTTTTTACCAGTTCGATGCCGTCCATCACGGGCATGTGCCAATTGACCGTGACGACGTCGGGCCGGGAGGAGGTGGCGAGCAACTCGAGCGCCTCAGCGCCGTTGGTCGCTTCGACGCACTCAAATCTCAGTTTTCGGAGCGCACTTGCGACGATACTCCGGCTCGACTTCGAGTCATCGACGACCAATGCCCGCATCCTCGACCTCCTTGACGATCATCGCTGGGATGACGGCTATCGCCGATACTCTTCCACAAGCCGCTGCAGGTTCCCTGCCATCCGGGCAAGTTCCTGCGACGACACCTGCGTGTTGGAAGCGCCCTCGGCCGTGCTCTGCGCAGCCTGAGCAACCTGCACGATGTTCTCCGCAATCTCCGAGGAGCCAGTCGTGGCCTCACCGATATTCCGGCTGATCTCGCTTGTGGTCACCGACTGCTCTTCGACCGCAGCGGCGATCTTCGTCTGCAGTTCATTGATCCGCTCAATGACGTCACCGATCTCTCCAATGGCCGACACGGCCCGGTGAGTGTCGCCCTGCATGGCCTTCATCTTGGCGCCAATGTCTTCGGTGGCCTTGGCCGTCTCACGAGCCAGTTCCTTAACTTCGTTGGCAACCACAGCGAAGCCTTTGCCAGCCTCTCCCGCGCGGGCGGCCTCGATCGTGGCGTTGAGGGCGAGGAGATTGGTCTGTTCGGCGATCGACGTGATCACGTTGACCACCTTGCCGATCTCCTCACTCGAGATGCCGAGCGCATGCATTGTGCCGCTGGTGGTGCTGGCCATATCGACCGCCTGACGAGCAGTGGAGGCGGCCTCTTGGGCATTGCGGGCGATTTCATGAATGCTGGTGACGAGGTTTTCAATTGATCCTGACACGATGCGGGCATTCCCGCTCACCTGTTCGGCGGCGGCCGACACGAGATTTGCTTGTGCCGTCGTCTCCTCCGCGGCAGCGCTCATCTGCTGGCTAACGCTCGTGAGTTCCTCCGATGAACTGGCCAAGGCATGCGTGTTGTCAACGATGCCAGCGACAAGGGCCGCCTGCCGGCGGGCCTCTTGGGTGAGCCGACGGGCGATACCAACCGATACGGCCAATACGCCAAGGGCCGTCACCACAAAAATAGCCTGGGCAAAGTTCCGCAGTTGAGCAGCGGGTGCCAGCACCTCGCCTTCATCAATTTCCGAGATCAGCGCCCAGCGAACAGAGTGGCGAGGCGAGGCTGGATCATGGTGGATCGTCACCGGGGTCCACGAGGAAAGCACCCTCTGATCACGATAGTCGCGGATCAACTCTGTGCCGCTGGCATTCTCGTCGAGGGCCGAGTGAACGGCTTTAGTGTCGACCTTGATTTTTGGATTGATGATCGTCGTCTTCAGGCCAAGATCACGGGTGAATCGCGATTCACTACGGAAGAGATGGTCGGGGCCGATGGCATAGGTTTCACCGGTCTCGCCCATGCCAACCG
>JAYQOK010000267.1:0-1898 GCA_038144795.1 Candidatus Kuenenia sp. | reverse complement strand
CCGAGCCGAGTGGACTGGCTGGCTGGGCGCTGTGGCTGGTCGACACCGTCTCCGCCATGCCAGAGGCGACGCCGCCATCCGACGGCGTCGTGCGGGCTGCCGTGACTGTGGCCGATAGGCTTCCCGTCCGGGCCGCCGCCGGTTTCGTTATTGGTGTGCTCGGCGATGCTGCCCGGCCGATCGATCTGCGACGCGACGCGGCGACGGTGGCCCTCGCGCTCGACCGCGAGTCCACGATCCAGACATTGATCGCCCGGCTTGCTGATCGGAGCGAGTCGGCAGCCGCACGGGCAGAGTTTGTCAGGCAGCTCGCTGGGCTCGACCTCCCTCAGGCCCGCTCGGCGATCGCGGCGGCGCTTTCGACCGCGCCAGCCACGGAGCAGCGGAGCCTGGCCCTTGTGGCACTCGCTGATCATGACGCTGCCGACGCCGTGCTCATACTCGTCGAGCGGGGCAAGGTGTCGGCTCGGCTACTGCAGGATCCGCAGATCGCCCAACGCGTGCGCGATGTCGGCGTCGCTGATGCCGAGGCGCGGCTGGCCCGGCTCACGGGCGGGCTCCCTTCACCGAATGACAGCGTCCGCGGCATCATCGAACGTGTCGTCAACCGGATCGCTGCCGGCGAAGGATCGGCCTCGGCGGGGCATGCGTTGTTTACGAAGAACTGTGCCGCCTGCCACCGCTATGCCGGCGTGGGGGGGCTGGTCGGGCCGCAACTCGACGGTGTGGCGGTTCGTGGACCGGAACGACTGCTCGAAGATATTCTCGACCCCAACCGCAACGTGGACGAGGCGTTTCGTACGACCGTCGCCACGCTTACCGACGGCCGTGTGATCTCCGGGCTCCGGGTGCGCGATGAAGCAAGTGACGTCATTTTCGTGGATGCGAGCGGACGGGAGTTTCGGGTGCCGCAGGCTGAGATCGAGGAGACGACGGTCGCGGCCATTTCGCCGATGCCGGCCAACATGGCAGATCACGTCGGTGAGGATGCTCTTGCCGATCTGATCGCCTACCTGCGGACGGTTCCCGGGCGGTGATCGACCCGCAGACACGATTTTTTTCCAAGGACACGAATGGCATGAGAGACGAATGGTCGAGGCGTGATCTGCTGAGGGCTGCGGTTGGGGCAACGGCCGCGTGTACGGGTGTGTCGCAGCTTGCCTGTGGTTCCCCGGCGGCAGCCCCCGCGGCCATCGATACCCACACCCACTTCTATGATCCGACGCGGCCCGAGGGAGTGCCCTGGCCGGCAAAGGACACGCCGCTCTATCGCCGCGTGCTGCCCCCGGATTGGCTCGCGCAGGCCGAGCCCGTCGGGATCACGCAGACCGTCGTCGTGGAGGCGAGCGCCTGGGTGGAAGACAACCAGTGGCTGCTCGATGTGGCCCGCGATGATCCCTGCCTGATCGGTGTCGTGGGGCGGCTGCCGATCGGTGAGGAGGGCTGCACGCAGTTGATTGATCGCTTCGCCACCCAGCCGAAGTTTCGCGGCGTGCGAGTCAGCGGCACCGCCGTCGCCGAGGGACTCGAGTCGACCGCGTTTATGCGCGACATCGAGCGGCTGGCCTTTCACAACCTCGTTCCCGACATCAACAACGGCCCGGTACTTGAGGCGGCTGACCGGCTGGCCGCGCAACTGCCGGAGATGCGGGTGATCCTTGAGCACATGGCCGGCGCACGGATCATCGGCGACACGCCCGACCCGGCCTGGGCCGATGGTCTGGCCCGCGCTGCGGAGCGACCGAACGTCTGGCTCAAAGTGTCGAACCTCGTGGAGAGCGCGGCGCATGCTGCAGGGCTGAAGCGGGCCCCCACAGACCCCGACGTATATCGGCCGTGGCTCGATGTGGTCTGGAAGGCCTTCGGACCCGACCGTCTGATCTATGGAAGTAACTGGC
>JAYQOK010000266.1:0-1900 GCA_038144795.1 Candidatus Kuenenia sp. | reverse complement strand
ACGGAGGCGGCACCACCGCGGCGGGCGCGGCCAGGCCGCGACCGGCGTCGGCATACCACGACACCGCGATCTCCGGGTTGGCACCCGCGACTGCCGCCGTAGGCACAGCCGCGACATCGATGAGGCCATTCTCAGGCGACCAGCACCCGCCCCATGAAAGGCCACGAACTGCTGCTCCCACGGTATCAATATCGATCACTGAGGCAGCCGATTCACCCGGTCCGCCCCGCTGCCAGGCACGGCCCCCTTCCCAGACGCCCCAGCCAGCGAGGAGCGAGACCGCCGGCAAGACGGCCCAGGCCACTCCCGGCGAGGCCTGCCGCACCAGCCACCAACTCACGGGATAGAGCGACGCGATCGCCAGCCCGCCGAGCAACGCTACCGCGGCGAAGGGTACCGGGGCGATGCCTGGAAAACGATCGATCGCCCGCCTCAGTTGGCCGGCCAGATCGAGCGCGAGCCGGCCGGTCTCCCCTGCCCTGCCCGCCTGGGCTCGTGGTGGCCCGCCTAGGAGTTCAACGAGCAGCGTGTCACTGCCCGGCCACGATCGAAATCCTGCCTGATCGAGATCGGCGGCGATCCAGGCGATCACGCCCAGCCCGTGTCCACGACGCACCACCAGCGGCAAATCCCTGGCATTGGCGCCGTCATGAGCCTCAATCAGCCCATCGATCTCCCCAGCGTTCGCAAACACCGGCACCCGCAGGCCCGCCAGCAGCCCCCGATCCATGGGTCGGGTGCAATGGGCAAACACCTCGAGCGGCGCCGACCGCCGCAGTGGTACCATCCGACTCACCGGTCCCGGCAGCCATTCGCTGGCGGGCTCCCCACGTGCCGCCACATCGGCCGCAGAACTGCCGGCCATCAGAATCAGATGACCACCGCGCCGCACCCAGGCGTCGATGGCCTCAAGCGTGCCCGCGTCGCGGGCCAAGAGATCGCGGCCGCAAGCGAGGACGACGTCGGCGCCGTCGAGGTCACGAGCAGTTGCGGCGAGGGGCAGTGGCCCCCGCGGTGCAACGACGACCCGCGGCCGATTCCCGTCATCCCGGGCCAGCAGCCTCGCGGCCCGGTCGAGGCCGGCCGGTTCGCCGAGCGTGAGCAACACCATCTCGGTCGAGGGAATCGGTGGCGGCAGCATGACCGGAATGGCGTCGGTCGGCAGTGGTGCGCGATGCAGGAGCACGCGGCCGCTTGGCCGACCAAACCGCACGCAGAACCGGACCACCGCTCGGCCGCCGAGCCGCCCGACGCCGGCGGGGGGTGACGCAAGCCACTGCCCGTCGGGATCCTCGACGCTGGCATAGACAGGGCCCTCCCATGCCGGCCAATCATCGGGCAGGTTGATCGTGAGCGGCGTCCACGATCCTGTGCGATAGACACCCCCAAAACCGACCCACGGCCCGGCCGTCACCGGCTCACTGTCAGCCGCCCGTGCGACAGTCGCAGGCGTCAGCCCGAGAACCGGGAGATTGAGCAGGAGACCGAGCAGAAGGCAGGGTAGGACTCGGGTCATGACTTCATCGTGATGTCAGCAACGGATCGGTGGGTGAACGCTTCTGCGGTGTCAGGGTTTCTCGGCGTCGGGGCAGATGCAGGCCAGCCGGCCGCAGCCGGGGCAGCCGCGACCATATTTGCGGGCGACGGCCTCCTCGAGATCGACGTCCACGACGTTGGCAATCGTGACGAGCCAGGCAAGCACATCGGCAAACTCCAGCGCCTGTTCATCATGGGTGCCACTCCGCAGGGCCGTGGCAAGTTCACCGATTTCCTCGGTGAGCCACATGAATGTTCCTTCGACCCCACGGGCCGCGTCCTTCTCATGATACATCTGCCGGATCAGGGCCTGAAATTCACCGAGCGTCATGCCAGACTTTCCACAGGGGACTCAGGCTCACAC
>JAYQOK010000265.1:0-1904 GCA_038144795.1 Candidatus Kuenenia sp. | reverse complement strand
GAAATTTTCCTTGCCGATTTTTTTCTGTTCTTCTGAAAGATTCATCAGGCAATACCTCAGGAGCAATGGAAAGTGCGAGAATCAGGCTCGTCGGCAGCGGGCCAATGGACACCAAGAGTGAAGAAAAGAGCGAAGAAAGTAATCGAGGCCACGCCAGCCACCGAGGGGCATCGTGGCCAGCACAAGCAATGCAGCGAGTTCGACCCATTGATCATAGGTGGCCTGAGCCCCAGGCACCCAGAACGGCTGTGACGCGATCACGCTGGCCAGAAAGAACACGCCGCCCATCGCGTTGAAAGGCACCAGGATGCCAAGCACGAGGCAGCCACCGATCGTCACGAGTGCCCAGCTGACAAAGCGGTCGGCCTTCCACAGTGATGTCGGCGGATGGGCCGCCGCGGCACGTATCCGGTCAGCCGTTGGCAACGCTGCGTTCCACTCAGCCACAAGTTTCTCACCAATCGCCGCGGCGTCGGTCTGCCAGAAGACCGCTAAAGCCGCGAGTTCCCGCCGCTTGTCGGCCACTCGCTTGCGTTCAAAAGGTACCTCCCGCGCCGAGGGCTGCCGCGCCTGGGCATCGAGCCGGTCAACCTGCATGCGGTAGTCGTCAAGGTCGGGAGCAATATCGGCGAGGTAGGCTGAAAGCTCCTTGCTCGCAGCAGCGATCTGAGACTCAGCAGCCTCGCGCCCAGCCGCATCCAGCGGCACTGCCTTGCTGCGGGCAGCAAGCAGATTCCGCCATAATTGCACCACGCTCTCCTGCCAGGCAGCAGCCGCATCGACAGCAGAGCGACGATCCCGGCTGCCGACCGTGCCCGACCAATCCCCGACTTCCGGGAGCGACAAGCGATAGAAATCAGCCAACGGCCCGACGGCCGCCTTGCGAAAGCCGGCGCTCGACCAGGCAGGATCCCGCAGGTGCGAAAGCCCCTCGAGAAAAAAATGCAGGCCGACGACGATGCGAAGCACCGTCAACGCCACCACGGCAAACAAGGTCATCCGCATCGGGGAGTCACCACACAGACGTCGAAAACGAGCGGAGTGTTTTCCACTCTCCATTCTCCATGCATCGCCGCACACCAGCCATCGGCAGCGTGCACGATTCCTGATTATCGTATTCAAATATTCCCGCCCTCGCCAGCCGCGGGCGGCAATAGGCTAAACCGCCAAGCCAGGAATGAGCCTGGCTTGCCAAAACAAACCCCGGGATGCCACAACGCTCTGAAATGACCTCTCGCAGTTCGGCCATTGGCCCCAACGTCCGCATTGTTCTTTGCTATCCCGTCGAGCCGAGGCATGTCGCGGCGATCCGTGCCGCTGCTCCGCAGGCCGAGGTGATCGATGCCGGGCAGGAGCGGATTGCCGCTGAGCTTCCCGCTGCCGACATCTACTGCGGCCATGCGAAGGTGCCGGTACCCTGGGAGGAGATTGCCGGCGGCGGTCGCCTGCGGTGGATCCAGTCATCGGCGGCCGGCCTCGATCACTGCCTCGTGCCGCCGGTGATCGAGTCTGACATCATCGTCACAAGTGCCTCCGGTGTGTTGGCCGATCAGGTGGCCGAGCATGCCGTCGGCCTGGCGATCGCCTGCACGCGGCGGTTGTCGCTCTTTCTCGACCAGCAGCGTCGCAAGGAATTCGTCCGCCGGCCAACTCGCGATCTCACTGGCGCCACGGTTGGCATCGTGGGCCTCGGTGGCGTTGGCCGTCGGCTGGCCGAGGTGCTCAGGCCCTTCCGCGTGCGGATCCTCGCCACCGACTGGTTTCCGGAGCGCAAGCCTGAGCATGTCGAGTTTCTCGGCCCACCAGACTCGCTGCCAACCGTGCTCGAGGCGGCCGACATTCTCTTTCTCTGCGTCCCGCTCACGCCGCACACGAAGGGCATGATCGATGACGCTGCATTGGCC
>JAYQOK010000264.1:0-1907 GCA_038144795.1 Candidatus Kuenenia sp. | reverse complement strand
CGCAAAAACTGTTAGAATTGGAAAAAATGTCAATGTTGGTTTTAACACGGTTATCAAAGAACATTGTATTATTGGAAATAATGTTAAAATCGGATCAAATTGCGTAATAAGTAATTGCATAATTGGAGATAATACAGAAATTTCAGACAACACGGTAATTGGAAAAAGAGGTTTTGGATTTAAAAAAATAAATAGCAAAATAGAGTTCATTCCTCACTTTGGTAAAGTAATTATTGAGAAAAATTGTTATATTGGATCTAGCGTTACAATAGACAGAGGTTCCTTTAGTGACACAATAATTGGAGAAAATTCTTTTATTGATAATCAAGTTCAAATTGCGCACAATGTTCAAGTAGGTAAATTTTGCTTCTTTGCTTCTCAATCAGGAGTTGCTGGCAGTACAAAAATCGGAAATAATTGTTTAATAGGAGGACAAGCGGGAATTTCAGGGCATTTAAAAATTGGTAACAGTGTAAATATTGGTGGCGGATCAGGAGTCATAAGAAATTTAGGTAACAATGAAAAGGTTATGGGGTATCCAGCTTCAAGTTTTAGGAATTTTATAAAAGGAAGTAAAAATGCAAATTAATAATAAACTTCCGAAAATCGACAAAAAAATAATCGAAAGTTTACTCCCACACAGAGAACCAATGTTACTAATTGATGAGCTTGTCAATATAATTCCAAAAATTTCAGCTACAGGGATTTTGAACGTTACTAAAGATAAATTTTTTCTAAATGGACACTTTCCAGGGCAGCCAGTTATGCCTGGAGTCTTAATTGTTGAATCATTTGGTCAAGCAGCTGCTGCATTAGCGGCTTATTCAGTTGATAAAAAGGAAATAGATAACAAACTTGTGTTTTTAATGACAGTCAAAAATGCTAAATTTAGGTCTCCAGTAATACCTGAGTGCAAACTTTTATTAAATGTTAAGGTAGATAAAATTTTAGGTAGAGTTTGGAGATATAAAGGCGAAGCGTTTGTAAATGAAAAAAAAATGGCAGATGCTGAATGGATGGCTACTATTGTTGATAGAAAATGATTAGTTCCAAAGCTAGTGTTCACCCAAGTGCAAAAATTGGAAATAAAGTTTCAATAGGTGATTTTTCTGTAGTTGGTCCTAATGTAGAAATTTCTAATGATTGCATAATTCATAATAATGTAAATATTACAGGTTTTACAAAAATAGGTGAGGGTAATATATTTTATCCTTTTTGTAGCATAGGCACTGAACCCCAAGATTTAAAATTTAAAGGTGAAAAAAGTTTTTTAGAAATAGGAAATAAAAACAAATTTAGAGAGTACGTAAACATTAATAGAGGCACTAATGGCGGAGGATCTTATACCAAAATAGGTAATAACTCATTATTTATGGTAAATGTTCATATAGGACATGACTGTATCATTGGAAATAACGTTGTTATAGCAAACAATGTACCATTCGGTGGGCACTGCATTGTCGAAGATTTTGTTGTCGTTGGAGGAAATTCAGCAGTTTTGCAGTTTAGTAAAATAGGTACCGGTAGCATGATTGGTGGCATGACAGGAATTGATCGAGATGTGCTACCATTTACATTGGTTAAAGGAAACAGATGTTATTATGATAATTTAAATTTAATTGGCTTAAAAAGAGCGGGCTATGAAAATAAAGATATTCAAAAGTATAAAGAAATTATTGAAAAATTATATAAATGTAAAAATTTAAGTGAGTTTATTAATTCCATTAAAGTTGAAAATAAATTAATTGAAATTTTGGTTAAATTTTTAAAAGAAAAAAATCAGAACCGTGATATTTGCAGACCAATAAAATGATTTGTATTTTAGCAGGCGATGGAAGACTACCAATTGAAATTGCAAATTCTTTAAAAAGAAAAAAAATAAAACATATAATAATTTCTCTTGTAAA
>JAYQOK010000263.1:0-1960 GCA_038144795.1 Candidatus Kuenenia sp. | reverse complement strand
TGATCCTCCGGGCCGCTCAGCTAGCGGGGAGCCGACCCTGAGGGGGGCGAGCGGTTGCTGGTGACCGATTCCCAGCGGGTTCGCGATCCGGTGAAATGGAAGCAGACGGCTGTGATGTCGCAGCGATGGCGGCTGGTCAACGGCCGGGAGCTTTACGACATGGAGGCCGACCCGGGCCAGCAGCGCAATGTCGCCGCCGACCATCCCCAGCAGGTTGCGGCGATGACGGCATTTTACGATGCCTGGTGGGCTGAACTCGAGCCCACCTTCTCCCAAACCACCGAGATCCATCTCGGCCATCCCGATCATCCGCAGGTGAGCCTTACCGGCCATGATTGGATCGGTTCCGAGCGGGCCTGCCCATGGAATCAGGGAATGATCCGGGCCGCGAAGAGCGACCACCGGCACGATGGCCACTGGGCCGTGCGAGTCGTCACGCCCGGCACCTACAGATTCGCGGTGCGGCGGTGGCCAGCGGAGGCCGACCATCCGATCACGGCCTCGCTGCCTCCCGAGGCAGACGTGCCGGGGGCAACGAAGGCCTTTCGCACCACGCCGGGCAAAGCCCTGGCCGCTGTCTCGGCGACGCTCCGGATCGACGGCACCGACTTGGCAACGAAGCCCGTGACGGCGACAGACACGCTGGTTTCGTTCACGGCGCCGCTGGCAGTCGGCTCCTATCGCCTCAGCCCGGTATTTAGCACGGCGGCCGGCGATGAGGTGGGGGCCTACTACTGCATTGTCACATCGGCAGCCGGAGAGTGATCGCTGCGGTCAATCATTCGCCGTGGCCGCCCGCTTGAGCTCTTCCTCACGCCGCATTTCGTCGAGTGGAGCCACAATCTCGTCGACCCGCTCATTGAACAGGTCGCCGATCAACATGTCGGTGATATGTCCCTTGAGATGCGGATGCCGCTTGACGAACTTCCCAAAGTTGAAGCCGTCGTAAAACTCCACCACCAACCGCCGCATCCGTTCCATGCCGCGGATGAAGTCGGGGGCCCAGGCACCGAGCCGCTCGGCCGAAAGATCATTCTCCTCGAGGGCGTCGGCCACCGCATCACCAGCCAGTTCACCGCTCTTGAGCGCCAGGAGAATCCCCGACGAATAGAGCGGGTCGAGAAAACCAAAGGCATCCCCCACGAGCACCCAGCCTTTTCCGGCCACCTGCCGTGACCGATACGAATATTCCTTCGCGACCCGCACCGGCTCGATCATCTCTGCCTGCTCCAGCCGCGGGATCAGCCCTGGGCAGCGGCTGATCTCCTCTCTATAGATCGCATCGCTGTCTTTCGTGGCCCGATTCTTGAAGAGATAGTCGTAGCCTGCCACGACGCCCACGCTCACGATGTCGTCGTGCAACGGGATATACCAAAACCAGCCCTGCTTCTCATCAAGCTGGAGCACGAGCGTGGCCCCCTCATCGCGGCCCGTGCCACGGGTGGCCCCCTTCCAGTAGCTCCAGACCGCCGCCTTCTTAAGCTCCTGATCCCAATCGCGAAGGCCGAGCCGGCTCTGGATCATCGCCCCCTGCCCACTTGCATCGACAACCACATCGGCCTCGACCGTACGGACCAATCCCGCCTCATCTTGCACCCGCACCCCTCGGGCTCGGGCCTCGCTGCCGGCACCATCAAAGAGCACCTCGAGCACGCGAGCTCCTTCGTGCACATCGACCCCGAGGCGGGCAGCATTGCGGAGCATCATCTCGTCAAACTCGCTCCGCCGCACCTGCCAGGTCTGTGAGCTTTCCTGCGGCTTGTGATCGGCAAAATAAAACGGTTCGGAAAGCACGCCTCGCTCATTGACGAACTGCACCGAGTGCTTCTCGACAAACCGGCTGCCCCGCAACGCGTCGAGCATGCCGAGCCGCTCAAACACCCCGAACGTTTCGGGGATCAGCGACTCGCCGACGTGAAAGCGTGGAAATCGCTCCCGCTCAAAGAGGGCGACCCGCCGC
>JAYQOK010000262.1:0-2097 GCA_038144795.1 Candidatus Kuenenia sp. | reverse complement strand
GGCTAAATATATTAATATTAATTGTTATTCAAGGGTATTTTAAGAGGTAAATTGACTAAAGCAGCAATATTTCCAGGCCAGGGTTCCCAATATGTAGGTATGGGCAAATATTTGTATGCGAATTTTAAAATTGCAAAAGCTATATTCCATGAAGTTGACGAAACTTTGAACTTAAAACTGAGTGATATTATTTTCTCTGATCAAATTAAGTTAAACCTTACCGAAAATACGCAACCTGCAATTATGACAGTTAGTTTTGCAACTTTAAAAGTTTTAGAGATTGAAAAGGGATTTAAAATTAAGGATTTTAATTATTGCGCAGGACATTCTCTAGGTGAGTATTCCGCTTTAGTAGCATCTCAAAGTTTAAAATTATCTGAAGCGGCTCTAATATTAAAAAAGAGAGGCCAAGCTATGCAAGATGCAGTAAAAATTGGAGATGGTGCAATGGCAGCATTTTTAAACGTTGAGGTTGATGAAATTCAAAGTTTTTTAAAATACTCTAATTGCAAAAGTGTTGAAATTTCAAATGATAACTGCCCTGGTCAAGTTGTAATTAGTGGAAAAAAAAAAGAAGTTGAACAAATATGTTCTAAAATAAAAGAAAAATTAAAAAAAAAAAGTTTATTATTACCAGTAAGTGCGCCCTTTCATTGTCAATTAATGACTCCTGCCTCTATAGAGTTGAGCGATTATATTGAAAAATTTTTTTTTAATAAACCTGTTATACCTTTTATTTCAAACGTAAGCGTATGCGAAACGCAAGATACGGTTGAAATAAAAAAATTGTTAATAGATTGTGTGTATAAAAGAGTTAGATGGAGAGAAATTATACTTTATATGATTAATAAAAAAATAGAAAATATTATTGAAATAGGTCCTGGCAAAAGTTTGAGCAATATGATTAAAAGATTCAATGCAAATATTAACTGTAAATTCGTAGATAGCTTAGAGGACTTGAAAAATGTATAATTTAGAAAATAAGAAAGTAGTTTTAACTGGAGGTTCAAGAGGTATAGGACTATCTATTTTGGAGAGACTTTATAATGAAAAATGTAAGATTATAATCATAGGTACTAATCTTGAAAGATTAGAAGAGGTGAAAAAAAAATTCCAATCTATTGAAATTGAGCAGATGGACCTGTCGAATATTGATATAATACAAAAAAACTTTGAGAAAATAATAAATAAAATTGGCGGTTTAGATGTACTAATTAATAACGCCGGGATTACGAAAGATAACCTTGCTATAAGAATGAGTAAAGAAGAATGGCTAAAAGTTCTAGACGTAAACTTAAATTCAGTATTCTTTATGTGTCAACAAGCTTTAAAGTTCATGATAAAAAACAAAAGCGGAGTAATTGTTAATATATCCTCTGTAGTTGGTCATATAGGGAATTCTGGACAATCAAATTATACAGCCTCAAAAGCTGGAATAATTGCATTATCAAAATCTTTAGCGAAAGAGTATGCTAAAAAAAACATTAGAATTAATTGTATATCACCAGGCTTTGTAGAAACTGATATGACAAAATTTTTAAAAGATGAACATAAAAAGATGTTATTGGAGCAAATCCCGCTTAATAAAATTGGTAAAGGAGAGGATATTGCGAATGCTGTAGCCTTTTTAATTTCAGATGAATCGTCTTATATTACTGGTGAAACCATGCATGTTAATGGCGGGATGTATATGGCTTGATTATTTTAATTAATATTCTATTAGGATAGCTATTATTAATTTCAAAAATTAAATTAAAGGAGATTAAAATGAGTGAAGTAAGGGAAAAAGTAAAAAAAATAATAGTAGATCATTTGGGGATTGAACCTGAAAAAGTAAAAGACGAAGCAAGTTTTATTGACGATTTAGGTGCGGACAGCTTAGATACTGTTGAATTAGTTATGGCATTTGAAGAGGAATTTGGTGCTGAAATTTCTGACAGTGATGCTGAAAAAATTTTGACAGTAGGTGATGCAATTAAATTTATAGAAAGCAGTTCATCTAAATAAGTAAATTGATTAATAACAGTCCTAAAGGTTTAGCTGTTATTATTTCTTCACCCTCTGGGGTGGGAAAATCTACTATAGCAAGAGAAATAC
>JAYQOK010000261.1:0-2126 GCA_038144795.1 Candidatus Kuenenia sp. | reverse complement strand
ACCTTCATCGACGCCAGGCCTTCGGTCCAGCCGGCGATCACCTGGTTCAGCCGGAACGATGTGCCGTTGTTGCCGTCGAAGCGGGTGCCGTCGAGCAGGCGGCCCTCGTAGTTGACCACGACGTTGTCGGAGGACGAGGCCGGCTGGGCTCCGGTGCCAACCACGATGTCGCGATACCGCAGGCCGGAGGGCGTGGTGATAAACGCCGTGTTGATGACGGCCAGCGGAGCTGCCGCGCGGGCCGCCCCTGCAAAGGCCGCGAGGGTTCCGGTCGGCGCTCCGGCACGATCGAGCGTGACCACGTCGTCTGACCCGCCGGCGGCCTGTGAGGCATAGATCGCATCGACGCGGCCATCACCAGTGGTATCGATGCCCGAGACGTAGGTGGCGGCCGTCGACTGACCGAGCGACGCAAACGCGGCGAAACTCGCCAGTTGGGAGGCGGCTCCGGCGCGACCGCCATAAATCTCCGTCGCCGAGCCGCCACGGCGGCCGCTGGCGATGATCAAGTCGGGGATGCCATCGGCATCGTAGCGGCCAGTCGACACCGACACGCCGCCCAGAAAACCGGGTCCAAAGGGCCGCACCGTGGAGATCACCTTCGGCGCAGAGCCACTGAGATCGTAGGTTCGCACGACAGCCTCACCTGTCGGCCCGCTCCCGACAATCAACTCGGCGCGGCCGTCTTGCCTGCCGGCATCGGTTGCCGAGCCATTCGCGAAGGTGCCGAGATCGGCGGCGGCCACATTCGACCCACCGAGGAAGCTCGATGAGAAGGGACGGATCACCCAGTCAGGGAGAGGCTCAAAAATAATCGCGTTTTCAATCGAATTTTCAATCGCATTTCGGATTTCGTTTTCCAGATTATTACTCGGAATATAATTATCAATTATCATCATCGTCCCGATTCCGCGAAACACCCGCACTTCGCCATCGCCCATCGCCTTTGACACGGCTAAATCGGCTTTGCCATCGGCAGTGAAATCACCGATGGCCAGGCTCAGCCCGCCCTTCCAATCATCACCGAAGGGCCGCCCGCTGGCTGTCTGCACATAGTCGCCGCTCGCGTCTTGCGAAAACACCCGCCACTCGGCGATCCGGCCACGGCCCGACGCCGCGATCACTTCGTTGCGTCCGTCGCCATTAAGATCAGCCAGTACCGTCTGCACGCCGCCCCGAAAGCCCGGTTCAAAGGCGTCGAATTCCGAGATCAAGTCGCCGGAGGTCGCATCGACGATTCGCACTCGCGATGTACTGCCCCAGCCCGCCTGATCGCTCACGGCGACGGCTGCCGGAAGAAGGATGTCGGTGTCGGTGGCTGAGACGGTCTGGCTGCCCTGGTTCGCCGTTGCGGTCGCTACAAGTTCGCCCGTGGCATCAGAGGCGATCGTGGCCACGACCGAGAACGTGGCACTCGAGCCGGCCGGGAGATTGAGGACAGTGTCAGGGCCCGCGGCGCCCACAACGGGGCCAGTTGCGCCGCCCGCATAGGCAGCGGTCCAGGTCGCCTGACTGATCGCCGCGGGCAGCGACACCTCAAGCGACGCACCGGTCGCGGCCTCGTCGCCGATGTTTTCAATGACCACCGTATAGGTCACCTGCGACCCAGCGGTGGCATATTCCCGCTCAACACCGGCTAAGATGTCATTATCAAAAGAGAGCGCGAGATCAGCCGCCAGCATCATGCGGGCCTCGAGGGCCTCGCTGCCGCCGAGGCGCTCACCCATGCCAAGGCCAAGCGATTCCCAGCGGCCAAGCCGCTGCAGGCCCCGCTGACGGAGCGTGCCACGGCGCCGACGGACGGCCTGAGACACAGGGCGGCGAAACAGCGACAGCAGACTCAGCAGCGGCATCAACCCGATCTCCTCGAAGCACCCGAAAACGGGTTTTCCTACGTTCTGACCTACCCTACGGTTCGGTGGACGTCAATTTTTCGGCCGAAATGCCCCCCTCGCTGGAGTTGGGGATCGCCCGCCCTACCAACCGGTTTCCCCCCAATTCTGCCACGAGATGTCGTGCCACGGGGGCAAACACCAGTTTTGTCTTTGTCTTCACGACAAGCCTTCCACGCCATGGATATGGGGGCATGCGTGAAGCAGTAACGACGACGGGGTCGGGCGCTCGAG
>JAYQOK010000260.1:668-2139 GCA_038144795.1 Candidatus Kuenenia sp. | reverse complement strand
TCACGATCGACGCCTCCCGCAATCCCGTCCTCCAGCGGGAACTCGCCGCCGCCGCCGCCCCTCGCTCCTGATTTAGTCCCCCCCATCCATGCCCCACCACCCCCCTGCCGTCGATGATGTGGTCGCCGCTTTCCGCGAGCGATTCGGTGCCGCCGACGTATCCGTGTTCCGTTCCCAGACGCGGCTGGTGGTACCCTCGCCGCAATCATTCGAGGTGCTCGGGTTTCTGAAAAACCGGGGCTTCGACCTGCTTGTCGATGTCTCCTGCGTCGACTATCTCGACTACCCCAACGCGAAGCATCGCTATGGGCTCATCTATCTCCTGGCCAACACGGCCACCAACCAGCGGCTCACCGTCCGTGTCTTCGTCGACGATCCCGAGCCGACCGTGCAAAGCGTGGTGTCGCTCTGGGAAGGGGCCAACTGGCTGGAGCGGGAAGTGTGGGACTTGTTCGGTATCCACTTCGCGGGCCACCCCGATCTCCGCCGCCTCGTCATGCCCGAAGAATTCACCGCCCACCCGCTCCGCAAAGACTACCCGCTACAGGGTCGCGGCGAACGCCACAATTTCCCCGTCATCACCCGAGACCAAAGCTGACTGGAACGAGTGTCACGATGGTTCACGCTCACTCACTGATGTTGAACGACGGAATCGGCGAACGCTCGAGGAGCGTTGGAGATTTCGCTCGTTTGAGTCGTGGTGATCGCGTTGACGTGTTGCGAATTATCCCCGCGACGAGACTTTTGCCGTTCCGTCGGCAATCCGTGCTGCGGCATGCTGATTCAACAGTCTGAAGGCCACCACGCATGCCAAGTGCAATCACAGAATTTGAATCCCCAACCGGTGCCGCAACGGCTGCGCGGAGCGAGGATTATCTCTGGAGCCTCAACTTTGGCCCCCAGCATCCGGCCACGCACACAACGCTCCGGCTCGTGCTCAAGCTCGAAGGAGAGCGGGTCGTCGATGCCATGCCGGAAATGGGCTATCTCCATTCCGGTTTCGAGAAGATCGGCGAGCACCTTACGTTCAACCAATACGTGACGGTCACCGACCGGATGAACTACATCTCGCCGATGGCCAATAACGTGGCCTGGCACCATGCCGTCGAGATGCTGCTGGGCATCGAACTCACGCCCCGTTGCAAATACATCCGCACGATCATCGCCGAGCTGGCCCGGATCAGCGACCATTTGCTCTGCAACGGCGCCGTCGGCCTCGACACGGGCGCCTTCACCTTCTTTCTCTACGCGTTTTATCAACGCGAGGTGATTTACGACATTTTCGAGACGCTCTGCGGGGCCCGCTTCACCAATTCCTACACCCGGGTGGGTGGCGCTTCGCAGGATTTCACACCGCTGGTGATCGAGAAGATTCGCACCTTCGTGAAGACGTTTCCAAAAACGCTCGACGACATGGAGCGACTACTCACCCGCAACCGCATCTTCGTCGATCGGACGAAAGGAGTGGGCG
>JAYQOK010000260.1:0-658 GCA_038144795.1 Candidatus Kuenenia sp. | reverse complement strand
GGGTGGGCGTGCTTACGAAAGAGGAGGCGATCAATCGCAGCGCCTCCGGCCCCGTGGCCCGCGCCAGCGGCGTCCCCCGCGACCTGCGGAAAGACGAGCCCTACCTGGCCTACGAAGACTTCCAATTCCAGGTGGCCTGCGCCAGCGCCGGCGACTGCTACGCCCGCTATCTCGTCCGCATGCAGGAAATGCGGGAGAGCCTCAAGATCGTGGCGCAGGCACTGGAAAACCTGCCGAGCGGGCCGGTCAACGTCGGTATCGACCAGCGAATGGCGTTGCCCACCAAGAAGCAGGTCTATTCATCGATCGAGGGCACGATCTCCCACTTCGAGCTGTCGATGAGCAATCGCGGCTTCGAAGTGCCCTGCGAGGAATCGTACGCCGCCATCGAGGCCCCCAACGGCGAACTCGGCTTCTACATCGCCGGCGACGGCAACGAGACGGCCTACCGCGCCCGCTGCCGCCCACCGAGCGTGCTCCATTTCGCGTTGTTTCCGCACCTGATCCGCGGCCACACCCTCTCCGACGTCGTCGCCGTGCTCGGCAGCCTCAACATCATCGCCGCGGAGCTCGACCGATGAGGGTATTTCTGCAACACAAATCGGTTCCGCATCCTGGGAGGGGTTGCCCCTGCCATGGAGCCGGCGTTGTCAGCGAG
>JAYQOK010000259.1:0-2223 GCA_038144795.1 Candidatus Kuenenia sp. | reverse complement strand
GCCACGGGGGAAGACGTTGATGCGATCCAGGCGGCCCACGACGCCCTCGAGCAGGCGGCCCACGCCCTCTCGAAGGTTCTCTACGAGCAGCAGTCGGCTCAGGCGTCGGGTGGAGCTCCCGAGGGAGCGGCTGCCGGCGCGGGGAAGGGCCCCGACGACACGATTGATGCTGAGTTCGAAGTGAAGGGGTGATACGTGCCCGGATTCGCGGCAGCCGTTCAGGTGGCTCGGGGTTGCCCACGCCCCGTCGCCGGACGTTCGCTGCGGCCTTCCGGGCCTCCGCTACCTCGATGCTGGCTGCGCTCCGCCTTCCATGGCTTCACTGGCCAGCAACGCCTGCTCTCGGGGCATGGGCAACCCCTCGCGGCCGCCTCCAAAGGGAGGTGCGAGGGGATGGGCACGAGAACGTGGTATTGAATAGGGTCCGTATCACGGTTTGGTGAGGAGGGAAAGGTCATGCCGTTTCGATTCGACAAGTTCACGATCAAGGCACAAGAGGCTGTGCAGGGGGCGGTTGAGCAGGCCGCCCAGCATGGTAATCCGCAGGTCACACCGGTGCATCTGCTGCGGGCGTTGCTGGCCGAACGGGAAGGGATCGTCCGCCCGCTGCTTGAGAAGATCGGCGTCGATCCCGGCCACCTCGAGCGGATCACGGAGGCCGAGCTTTCCCACCTACCTAAGGTGAGTGGCGGGGCCAAACCGCAGCCCGACCAGGAGTTGATCAAGGTCTTCGAGACGGCCACAGCAGAGTCGGTGACCATGAAGGATGAGTTTGTCTCGACCGACCATCTGCTCCTGGCGCTGGTGAAGGTGCCGTCAAAGGCCAAGAATGTGCTTGAACTCGCCGCGGTGCGTGAGAAGGAGCTGCTCGCCGGGCTGCAGGCGGTCCGGGGGTCATCGCGGGTGACCGACCAGAATCCCGAGGAGAAGTTTCAGGCGCTCGAGAAATACGGCATTGATCTCACCAAGCGGGCCAGTCAGGGCAAGCTCGATCCGGTGATCGGCCGCGACTCGGAGATTCGCCGCGTGATCCAGGTGCTCTCCCGCCGCACCAAAAATAATCCGGTGCTCATCGGTGAGCCGGGCGTCGGCAAGACGGCGATCGCCGAAGGGCTGGCGCTGCGGATCGTGCAGTCGGATGTGCCGGAAACCCTCAAGGGCCGCAGCGTGGTCGCCCTCGATTTGGGCGCGTTGATTGCAGGCACGAAGTACCGCGGCGAGTTTGAAGACCGGCTCAAGGCGATCCTCCGCGAAGTGGAGACGGCGGCCGGCAACGTGATTCTGTTTATCGACGAGCTCCATACCGTGATTGGTGCCGGGGCGGCCGAAGGGGGCTCCGATGCTGCCAACCTGCTGAAGCCGGCGCTGGCCCGTGGCGAGCTGCGGTGCATTGGCGCCACGACGCTGGATGAGTATCGCAAGCACATCGAGAAAGATGCCGCGCTCGAGCGGCGCTTTCAGCCGGTGTTTGTCGGTGAGCCGAGCGTGGAGGACACGATCGCGATTCTCCGCGGCCTGAAGCCACGATACGAGGCCCATCACAAGGGGGTGAAGATCAAGGATTCGGCCCTTGTGGCGGCGGCCGAGCTTTCTCATCGTTACATCGCCGACCGGTTTTTGCCCGACAAGGCGATCGACCTCATGGACGAGGCGACCAGTCGGATTGCGATGGAACTGCAGAGCGTGCCGAGCGAGATCGACGAGGTGCAGCGGCGGCTGGTGCAGCTAGAGCTGGCCGCTCGCCAGCTGGCGGAGGAGACGGAAGAGCACGCCAAGGAGCGGCTCGCCGAGATCGAGGCGGAGGCGACCGACCTGCGCAAGAAGCTGGCCGATCTGCGGCAGCAGTGGGAGGCTGAAAAGCTCGGTGTGGGCAGCACACAGGAATTGCGGAAGCAGCTTGATGAGGTGCAGCGGGCCTTCGACCAGGCGGGCGTGCAGATCAAGGAGCGGCAGGCGTCGGGCCAGCCGGTGGCGGAGGATCTTTATCAGAAGCTGTATGAGCTCGACGTGCAGCGGAAGCAGCTCCTCCAGCGGCTCGAGCAGGAGGGCTCAGAGAAAGACGCCAAGGAGGCAGCGAAGGCTGGTGGCAAGCGGTTGCTGCGGCGGGAGGTCGGCCCGGAGGAGATCGCGGAGGTGGTCAGCGCCTGGACTCGTATCCCGGTGACGCTGCTCGTGGAGACCGAGCGGGCGAAATTGCTTGTGCTTGAAGACCGCCTCCACCAG
>JAYQOK010000258.1:0-2238 GCA_038144795.1 Candidatus Kuenenia sp. | reverse complement strand
TGCGCGCGGCTCTTTGCTATGATGGAGCGGCTCCGGGCCGGCGATCCAGTCGATGGGCGAATCGGTGCGGGGGGGCAGCAAAGACGCAAAGATATCCTCGACTTTTTGGCCGGTGGCGGCGGGGTCGGTGATCGGTGAGCCGGCCAGGGGATCGGGGGGGACGGGTTCGACGCGGTAGTCGGGACCTTGGCACCATGCGGCTGCCATCACGAACAGTGACGCAAATGCCATGCTCCAGGATGCGCATCGCGCGGCAATCAGTGGCCGTCTCATAGTTTGGAGTCCGTCGCTCGCATGCTCAGCTTGCTCATTCGGTTTTTGGTGACGCGGCGAGGGGTTGCCCGTGCCACATCGCCGGACGCTCACTTCGGGCATCCTGCTCTCCGTTCGCTCGGAGGAAACCTCGCTTCGCCATCCTGGCTGCGCTCGGTTTCCTACGCCGGCTCTTTGGCACGGGCAACCCCTCGCTGGGGCGCTATCCGCTGCCCGCGTGAAGGGTGAAAAAGTAGGACAAGCTCTAGCCTGTCGAGACCGAATGAAAGTAGGACAGGCTTCAGCCTGTCGAATGCGAGCTTGCAGGCACGAACAAACATTCGCCCAAAAATCCGGAAAGAGGACGCGGTGGGTTTCATACGCTGAGTCATGAGCAACCCAATGCTGAAGCCTCATCCAAAGTAAATTGGGTATGTTCTGCATGGACTTCCTTTACGGTGCGGGGAGTTGGAGCGGGCCGGGGGCCGGGGCTCGGTCGGGCTGGGCGGGGAGGTTGGGGTCGCGGCCGACGCGACGGGCTTCGTCGCGGAGCTCGCCACGGGGGTCGTCGGGGCGGGCGGCTGGAGCGTCGGGGCGGGGGGGGAATTCTTCCAGCTGGAGCAGGTCGGCGATCTGCACGGCGCCGTTCCAGCGTTCGGCCTGGGCCTCGACGAAGGCGAGTTCGGTCTGCGTGAGGATCCGCTGGGCCTCGAGCAGGTTGAGGAAGGTCACCTCGCCGCGGGCGTAGAGTTGCTGCGTCACCTGGAGGGTTTCGCGAGCCTTGGGCAGGATGTATTCCTCGTACCAGTCCACCAGCCGCTGCGCCTGACGATAGATGTTGATGACCTGGGCCGTCTGCATGGCGAGGTCGATCTCGACCTCGCGGAGCGTGGCTCGCGAGGTGGCGATGTCGGCACGCGCCGAACGGATGTTGCCCTGATTGCGGTTGAACAGGGGCACCTCGAGCATCACCTGCACGAGGCCCTGATCCTGTGGCGGATAGTCGACCTGCCGCTGATAGCCGCCCATAAGATTCACATTGGGGATCGGCTCGACTACCGCCCGCTCCAGCGCCCACTGGGCCTGCGCAATGCCGGCCTCGGCGGCCCGCGGTTTGGCGTTACGGAAGGCCACCGCCTCCTGGAGCTGCTTGAGATCGAAGTTGGGCAGCACCTGAAACAGGTCGGCCTCGATCACGCCCACATCGGCCTTCGGCAGGCCGACCGCCGCGGCCAGCTCCCGGCGGCCGGTTTCGATGAATACCGAGGCATTGATCAGCCGCACCTCGGCCCGGTCTTTCTCGATGCTCCAAAAGAGCACATCGGCCTTGGTCACTTCGCCCGCCTTGGCCAGCTCGGCGCCGATGTCGTAGGACCGTTTGGCGATGTCGAGCAGCAGCTTGAAGATTTCGGCCCGCCGCTGGGAGACGAGCAAGGCGTAATACGAGCCGCGGACCCCGGTGAGCACGTCGAACCGGGCGCGGATCAGTTCGTATTCGGCCTTCTGCACCTCGCGGAGCGCCGCCTGCTGGGCGAGCCGGAGCTTGCCGGCGGTGACGATGTCTTGCGCGACATAGCCGTTCCATTGACTATCGGCTCCGGCCATCTGGGGCGATGATCCGGCGATGACGGGATTGGGATAGAGACGGGCCTGGACCGCCTTGCCCCGCGCCACCTCGACGGCCGCCCGCGCATGCCGTAGCCGTGGATGGCTGCGTTCGGCCAGGGCGACAAACTCCTCGAGCGACCGAGGCGATGGACCGTGGACGGGATTGAAGTGGCCCGGCTCGGGGAGCGGCACGATCGCCTCGGGCACCTCGCCCAGCGATACGCCCGGCTCGGGGATCGCCAGCGAGGGGGCATTCTGCTGCCAGTCGGCAGCGGATGCGAATGTCGCTATCATCGCGCACGCCACGGAAGCGAGATGATTCCTCGCGCCAAAGAGCCGGTCGCACACCGCATTCGAGTCGATCAGCCTGATCACAAG
>JAYQOK010000257.1:0-2271 GCA_038144795.1 Candidatus Kuenenia sp. | reverse complement strand
CCAAGCCTGAACCCAAGCCTGAACCCAAGCCTGAACCCAAGCCTGAACCCAAGCCTGAACCCAAGCCTGAACCCAAGCCTGAACCCAAGGAAGGCGATGCCGCCGATCGCGAGTCGGTAAAACTCGGCGACCCATCGCTCACTGCAGGAGTGCCTGGCAACGGTCCAATCACGCTCGAGCAGATTGATGCGTGGCTGGCTCAACCGAAAAACTTCGTCGAGCTTGAGCCAATCCTACCGCTCGGCCTCTCGCAAGGGGTCGCGCAGATCACCGGCCTTGAGGGGAATCCGCTCACCCGTGCGAAGATCGAGTTGGGCCGACAGCTTTACTTCGACCCCCGCCTCTCGCTCGACTCCAGCGTGAGCTGCGCCACATGCCACGACCCGTCGATGGGTTACTCCGCCCATACCAAGACCGGCGTTGGCATCAAGGGGCAGGAGGGCGGCCGCAATTCACCGGTCGCCTACAACCGGATTCTCTCGGGCAAGCAATTTTGGGATGGCCGAGTCGACTCGCTTGAGGCGCAGGCGGTCGGCCCGATCGCCAATCCGATCGAGATGGGCTTCACGCATGAAGGCGTCGTGAAGCGGCTCGGGGAAAACCCCGTCTACAAAAAGCAGTTTGAGGCCATCTTTGGCGAGTTGACGATCGACCGGGTCGGCCAGGCGATCGCCGCCTTCGAGCGGGTGCTGGTCACCGCCCCCTCCCCCTACGATTACAACGAACAGCTGCGATCGTTCGAGGGGCTCGACGAGGAAGACATCGCCGATGACCCCGATCTGGCGGCGAAATATGCCGAGGCGACCGCGTTCCTCGAGAAGAACCTGATGTCGGAGTCGGCGAAGCGGGGTCGCGACATCTTCTTCACTGAAAAGGGCAACTGCACGGCTTGCCATGTGGGGGCGAATCTCGCCGATGAGAAATACCACAACCTGGGCGTCGGCATGGACAAAGAGAATCCTGATCTCGGCCGGTTTGTCGTCACGAAAGACCCACAGGATACAGGGGCCTTCAAGACTCCCACGATCCGCAATGTCGCGCTCACCTCGCCCTACATGCACGACGGCTCGCAGGCGACCCTCGAAGAGGTGGTGGAGTGGTACAACAAGGGCGGCCATCCCAATCCGAACCTGAGCGACAAGATCCGACCGCTGAACCTCACGGCTCAGGACAAAGCTGACCTTGTCGAGTTTATGAAGGCCTGCACCGGCCCCACGCCGACGGTTGAAACCAGCCGCCTGCCGGAGTGAGGCAGCTCCTGCATGGCGTCTCGTCCCGAGCTGCTCCCGATTGCCAAGGCGACGCTGCCGCTCTTTGTGGGAATCGATCTGGGTGGCACCAACGTCAAAGCGGCATTGGTCGACGACCGGGGGCTGCTCATTGGCTTCCATGCCGAGCCCACCCACGCCTCCCTGGGGCCCGAGGATGCCGCAGTCCGCATGGGCCAGGCAGTGCACACGCTGGCCCGCGAGGCGGGCATCGCCACCACCGACATCGCCCGCGTTGGCCTTGGCTCGCCCGGGCCCCTCGATATCGCAGCAGGTCGTATCGTGCGGGCCGGCAACCTGCCCGGCTGGGACGACTTTCCGCTCCGCGATCAGGTGAGTGAGCACTGCGGCTTGCCGGTGACCTTTGCCAACGATGCCAACGCGGCTGCCTATGGCGAGTTTTGGGTGGGCTCAGGCCGCGAGTATGAGAGTCTGATCCTCCTCACGCTTGGCACGGGCGTCGGCGGTGGCATCATCATCGGCGACGTTCACGTCGAAGGAGCCCACAGCCATGGCTCGGAGTGTGGCCACCTGATCGTCGACACGTCGGCAGCGGCGCGGATGTGCCCCTGCGGCCACTCCGGTCATCTCGAGGCATACTGCAGCGCCACCTCGCTGATCAAGATGGCCAACGAGGCGATCGCCGCCGGTGCCACCGGGAGCCTTGCCGATGCGATCCGCGGCGGTGAGAAGCTCACTCCGATCGTCATTGCCCGTACGGCGGAGCGGGGCGACCAACTTGCCCATGGCCTGATCATGGAGGTGGCCCGCTGGCTTGGGATCGGCATCGCCTCGCTGATGCATGTGGTCGACCCGGAGGCGGTGATCATCGGCGGGGCGATGACCTTCGGCCGTGACGCCAACCCCATCGGCCAGGCCTTCCTTGAGCGGATTCGGGAGGAAGTCAACCGCCGCACATTCCCCACACTCGCCGCCAACACCGCCCTCCGCTACGCGACGCTTGGTGGCGACGCCGGCTCGATTGGGGCCGCCGGCCTCGCCC
>JAYQOK010000256.1:0-2272 GCA_038144795.1 Candidatus Kuenenia sp. | reverse complement strand
AAATTCCTTAATAATAAATGTCTAAGAATTCCACACTTTGGAAAAGTAATTATTAATAAAGGTTGTGAAATAGGTGCTAATTGCGTAATAGACAGAGGCTCGGTAAGAAATACAGTAATTGGTGAAAATACTTTTATGGATAATTTTGTACAAATTGCGCACAATGTTGTAATTGGAAAAAATTGCATATTAGCTTCTCAGGTCGGGATAGCGGGCAGCACTTTTATTGGAGATAATGTTGTCATAGGAGGACAAGCGGGTATTTCCGGACATTTAGTGATAGGTAATAATGTTAAAATAGGTGGCAAAAGCGGTGTTATAAAAAATATTGCTGATAATCAAATTGTAATGGGTTATCCGTCCACATCTTTTAGAGAATTTGTAAAAAAAAATAAATGAGTAATTATCTAAATTTAGAACAAATTGAAAAGTTGCTTCCTCACAGAAAGCCAATGCTTTTAATTGAAAAAATTTCAAATATTGTTCCAATGAAATCTGCAACTGGGCATATAAATGTAACCGAAGATAAGTTTTTTTTTAATGGTCATTTTCCTGGACAGCCAGTTTTTCCAGGTGTTTTGATTGTAGAAGCTTTTGGGCAAACAGCTGCCGCTTTATCTGCGCATTGTTTAAAACCTGAAGAAGTTGAAAACAAGTTAGTTTTTTTAATGACTATTGATAAAGCCAGATTTAGAAATCCAATAGTCCCACCTTGCGAACTATTGCTTAATGTAAAAGTCGAAAAAATAAAAGGAAGAATTTGGAAGTATTCTGGTCAAGCTATAGTTAACGGTAAAATTATGTCCGATGCTATATGGATGGCAACTATTGCAGATAGAAATGATGACTAACAATAATTCAATTATTCATGCATCTGCAAAAATAGGAAAAAATGTTATTATTGATAATTTTTGTTTTATCGGACCAAACGTATCCATTGGTGATAATTGTAAAATAATGAGTCATGTTGTGATTACGGGAAACACAATAATTGGAAATAATAACGTAGTTTATCCATTTGCATGTATAGGAACTGACCCGCAAGATTTAAAATTCAAAGGAGAAAAAAATAAAATAGTTATTGGTAATAAAAATTCTATTAGAGAATATGTTACAATACATCCTGGCACTGAGCATGGCGGAGGTATAACTCAAATCGGAAATAATTGTTTGCTCATGATATCGTCACATATTGCTCATGATTGTTTTATTGGAGATTCAGTCATTATAGCTAATAATGTCCCAGTTGCAGGACATTGTTACATTGACAATGGTGCAATTATTGGAGGAAATTCTGCAGTGCAACAATTCTGCATGATCGGTAAAGGAGCAATGATCGGAGGAATGACAGGTGTAAATAAGTCAATATTACCTTACACATTAGCAACTGGTAATAGATGTGTGTACGAAAATCTAAATTTAATTGGATTAAAAAGAAATGGTTACGATAATAAAGTCATTAATGATTATAAAGAAACTATGGAACTTTTTTTTAAGGACAGATCTAAAGTTAACGTTTCCGAAAATTCTAAAAATCCTTTAATCCAAGATTTGTATTTTTTTTTAAAGAAAAATAATAACAAACTTATCTGTACACCGCTTATAAAATGATAGGAATAATTGCAGGTGATGGTGATCTACCTAAATTATTAGTTAGAAAGTTAAGTAATAAAAAAATTAATTTTGTTTATATAAATTTGAGTTCAAAAAAGTTTTTGAAAAAAAATTTTTATAACTATAATATATTTGAAATTTCCAATATTTTAAAAACGCTAAAAGAAAATAACTGTAAAAAACTAATTTTAGTTGGAAAAGTTATAAGACCATCTATTAATGACTTTAGATTTGATAGAGAATTAATAAAGTTATTACCTAAAATTTTATTTAGTTATAAAAAGGGAGATGGATATTTGCTGGATGTGGTAATAAAATTTTTTAAAAAAAATAAAATAAATACCGTATCCTCTTTAAAATATCTTCCTGAGCTAAAGGCAGAGAATTTTATTTCAACGATTAAACCTAATAGACAAGATTTGTTAGATATTAATAAAGGGGCAAAGTTATTGAATCATATTAATTCTAAGTTTGACGTGGGTCAGTCTGTAATTGTAAACAAGGGTTACATAGTAGCTATAGAGGGAGCCTCAGGCACTGACGCAATGATTTCTAATTCCATCAAGATACAAAAAAAAATCAATAAAAATAATCATTCTGGAGTATTAATAAAAATTCCTAAAAAAAATCAAGATATTAGAGTGGCCCTACCTACAAT
>JAYQOK010000255.1:0-2274 GCA_038144795.1 Candidatus Kuenenia sp. | reverse complement strand
CTCCGCCAGCCGGGCCTTCTTCTTGTCTTCCTCTGCATGCTCCTCGGCCTCCCGTCGCATCCGCTCGATCTCGGCCTCGTTGAGCCCGCTCGATTGCTCGATGCGAACCGTTTGCTCCTTGTTGGAGCCGAGGTCTTTCGCGCTCACGTTGAGGATGCCGTTGGCATCAATGTCAAACTTTACCTCGACCTGCGGCGTGCCGCGGGGCGCCGGCGGAATCCCCTCCAGGTTGAACTGGCCAAGGAGCCGGTTGTCGCGGGCCATGGGTCGCTCGCCCTGGTAGACGCTCACCGTCACCGCGGTCTGGTTGTCGGCGGCCGTGCTGAAGACCTGCTTCTTCTCAGTCGGCACGGTGGTGTTCCGCTCCACGAGTTTCGTGAAGATGCCCCCCTCCGTCTCAATGCCGAGGGAGAGCGGCGTGACGTCGAGCAGGAGCACGTCCTGCACATCACCACCGAGCACACCCCCCTGGATGGCGGCACCAAGCGCTACCACTTCATCAGGATTCACACCCTTATGGGGCTCCTTCCCAAAGATTTTTTGCACCAGGTCCTGCACCTTCGGGATCCGGGTCGAGCCACCGACAAGCACGACCTCGTCGATCTGGGAGGGCTTGAGCTTGGCGTCTTCAAGGGCCTTCATGACCGGACCGCGGCACCGCTCGACGAGCGGGTCGCACATCTGCTCGAACTGGGCCCGCGTGATCGTCATCTGAAGATGCTTTGGGCCGTTGGCATCGGCTGTGATGAAGGGGAGATTGATGTCGGTGCTCTGCGCCGTTGACAGTTCCTTCTTCGCCTTCTCGCACGCCTCCTGCAGCCGCTGCAGGGCCATCGTATCTTTACGGAGATCGATCCCCTGCTCCTTCTGGAACTGGTCGGCCACATGGTTGATCAGGGTCTGGTCGAAGTCGTCGCCGCCGAGGTGCGTGTCGCCATTGGTGCTCACCACCTCGAACACGCCATCCTTCGACACATCGAGCACCGACACGTCGAACGTGCCACCGCCGAGGTCAAACACCACGATCTTCTCGTCCTTCTTTTTTTCAAGACCGTAGGCCAGTGCTGCAGCCGTCGGCTCGTTGACGATCCGCATTACCTCGAGGCCGGCGATCTGGCCGGCATCTTTTGTGGCCTGCCGCTGTGCATCGTTGAAGTAGGCCGGCACGGTGATCACCGCCTTGTTGACCTTGTGGCCTAGGTAGCTCTCGGCCGACTCCTTGAGGGCCCGGAGCACCTTGGCCGAAACCTCCGGCGGCGTGAATTCCTTGTCGCCCGCCCGCACCTTCACATAGTCCTCAGGCCCGCCGACCACTTCATACGGAACAATCTTTTCTTCACTGGCGACCTCGTTGTGCCGCCGGCCCATGAACCGCTTGATCGAGTAGATCGTCCGCTTGGGGTTGGTGACGGCCTGCCGCCTGGCGATGTCGCCGACGAGCGTCTCCCCCTTGTCGTTGAAGGCGACCACGCTCGGCGTGAGACGGTTGCCCTCCTTGTTGGCGATGACCTTGGGCTCCTTCCCCTCCATCACCGCGACCACGGAATTCGTGGTGCCGAGGTCAATGCCGATGATCTTTTCGCCTTGCTTGGTTGCCATGTTTTGGTTCCTCTCTCTCTGCCAGATGCTGCGCCAGACGGTGGCATCAATCTGAACGGATGGACGAAACGCAAAGACCGTGCCAGCCAGCACTTGGATCCTAGGGAAAAGCCATCCGCCCATGCGAGGGCCGCCGATTGACCGTATTTACGCGGCAATTCTTCCGTGTACAGTTGGCATCCGTGGCCACGTGGTATGCGATGCCCTTGTTAGGGCCTGCCATTTTGGCCGCCCCTTGGAAAGACCCATGGCCAAATCACCTCCTCACTCTGCCACGAGCGGCGGCGGGAAACCGGCCGGTCTTGCCGCGCTCCGTACGCAGATCGACAAGATTGATCGCGATCTTGTCGATCTCATGAACGCGCGGGCTGAGTTGGCCCGCCAGATCGGCCACATCAAGAGCACTGATGGGCAGGCAACGTATGACCCGGCCCGTGAGGAAATGGTGCTCGATCGGGTGGCGGCGTCGAACGCCGGCCCCCTCTCTGCCGACAGTTTGAAGGCGATCTATCGCGAACTCATCTCCGGCTCACGGGCCATCGAGCAGCATATTCGCGTCGCCCATCTCGGCCCGGCCTGGACCTACAGCCATCTGGCCGCCCTCCACCGCTTCGGCAGTTCAGTCGAGTTTGTGCCGGTGGCCAGCATCTCAGCAGCGTTTGAAGAGGTCCAGGC
>JAYQOK010000254.1:0-2276 GCA_038144795.1 Candidatus Kuenenia sp. | reverse complement strand
ATCCATGCCTGCGCTCGCTGCCAACGCCGGATCTATGGCACGGGCAACCCCGGCCTTCCCAGTTGATGTTCCAGAGGCTGGACCCGGTCTGCGATGGCTGCGTCGCTACGTTGACATACCCGTCTTCTCCCGATACGGTGGAAGGGGTCGGAAATCATGTTTCCGACGGCCCTGCGGCACTCCCGTCCGACGCATGAAACACGTTGGGGGATTAGCTCAATTGGGAGAGCGTCTGGCTGGCAGCCAGAAGGTCAGGGGTTCGAATCCCCTATCCTCCATTCAATGAGTGCCGAGATGCAATCGTGTCGGAGCCTGTTGTGACGGGAATGCGGCCAGGCGATAGGGCCTGGCTCAATGGTCGCTTTGTGCCCCGCGAGACGCTGGCCGTGCCGGTGGGCGATGCCGGCTTCGTGCTCGGCGCCACCGTCACCGAACAGCTGCGGACGTTTCGGGGCGCACTGTTTCTGCCCATGCCGCACCGCGATCGGCTCGCTCGGTCGCTCGACGCCGTGGGCGTCGATCCTGGCGTGTCACTCGACGAAGTGATGGCGGCGGCGGTGGAGCGGGCCCGCGGCAACCATGCCGCGGTTGGCGACGGCGATCTCGGTGTCGTGATCTTCGTGACGCCTGGAGATCAGCCCTCGCAGCACGAAGCAGCCCGCGGGCGACCAATGGTGGCGGTGCACTCGTTTCCGTTGGCCTTCTCGTTGTGGGCCGACGCCTACGAGGCGGGCGTGTCGCTGCGGAGCGTGGCGGTGCCGCAGGTGCCTGCCGCCTGCTGGCCGATTCATGCGAAGGTGCGTAGCCGGCTTCATTACTTCCTCGCCGATCAGGAGGCCAATGCCGCCGAAGTTGGGGCGCGGGCGGTGGTCTGCCATGCCGATGGCCGTGTAAGCGAGACCTCGACTGCCAATATTGTCATCGTCTGCAATGGCAGGCTCGTGTCACCGCCGCCGTCAGATGCGCTGCCAGGGGTCAGCCTCGGGTTTGCCCGTCAGTTGGCAGCGGCCGCCGGGATCGGCTGGGTGGAGCAGACACTTACGATGGCCGACCTGACGACGGCCGACGAGATCCTGCTCACCAGCACACCGAGTTGCCTCTTGCCGGCGACGCGGGTGGATGGGAAGCCCGTTGGGCGATTCGACGAGGTCGGCCGGCCAGGGGCAGTCTATCGGCAGTTGCTCACGGCCTGGGGCAAGGCGGTGAAGATCGACATTGCCGGCCAGGCCCGCAGTCAGGCCCGGCCAGGCTGATTGGTGGCTGCCGCGTTGGGCCAGAGTGGGGCTCAAGTCGACTGAGGGTAGCGATGCAGCGCACCGGCAAATTCGATTAGGATACCTCGACCGTCATTTTCGTCTGGAGGTTTCCATGGTCTCGTTGCTGGCCGCGGCTGATGCCGCCCTGTCGATGGACTTTACTCAGAATGCCCCGCTGCAGTCGATCACGCTCTATCTCTTCTTCGCCAGCACCGTGGCGATGGGAGCCGGGGCGCTCTACTTCTTCCTGCTTCGGAACAACGTTGAGCCGGTCTACCGCAGCACGATGGTGGTGGCCGGGCTGGTGTGTGCGATCGCCTGCTTCCACTACTCCAAGATGACCAGTGTCTATCTGGAGACAGGCGGTCGCTTCCCCACAGCGATGCGGTATATCGACTGGCTGTTCACGACGCCGCTTTTGCTCCTTAAGTTTCCGCTCTTGTTGCGGATGGGCGAGCGGGGCACGAAGTTTTTCTGGCAGCTTGTCGTGCTCGACGTGATGATGATCGTCACGGCCTTTATCGCCGAAACCGCGCCGATCAACTCCGAGCGGTGGTGGACCTTCTTCCTCGTGTCGTGTGTATTCGAGATGTTGATCGTGGGCGTGCTCTTCGTGTCGCTTGGTCAGCCGATTGCCGAAGCGCCGGCGCCGCTGGCCAAGGCCCTGGAGACGATGCGGCTTTTTGTGTTGATCGGCTGGGCGATCTATCCGATTGGCTTCCTCATGGCCCGCGCAGGCAATGGCGAACTGCGGGAGATCGTTTACAACATCGCCGACGTGATCAACAAAGTCGGCTTCGGGCTGGTCGCCTACCATGGCATCCAGGCCATGGGGCACGGCTCATCCCGGGACTAGAATTGTTGCTGCAGTGGTCGGCTGGTCGCGCCGCTGCAAGGCCTTCGTCGACAACGCTACCTTCATGCGCCGCCCGCTCTCGATCCTGTTTGTCTTGACCGCCCTTGCGGTGGCGGTGCCGCTGGTGCCCTTTCTTGCCTTCGGCGCACGGCTCGATCATGGAG
>JAYQOK010000253.1:0-2307 GCA_038144795.1 Candidatus Kuenenia sp. | reverse complement strand
GGTAATTATAGAGAATGATGTTATCATAGGTTCTTTTTGTACAATTGATAGAGGCTCTCTAACTGATACTGTTATTGGCGAAGGTACTTCAATTGATAATCAAGTTCAAATCGCTCATAATGTTAAAATTGGAAATTTTTGTATGATAGCTGCTCAGTCGGGAATAGCCGGTAGTACAATAGTTGGCAATAATGTTCAAATTGGGGGTCAAACAGGCATTTCTGGACACTTGTTTATAGGTAATAATGTTAAAATAGGTGGAAAAAGTGGCGTAGTTGCTGATATTGAGGATAATAAAACTGTTATGGGCTATCCAGCTAGGAATATAAGAGATTTTTTAACCGGTAATAAATAATGAATTTAAAAAAAGAAATTAATAAAGATGAAATAGAAAGTTTAATACCTCATAGAAAACCTTTTTTACTAATCGACAAATTAATTGACATTGTGCCAATGATTTCTGCGACAGGTGTTATGTATATTAAAAAATCAGATTTCTTTTTTAACGGACATTTTCCAGGACAGCCTGTGATGCCAGGAGTTTTAATAGTAGAGGCTTTTGGTCAAAGTGCAGCTGCATTAACTGCTTATAGTTTAGATCCTGAAATTGTTAAGAATAAATTGGTTTATTTGATGACAGTTAATAATGCGAGATTTAGAAATCCTGTAATGCCTGAATGTGAGTTAAAACTTAAAGTAGAAGCAATAAGATCAAAAGGAAAAGTTTGGAAATATAGAGGAGTTGCAATGGTTAATGATAAGATTATGGCAGATTCTGAGTGGATGGCTACAATAGTTGACAGAAAAGATTAATGATTAGCGATAAGGCAGTTATAGATAAAAGTTCTAAATTAGAATCTTCAACAGAAGTTGGTCCTTTTAGTATTATCGGCAGAGAAGTTAAAATTGGAAAAAATGTAAAAATATCTTCACATGTAGTTATAACTGGAGACACTTCAATTTCAGATGACTGTGAAATTTTTTCTTTTGCCTCAATTGGCAATACTCCTCAGGATTTAAAATTTAAAGGAGAAAAAACAAAATTAATAATAGGAAAAAAAAATAAAATTAGAGAATACGTTACAATAAATCCTGGCACTGAACATGGTGGCGGAGTTACAAAAATTGGTGATAATTGTTTATTTATGATTTCATCTCATATTGCTCATGACTGTAAAATTGGAAATAATGTCATTATTGCAAATAATGTTGCAATAGCCGGTCATGTTGAAATAGACGACAATGTAATCATCGGTGGTAATTCTGCGGTTCAACAATTTACGAGAATTGGAAAGTTAGCAATGATTGGTGGTATGACAGGTGTTGAAAAAGACGTAATTCCATATGGTCTTGTCACTGGAAATCGATCTCATTTAGATGGAATAAATTTAATTGGACTAAAAAGAGCTGGTTATTCCTCAGATGAAATAAATAGTTTAAATCAAGCTGTAAAATTAATTTTTTCCAACTCTATTTTAAAGAATGGAATTGAAGAAGCTAAAAAATTTTCTAATTTTAAAACAGTTAGCGAAGTTATAAATTTTTTAGAAAAAAGTGAAAAAAGACCAATTTGCAGACCCATAAAATAAATGCTTGGATTGATAGTTGGAGAGACGAATTTACCAAGATTTATAATAAATAAATTATTAAAAAATAATGTAAAATTTTTAATATTAGATCTAACAAAATCTAATGTTTATAAAAAATATATAAATTCATATAGCTTAAAAATAACTCAATTAGGAAAAGCTATATCGATATTAAAGAAAAATAATTGTAAAAGTGTTATTTTTCTAGGAAAAGTTAAAAGACCAGAAATTTCAGAATTAAAATTTGACAGAAAAGCTTTATTCTATCTTCCTAGATTATTTTCAGCTTTTAAAAAAGGGGATGGGAATATTTTGAATGAAATAATAAAAATTTTTAAAGAGCATGAAATTACTGTGATAAATAGTATGAAATTTACACCTGAATTAATATTTAAAGAAAAAAATATCAATAAAGTAAAAATAACCAGTAATGACAAAAACAGTATAACTAAAGGGGTAAATATTATTAATTCATTAAGCAAATATGATATTGGCCAATCTATTGTAATTAATAACGGTTACGTTTTAGCTATAGAGGGGCCCGAAGGAACTGATGAGACTATTAAGCGTGCATTACATTTATCAAAAAAATATAAATTAAAGAGTAAATCAATTTTGGTAAAATTTCCAAAGACAAAACAGGATCTAAGAGTAGATTTGCCCACCATAGGAATAGATACTGTTAAAAATTGTATTAAAGCAAATATTAAAGGGATTG
>JAYQOK010000252.1:0-2403 GCA_038144795.1 Candidatus Kuenenia sp. | reverse complement strand
CAGCTGATCGGCGACACCAAACGGGTGCTCGGGGCGCCTGACGATGTGGAGGCGGTGGAGGTGCGGATCGTCATGGATCCACCGTGGACGCCCGACAAGATGACCGAGGCGGCACGAGATCAACTGGGGATCTTTTAGGTGCTTTTGCCGTATGGTGACGCACCGGCTCGGGGGCGGCAAAAGTTTCCTCACCGGGCGAGGATACTCCCAAGGCTCGTCGAGCGTTCGCCGACCCCCGAGCCTCAATCTCTTCAGTTTTCAGATCTTCGCTCGCTTTCATGCAAATCTTCCTGGCTTCACGAAGGGATCTTTTCATTTGAAACTGCTCCTCTACGAGTGGTGCTGTTCGGGAGGGTTGAAGGGGCAGCCGGCGGGATCGGATTTGAAGGGGCTAGTTGCCGAGGGGCGGATGATGCTCGAGGCGGTCGCGGTCGATGCGGCGCGAGATGGTTCGCTCGAGGTGACTGTGCTCGTCGATGGGGATCACGACGTGATACTGCCGAGCGGTGTCTGCCGGCAACCTGTAACGCAAGGGCACGAGGTCGACACACTCACAACGGCCGCCGCCTGCGCCGACTGGACACTGCTCGTCGCGCCCGAGACAGATGGCATACTTGTTGATCGCGTCGCCCGGGTGCGGGCGGCCGGGGGCAGCGTCATTGCCGCCGCGGCTCCGTTTTTGATGATCGCCGCCGACAAGCAGGCCACAATCGACGCGCTCGCCGCGGCCGGTGTGCCGGTGCCGGCCGGGCGTTCCCTCGCCGCCGGCGAGCCTGCTCCAGTTGGTTTTCATCTGCCAGCCGTCCGCAAGGCCCGAGCGAGCGCCGGTAGCGACGGGCTGGAGGTCATCCACACGCGTACTGATTTTTCGGCCGCAGCAATCGCCACGCGGCTGGAAGCCCTCGTGCCCGGTACGCCGGTGGGCGTGTCGTGTCTCTGCGGGGGTGGCGCCCCCGAGATCCTGCCGCCTCTGCGACAGTTCTTCACGACCGGCGACCACCCGCACTATCTCGGCAGCGAGCCGCTTTCCAATCGGTCGGGGGCCGCCCGGGCGACGGCGCTGGCACGGCGGGCAGTTGCCGCAGTCGAGCGGGCATCCGGCGGTGCATCGGCCGTGGGATGGGTGGGTGTCGACATGCTGCTCGGCGATCGGCACGATGGCCGGGATGACCGCGTGCTCGAAGTCAATCCACGACTCACGACGTCGTTCGTCGTGCAGGCCAGCATGGCATCCACGAGCCTCGTGCGGTCGCTGATTGACCGAGCTGTCGCCTCCCGTGACCACGCGTCCTCTGCCTTCCGCTGATCTCATCGCGCTCGATATCGGAGGAGCCAACATCAAGGCGGCCGATGGCCGCGGCTGGACCCACAGCGAACCGTTTGCAATGTGGCGTGACTGGCAGCGACTCGCAGCTGCTGTGACTCGCTTTCTGCCGGTTCCTCCGCAACGCATCGTCGCCACGATGACCGGTGAGATCGCCGACTGCTTCCCGTCGCGGCGGGCCGGCGTGGAGCATATCGTGGCCGCGCTCTTGACAGCCGCCAGCGGGAGTCCTGTCGGCATCTACGCCACCGACGGTCGCATCGTGTCGCCCGAGGAGGCGATCGCAAATCCGCTGGCTGTCGCCGCGTCCAACTGGCATGCCGTCGCCCGGCTGGCGGCTACGCTGGCGCCGACTCCCCGCACGCTGCTCATCGATATCGGCTCCACAACGGTCGACATAATCCCGATTCAAGATGGGCGACCGGCTCCACTGGCGACTGACGACGTGGGGCGCATGGCCTCCGGGGAACTGGTCTACACCGGCATCGAGCGGACTCCGGTGGCGGCGTTGGTCCGTAGCCTGCCTCACCGTGGAATCCACCGCCGGGTGGCGAGCGAACTCTTCGCACGATCCCAAGATGCCTGGCTCATCCTCGGTGAGCTGCCCGAAGATTCTGCCTGCACCGACACGGCCGACGGTGGCCCCGCTACACCGGATGCCGCCCGCGTTCGGCTGGCGAGGATGATGCTGCTCGAACCAGAAAGCTTCGGCATGGGCGACGCCCGGGTCGCGGCAGAGTGGATCGCCACGGCGCAGACCCGTCGGATCGGCCGGGCCATGCGGAACCTCGCGAGGGGAACGGGCTGGCATCCCACCGGCAACATCATCTCCGGACACGGTCGTCACCTCGCCGACAGAATCCTTGCCTCACAGCCCGACAATTTGCTAGCGACGTGGATGCAGGATCATTTTTCTCCTGCCGTGTCGCGAGTCGCACCGGCCCACGCGCTGGCACTCATCGCCCGGGGGACCATTCCGTGACCAGAAAATGGGTCCAAGGCTCCATTCGTCAATCCACCAAGGATGATGCTCCAGGGAAACTCGTTCTGAAACTGGGGGGGAGCCTTCTCTCCTGGCC
>JAYQOK010000251.1:0-2514 GCA_038144795.1 Candidatus Kuenenia sp. | reverse complement strand
CCACAGACCCCCGGCATCCCTCACGAAATTTTCTTCGTGGGGTTCGTTTTTCGTAACCCCAGCGTTCCGGCTCTGTGGCGGGGGTTCAGGTAAGCCAGATAAGTGACGCAATCTGCAAAGATTTACAGTCTCGGCACCTGTCGTTAGCCTTTCTGCCAGTTTCGTGGCCGCAAGGCTCGCGAACCCCGTTGCTGTTTCCCGATTAAAGAAGTTGGGGAACAGCTTGCAAGGAGGCAACATTCAATGCAGATCGCACGATCGCTCGGTGGATTCCAAGAGGCCGGCGCAAGCCGAGAATCTGTCCGGTTTCTGATGTCTCGTCTGGGCCGAGCGGCTGTCGCCCTGGCTGGAGTAGCCTTTGCCGTGGGCCTGATAGCCCAGCCAGCGGTCGCCAGTGACGGCTGGCTAACCGATTACGACGACGCTCTGGCCGTGGCCACTGAGTCGGGCCGGCCAGTGCTCACGATCTTCACCGGCAGCGACTGGTGCCCACACTGCAAGACGCTCGAAGACAACGTCTTGGCCACCGACACCTTCCTGAACTGGGCCTCCGACAAGGTTGTCCTCCTCATGATTGATCTCCCGCAGCAGGGGATCTCCCCGGCCGTGCGGAGTGCTCGGTCGCAGGTCTGCATCAAGTATGGTGTGCGGACGTTCCCCAGCGCTCTCCTGATCGGGCCCGACGGCCAGAAGATCACCGTCAAGAAGGGCTACAACGGCCAGTCGGCGGCTTCCTGGGTTTCCGAAATGGCCTCCCATGTGCCTGACCGACCCATTGCCCCGACGGCGGTCGCCATGGCCCCGAAGACCGAGGTGCTGAAATCTTTGGAAGAGGCAGTTGTCAGCGCCCGAGGGAAGCAGCGACCGATCCTGCTGGTCGTCTCCCGAAAGAGCGACTCGGCAGCAAAGACCCGGTCGGCCTCGCTGGTCAACGACCCGGAGTTCAACGCCTTCGCCCAGGAAAACTTCGTGGTCGCCGAGGTGCCTGCCGACGAAGCTGAGGCGGGGCAGGAAGTTGAGCCGATGCAGCGGCTTCTCGGCGGTGCGCCGCTTCCGCCAGAGGCCGTCGAGATCATCGTCACCGAAGATGGGCAGACACCCATCTTCAGCGAGTCGGGAACGCAGACGCCAGCGCGAGTGGTCGGTGGCCTACGGCGGTTTCTCGCCACCCGTCAGGCTGCTCGGGAAAACAACGCCACGCGGCGGTGAGCCCCGAAGGATGCCTACCGTGGCAGACTAATTGCCGCGAGCGGTGGGTCGGCTTTGACTGTCTGGGCTACCTCAGTCGCGTCCCCACGCATCGATGTGGCGAGTGCGCAGCCCCCAATCGGCAGCAGGCAAAACAGCGGAGCCGCGAGCCACGGCAGGAGCAATGTAAATGTCGAGGTGCGGCGTTCAAGAACGTTTGGCACGGCATCGGCCATATCGGTCTCCGGAAGAGGCTCAGCGAGGAGAAGTACAGGCTGGCCAAGACCGAGGCAAGACCAACGCCTCCCCTCAATGGCCGAGGCGGGGCTCGAACCCGCACGGAGCGATTGCTCCACGGGATTTTAAGTCCCGTGCGTCTGCCAGTTTCGCCACTCGGCCGCAGGCCGGATCGTATACCCACCATCCTGCCGGCTGCAAAACGTCGGCTACAATCTGCCTGATTTCACAGTTCAGCGTCGTTTTCGAATTCTTCCAGCAGCCATCATCAGGACGGGCATGTCAGGCATCGACGGCTTTCTCGGCACGCGTGGTTCGCTCGGCATGGATGTCGTGGTGGTGGGGCTCCTGGCCGTGCTGCCGCTCCTGGCCTGGAGCATCCATGTTGTCCGCACGCGGCGGGATTTCGTCACCCACAAGCGGTTGCAGTTGGCGATTGCCGCGGCCCTGCTCGTATGCATTGTGATCTTCGAGATCGACATCCGACTCTTCAGCGACTGGAAGGAGCGGGCCCGGCCGAGCCCGTGGTGGCCGCGGGGTGTGCTCACAATGCTGGGCATCCATCTCATCTTTGCCGTATCGACGCTCGTGCTCTGGGTGTGGACGATCTGGGAGGCGTTCACGTGGTTTCCTTCGCCTCCCGTTCCCGGCAGCCATGGGGGGCGGCATCGATGGATGGGGAGGCTGGCCGCCATCGACCTCGTGCTCACCACGATCACCGGGCTGCTCTTCTACTGGCTGGCGTTTATTGCGTAGACGCCGAGGGCGGGTAAAGCCTCGGCTTCGGGTCGAGGATACGCCAACTTGCCTCGACTTCACCCGCCCTCGGCTTCCGTTATTGCGGGCCTGGCTTATGCAGGGCTTGCACTGCTTGTCCAGCGGCAGATGGTGAGGCCGCCGAAGTAGAGAAGGCAAAGCGGCAGTGCGAGGAAGAGCATGCTGTAAGGATCGGCGGGAGTTAGGATCGCCGACACGATGAAGATCGCCACGACTGCGGTTCGCCACTGGGAGGCGTAGGCGGCGGCGTCGAAGACGCCGATTCGCTCCAGGAAGAGCATGACGAGCCGGAGTTGGAAGCCGAAGCCGAAG
>JAYQOK010000250.1:0-2642 GCA_038144795.1 Candidatus Kuenenia sp. | reverse complement strand
CCCCTACCCAGCTCGACCTCGACTTCTCGGAGCTTCGGGATGATGACCTCCGCCTGCTCCGCCTTTCCTCGTGGCATCTCTTGCCCTGCCTTGGTTGCGGCCACCCAGGATTCTCGCTCCCGAAGTGGCCTCGTTTAAGGGGGGCAGGTCACGTGGCCACGTCGACGCCGTCGGTCCGCTCGGGCGTGGCCGTGAGGCCAAGCGTAAACGACGGGGCAGCTCGCGACAGCTCCGACAGCCGCGCGAGCACGCGGCGGTAGCTCGGCGCCTCGGCGTGGTGCACCTCGTCGATCACGCAGTAGTCAGTAGTCAAACGGGGCCGCCGCCGCGAGGGCCGCGAGACTGTCGGGCCGGGAAAGCTTTTGGATCGACGCGATAACGAGCTGGCCCGAGAGGTCGCACGACGCCCCGGCGACGTATGACACGCTCGCGGGCGCGATCGCCTGCCGGAGCGTGGCCTCGGCCTGCGCGAGGATTTCTGCTCTGTGGGCGATCACGAGCACCCGCGGCGGCCGGCCGAGCTCACTGCCCACGGCGATCACGTCGAACGCCGCGAGCCAGGTTTTCCCAAGGCCCGTGGCCACGGCGACGAGGGCTTTGGAGTAGCCATCGCGGCGGATCGCGGCGAGGGAGGCGAGGGCTTCCTGCTGCCAGGGCCGCGGAGTGAATACGACGGGCGCGGCGGAGGGAGCCGCGGCAGTCGCGGGCTCGCCATCCCATGCGCGGCGCAACTCGGCCGCGGCGACAGCCCGGGCCGCATATCGCTCGACCACGGCGGCCGAGAGCGGCGTGGCCTGCTTCCAGAGGTCGTCAAACGCAGCAGTGAGCTCGCGGTCGAGGTCGCCTGAGCCCGACGTCTCGCCGAGCAGGTTCCACTCGACGCCCGAGACCAGGGCCGACCGCGAGAGATTGCTCGACCCGACGACAACGATCCCGCCCGACGAATCCGCAATCCGCCACGCCTTCGGGTGGAACGAGTCGGGCGAGCCGCGGAGGTTTTCCAGTTCCGCGAGCCGGGCCTCGAACACCCCGCCGGCGAGGTCGATCCAGCCAAGGAGTTGCCGCAACGCCTCCGGCGACGTGATGCCGAGGTAATCGCCCACGAGAAGCCGCACGCGGGCCCCGGCGGTAATCGCACTGAAGAGCCCCGCACGGATGACGTCGAGCCCCGAGGGCTGCACGAACGACGCGAGCAGGTCGATCTCGCTCGCCCCCGGGAGCCGCTCGGCGAGCCGCGGCCATAGCGGCCGGTCGGGCCCGGTGGTGAGCGAGAGCCGTGGATCCCCTGCCCCGCCAGCCGGCGGCCCCGCCAGATAATTCCCCTTCCCGGGAATCACATGCCGCACGCCACCGCGTGGGTCGCCCATATCGCCGGCATACCGTGGGATCACGTGCACATGCACATGCGGCACGGTCTGGCCGGCGGCGACCCCGGCGTTGAAGCCCACGTTGTAGCCATCGGGCTTGGGGGCGAGCCGCTCGTCGAGCAGGGCCTTCACCTCGCCGACGAGCGCCATCAGCGCCTGCTGCTCCGCGGCCGTGCACTCGAAGAACGTCGGCACGACCCTTCGCGTGATCACAAGCACGTGCCCGGGCGACACAGGGAACGAATCGAAGATCGCGAAGCAGAGGCAGTTCGCGCAGACCCACTCCCGCTCGGGGATCTCCAGAAACGGCGAGGGGGCGGCTGGCGTCATGGCCGGCAGTGTACGGCCCCGCGGGACACCTCCCATTTCCAGGTCTCCCTATGTCGATCTCGTTTGATCTCCCCGCCAGCGTGGAAGAGCAGTTGCGGCGAGACCACGCCAATCTTGACGGCCTTGCCAAGGAAGCGGCTCTTGTGGAGCTCTACCGGCAGGGCAGCATCACGCAGCACCAGCTCGCCGAGTCGCTCGACAAAACACGATTCGAGACCGACGAACTCCTGAAGCAGCACAACGTCACCGAGGATCTCGCGACCGCAGAGGAGATTGCAGAGCAGGTCGCGATGCTGCGTCGGCTGCTGGGATCATGACCGTCGTTTCAGATGCCTCTCCGCTGCACTATCTGGTTCTGATCAAAGCCGAGCACGTTCTGGCCCAGTTGTTTTCAGAAGTCGTCGTGCCGCCGGCAGTGCTGCGGGAATTGTCACACGAGAGGGCTCCGGAACGTGTGCGTCACTGGGCCAGCGATCCTCCCCAGTGGCTTCGAGCGGAGTGTGTCGTATCGCATCCAACGGGAGCTCTTCGTCACTCCCGCTTTCGCCGTTTCCGCTCCCGCTCCGCGCGTCGCCTTTCCCGCCGCTCTTCCATCTTTCGGATCGCGGCCTGAGCCACCCGATTCTGAGCTGCATACAGCTCCTTCTCGTCGGCCACTCCCATCCGGAGCAGAAGCGCGAGCCAGCCAGCCTCGTAATCGTGCAGCCTGTTTTTTGCCGGGCCTATCATGTGAAAGCCTCCCTGGGGAAAACGGGCGAAGTTCTGTCGATCGATTGAAGCCCAGTCGCAGGACAACCCTGGTCCATGGGCACTATTTTGCCCTCACGGACGGGAATTCCGTGTCTTCCGCCGCAGCCTTCAGGGCAATCAGATCCCGCAACCGCCAGAGCGAAGATCGCCGAATCAGGGCGATGGCTTGTTCCGGAAGGCCGATGATTTTCGCGA
>JAYQOK010000249.1:0-2644 GCA_038144795.1 Candidatus Kuenenia sp. | reverse complement strand
CTCGGTGCCAGCTTCGCTTTCGGCATCCATGCCAGCGCTCGCTGCCACCGCCGGCTCCGTGGCCCGGGCAACCCCTCGCGGGCATCAAAGCTGGGATTGATGTACGCGTTGTGATGGCTAACACGCAAAGGAGGAATCGAGATGATAGCGATGCAGCAGACAGACGGCGGCGGGGTGGGGCTTGAGCGGCCGGTGCGGATTGATGAGCGGGTTGTGTCGCTCGGGGCGATCGGCGTGATGTCGGAGGAGATCGCGCCGGGCACCGGGCCGGCGGCGTTGCCCACCCGGGCGTTGGTCGATCTCGATGGGGAACATTGCCAGGTGACCGGCCGGTTTTGGAAGTCGATGTTTCGCCGCTACCAGTTTGGGATGAGCACGTTTCGGTATTTCCATCCGCAGGAAGTGTTTCAGCGAATCTGTCTGGTGTCGCACAAGGATTCGCTGCGGGTGATGGTGGAGACGCCCGAGAAGGGGCCGCCGATCCTGCTGGGCGTGTCGCATCCCGATCAGCAGGTGGTGTCGATCGACGACACGTTGGAGTTGGCCCGGTCTCATGGGGCCACCGCCGCCGCCTACAATGAGGGCGTGGTGAGCCTCACGTTTACGCCCCGCAGCGGGGAGACCTCGATGGCCATCGGGGGCGACCAGTTTGCCAATCGGTTTACGCTCGATGTGCCGATCGACGGCTTCGGCAACGCCCAGATCTATCTGGCGCTGCTGCGGCTGGTGTGTGCCAATGGGATGGTGGGGCATCACAAGGCGTTTTGCAGCGAGTTGCCGGCCAGCCGGGAGCCCCGGCACACGATTCGGCGGGCGATCGAATGCTTTGACCACAGCGATGGCTTCGCTGCCATTCGGGAGCGGTTTCTCGCGGCCCAGTCGTCATGGGCGTCGGTGCGGGAGGCGGCCCTGCTCGGCAGGCACCTGCTGAAGATGAAGGCCCTGCGGGCCGAGCGGAAGACGGCGGCCCTCGAGGATTTCGACCGACTTACCGGCCATATTCAGATGTTTTACGGCCTGACCAACGTGGATACGCTTCCCGTCCGGCGGCAGCGGCTCCTGCCGGTGAAGTGTCGGGTCTACGATCTTCTGAATTTTGCGGGTGAGATGGCTACTCATGTGGCCAGGCCCGAGGATGCCCGGCCCCTGCAGGGCTGGATCGGCAGCACGCTGTCGGAGGAATTCGACCTGGAGGGGACGGCGGCAGCCGTGCCGGAGTTTGCCGATTTGTTCACCCGGGAGGCCCGCAAAATACGGTGATTTTGCCACTTTGGACCAAGGTTGTCCCGGCGATCGCATATCAGTGGTGGGTGTTGAGTTTTCATTCCTCGAGGAGACGACTGCATGGGAAGTGACGATCGCCGGAACGATGGCCAAAACAATGGCTGGAACGAGGCGGCCTCGCAGGGGAGTCGGCCGGGAGACGGGAAGCTGGTGCGGGCCGCCAAGCTGCCTGCCGACTGTCTGGTCGGCTCGGCCGATGAGCGGACGGCCACCGAGCTGATGAACGAGTTGCAGGCCTCCGGGGGCACCAATAACAAGGTGCTCTCGGAGCTGCAGTGTCGTCTCGGCGGGCTCGTGATGAACGAACTGCGGCGGGCCGGGCTGCGGCGGGAGGCGGTGAATGAGGCGTTTGCCGACGTCTGGAAGCGGGTGTGGGAAATCAGTCAAAAGTCGGGCGGTGTCGAGGGGGCCTGGAATCCGGGAAACGCTCGGCACACGAGTGATCCGTTTGTGCCGTGGCTGAAGCGGGTGGCGTATTCGGCCGCCATGAATGTGCATCGCACCACGGGGCGGCAGCGGAAGCGGCGGGCGAAGCTCAAGGAGTTTGTCGAGCAGCACGGCGAGGGCTGGGTCGAGCAGCGGGGCGACTGGCAGGACGACGAGCAATCTGGCATGCCGCAGCAGCGGGCGAAGCGGGCCATGTCGGCCGGAGCGACGGAGGAGAGGCGATCGAAGGATCTGCCGACGGTCACTCGGCGTGAGGCGGCTCGTGCTCGGGAGAAGGTGCTCGAGGCGGTGGCGGCGTTGGACGATCGGCAGCGGTTGGTGCTCGAGCTCAATGCCGAGGGCCGCAAGAACGTCGAGATCGGGACGATCGTCGGCTGCAGCAAGGGCGAGGCGTCTCGGCGTCTCACGGCCGCTCGGAAGACCGCCATCGAGCGGCTCACCGGGGCGATGGGGAATTAGGGACGGGAGCGAATTTCGGTCGCTGGCATGCAACTCGATTACCTACTCGCTCCACAGCTGGGTAGACCCTGCGAAATTCGCTCCCTTCCCTAATTCCCGAGTTGCAGTGGGTCGATCCACATGATCCCGTTGGGATCGGGGCCGCAAGGCCGGCCGCCCAGCGTTGGAAACGCCCCGTCAGGTGGAGATGCTCCATGCGATGGAGCGGAAGCTTGCCAAGGCAGCGAGAGGCGGATGTATTTGTCAGACGCTACCTTAGGATGCGTGAGAGCGATCTGAGAGTTTGCTCTCAAGAGAGAGACTTCCTTAGGGAAAGTAGGTGACGGGTGCCATCGACCGGAAAGCCGTCTTCTCGATCTGAACGCTACTTAACCGCCTCGCGTGCTCGCAAGATGATTGCGAGCCCCACGTTTTATACATATGAGTAAGATTTGAGTGGGGTTGGGTTGCGACA
>JAYQOK010000248.1:0-2737 GCA_038144795.1 Candidatus Kuenenia sp. | reverse complement strand
CCGTCACGCCACCTCTCGAATGACGTCCAGGAACGCCCGCCAGAGCCGCGAGGAGGCGCAGCCCCAGGCCTCGTCGTGACAGGCCCGCTCGAATTCCACAGGGTCGGTGTCGGGCGCGTTGATGAGCCGATCGACGGCGAAGTTCCAGGCCAGCGCGTGCGCCCATTCGTGGCAGAGCACCTCAACGGCCTGCGGCTCGCCCATCTCGTCGTTGAGAAGGACCACGAACCGCTTATCGCGTCGAAGGCACTGGCCCAGCACCGTTTTGGGGAGCCAGGAAGCCCGAACGACGACCGGTAGGGCTGGAGGGCAGTCTCGCCGAAGGCCCGTCAAAACCGTCTGAAATTCTCGCCAGCCAGAGCGGTTCACGAAACTGCGGCGTGGGGCGGATGTCGACGCAGCGTGAGGGTGACCGGTGTTGGGCAAGGATCCGCGATGGCAGCAGAGAACGGGCACGGTGGCTGCGCGGTTGTTCTTCATCCGTGCAGTGTAGCGCCGACGACACTCACGCGCTACCTTGGAGCATATGGACACACCGCAACCACCATCGCGAAACACCGACGCCAACATTCGCAAGGCCGCCGAGGCGATTGCAGAGGTGTTGGAGATGAAGCAGGAGTTCATTCGCTGCCACGATTCCCTTGCCAACAGGACGTACCGGCTCGTAGAACTCCTCGGTCAGGCGGAATCACGGGGATACCTCCTCGAAGACTCCCTCACCCTCGTGGACACGGTGTATTGGCTGCAGATGATCGACTGGCAGACCAAGTTCTTGTCGATGGTCCTGAACTTCACCAAGGACCCCAGCCGCAAGACGCTCCGGCCACTGATCGAACTCTACGGCCGCGACCGGGACCGCATGAAGGTCGAGGTGGAGATCCTTGAGCGCCAACTGAAGCACCGGTTGGCCACGTTTGCACAGCCCGACGACGCCACGGTTCGGAAGGCCATCACGAAGAACGAGCAGCGCGTGTTGGCCGTCTACTTGCACGTCCGCTCGGGCTATCGCGGCATTGATATAGCCCGGTTCTTCAAGGTGCCCAAGACGACTACCTACGGGTGGCTCGATTGGTTCAAGATGCTGCCCGAGGGACTGCAGACGGGGATTCTGGCGTTCATGGATACGCAGGCGCCGATCATGGCCGCGTGTCAGGTGCCCGCGGCCACACCCAAGCCAATCACGAGTTCGGCGGATTCGGTGGGCGGGAAGCACACCGCGGCAGCACAGTCGGCGTGATCGAGGTCTGCAGAGGGTGGGTACGAGTGCGGCCGCGTGTGGATTGCCGCCCCACGAGAGGCCCGATTTTGTGGGTACATGCTTTACAGATCGAGCATTCTGCAACACCCATCATCACGTGAGGCATTCAGCGGGATTTCGCGTGTCGTCGCCCGAATCCATGCCGCGATAGGGCCCGCGACGCGCTAAAATGAGAGGCGTCGGGCAACGAGAACCACAAAGAAACGAGAAGGTTTTGGATGGGCTCGAACGCCTGAATCGTCAGAAAGTACGGATTTTCGCCGAGGCGTATGTGCCCCGGCAGCCGGCGCATCAAGGAGGATGCCCATGACCAAGCCCCATTCGTTCGACGACCCCGCAGGCCGCCAACTTCTCGCGGCCATTGGGAAGATCCGGCGCATGACGTCCGGCGACCCGAAATACCACTCAGGCCGCAAGAAGAAGCAGTACGCGTCGCCCTACCTGGAGTTCTTGGCCAAGATCGAGACCAACGCGCGTCGCATGCCGCAGATCTACGAGTTTGACCCCGGGCAAGCCGATGGGATTAGGTACGCGGATCTGGATGCGGGTGAGCGGGTATTGAAAGAGGTGATCTACGAGTGCCAACGCAGCCTTGAGGGTATTGAGCACGCGAAATGCGATTTGGACGCACGCAAGGCGACATGCCAACGCTCTTCGGGGCCCTTAGGGGCGTAGGCTGTACGCTGATCAGTGTTTGTGGTTGTGTGAGTTGCCTCCCACATTGCCAACGTAGATTTTACCTTCAATTTCCACGTTGAGCCGCCCGCTGGCGCCCTTGGTATCGATCGCTTGGCTAATCTGCTTGCCACTGGCAGCGAAAACCGATGCGGAACCGTCGGCATCACCTGTTTTCGGCTGGGCGGCCAGCACGAACTGCTGAGGCTTGCCGCCGGCTCGCATGTTGAGCGTGAGCTGCTTTGCCGTGATCGGTACCGATTTCGTGGCTGACGAGTCGAGGATGTAAATCGTGACCGTGTCTGTCGCGTCATCGTGAACGAGTTCGGCGTGGTAGTCCTCCTTGCCGAGTTCGATGAGTGCGCCGTGGTGCGGCCCCTCGGTCGGATGGGCGTGCGCGTGCCCCGCGGCAGGTGCCGCCTCGAGCCGTGTCCCGAACGCCAGTAGACCAAGCACGAGCGCTGCCATCTCGAATCGTTTCATGAAAAGCATCGAAGTCTCCTTCTTCACGTGGAAAATACTCACCCATACATCACTTGTCGCCAACGCATTCATCGGTGTGCCGCCAGTTCGTCGTGCTCGGCTTCTTGCATCGCCCGCTCGGCCTGCCGTCGGCCGAAGCACCAAAAGAGTGCGGGGTGGACGAAGAAATCGAGTAACGTTGAGCTGATCAGGCCGCCGAGGATCACGGTGGCCACGGGATAGAGGATTTCCTTGCCCGGCTCGCCCGCCGCCAGCACCAGAGGCACGAGCGCGATGCCGGCCGTCAGTGCTGTCATGAGCATCGGCGCTACGCGCTCCTTG
>JAYQOK010000247.1:0-2739 GCA_038144795.1 Candidatus Kuenenia sp. | reverse complement strand
TGGGTTGGGGGGGTCAGCGGTCTTGAAGTTTTTTCCCCCGGCCAATTCTGCACGGCCGGGGCAGGGGAGTCTGGGCAGCCGATGCGTCACAAAAAAGCCCACTCCCGTGCGGCTACACGGGAGTGGGCCAAGTAATTCGACTAGTTGAGACTATCCCAGATTAACTCGAGGAAAACTACCGGTGGTGGCTGTGGATATGCCGCTCATCGAAATCGAGGAACCACCAGCCGTCGTCCCATTCCAGCGACACCCGCCGCCAGCCGAGCGGCACCTGCGGGTAGGGATAGAAGGGACCAATGTAAGGCCAGGCCGTTGGCGAATACTGGGTGGGATACTGGAGGGCCGCGTAGTTGGGATTAGCTGCGTAGCTCGGCCAGGCATAGTTGGGCATGTTTGGGCCTCCGCCGCGAACTGGGACGGCCGGCATCCCCACGCCAGACCCGCCCATCGGCATCGGCTGCCCCATGCCGGGCCCACCACTCACCGGCATTCCACCCTCGGCAAGAGCCATACCGCCCTCGGTAATCTGCATGGATCCGGGTACCATCTGACCATTCGTAGTGTACTCGGCGTAATCATTGGGCCCCGGCAACACCATTGGCTCACCATAGCCGGCCGGCCCAACGCTGCCACGTTGCGGCCGAGCAGCCATCCGCATCGGGAGCGGCCGCCCCACGGGAGCCCCGCTTGCCAGGGGCATTGGCTGACGGGCCCCAGTCGCTATCTGACGAGACTGTGTCGGATACTGCGAGCGGCTGGGATATCGGGCCTGCCCGACAGCCTGCAACTGGGCCTGTGTAAGCTGGATCAGTCCCATCGATTCACCAACCGGCATACCGCCGTTAGCTAGTTGTACGTCGCCTTGCTCCATCGTGCCAGCTGCCTGCCGCACCCCGGCATCCTCACGCGGCGTGAGACCAATCAGCGATTTCATTGATTCGGGCAGCGAAAACAGGCTCGATGACTCTGCCTGGGGCGCGGCGGCTTCGGCAACTGAGAGGCGATTCACCACCCGCTCCACGCCGGGCGTCTGCTCAGCGAGTGACACGGCGGATTGCAACTGCTCACGGCTCGACAACGTGCCTGTGAGCCAGACGGTACCATCCTTGGCCTTCACGCTCACCCGGTAGCCCTTGAGCGAACCCGCGGTACGAAGGGCGGTTGCCACAGCTGTGGCAAGTTCGGGCTTTGTGTGGTTTGCATTGTGGTCCGGCTGAGGATTTGTCGAGACAACGGCAGCCGATTCGGCCACCGGCCGCGACACCGACAACTGATCGACCACTCGCTCCACCCCCGGCGTCTGTCGCGCGATCGCGATGGCCGCCTGCTGCTGGGTGGATGAGGCATTCCCCGAGAGCCAGACAGTCGGGCCGAGTGACTTCACCGTGATCGGATTTCCGCGCAACGCCGGCGCGGCCTGAATCTGAGCGGTGACGCGGGCTGCGAGATCGTCAGCCATACTGGTCGCCATGAACAACAGCGGCGCGCTGCACGCCAGCAAAAACCGGAAAGGTCGGATTGAAGTCAACATGCCTGGCTCCTTGGAAACGGGGCAGTGGCGGACCGGAAAGTCTCGCGCCCTCGCCAGACATCTGTTCGGCATTGAAGGTGGCCAAAAGGGAGTTTTTTTCCGATTCTCCCGAAGGCTCCGGCAAAAACGGCCGCCGAGGCAGGCCAGGGCGGGAGGCGCGTCTAGGAAAGCTGAAAAGGGCAGGCGAGCGCTCATTGGCGTTGTGCGGAACCCGTCCTCGGAACAAGACTTTTCCGCCGTGAAGCCGGCACACCCCTTCTACTGTCGCTCACGAACGGGCCGGAGATCAACGATGGTGATCATGGTCATCACGGTAAACGTGACAGCACACATCGCTCCTGAGTCGGGGCCGTATTGCAGACAAAACCCACAGAGTCCTCCGACCGCAGCCAAAGCCAACACGCAGAGCCAATGCCCCAGAGGCTCGCCGGACGTGCCCTCCGCCAATCGCGACGCGATCGCGGCCACAATGCCCAATACCTGAACAATCCCCACTCCACACAGCACAGGGCTTACGTTTGCAATGGCCAAGAGTTCCCTCACTCTGTGATCAACATGGCTTCCGCAGCAACAGCGGTGGCGGGAACAGTAACGAGGGCTGATGCCAACAGCAAACCCAGTCAGACGGTGAATCACGCGGTAGAGGTCGACCTATTTCCCCCCAATCAGCGACTCAAGCTTTCGCTCAAGATCCGTGATGACCAGATTGCGATCAACGACCTTGCCTTCAGCATCCAGAAGAAGCATGGTCGGAAGTGTCAGCACCCCGAGTTCCTCCGCCAACCGGCCATCGAGCCCCGCTGATTCGTGCAGCTGGGGCCATGGAATTGGCGATCCAGATAGATAGGTAGTCAGCTGCTGCTGATCGGAATCGAGCGTGATCCCCACCACACGGAATTTCTCCGCTCCGTATTTTGCGTAAAGCTCCCGGATCTTCGCGATGTCGACCTTGCAGGGCTCGCACCATGTGGCCCAGTAGTGCACAAGGACGGGCGCGCCCTTCAATTGATCCACCGCAATCGGCTTTCCATCGAGCGATTTTCCTGAGAGTGACAGAGGCTTGCCCTCCAGTTGGAGACGGCGGGCCGCGCCGCGAGCCTTGCGGGCGGAGGCCGAGTCCGGGAAGCCGTCACTGATCGCCGTATAGCGTTCGATTGCCTTTTCCTCACGTCCGGAAAACTCATCAGCGATCGCCATTTGGAGCATTG
>JAYQOK010000246.1:0-2820 GCA_038144795.1 Candidatus Kuenenia sp. | reverse complement strand
ACACCGTACCGCACGGACTCATGACCATGCAAACCGGCGTGTGTCAGGTTGCATGACTCCTGAGCAGCGAGTTACTTTGAGGGTTTGCTGGAGCCGGTTCGTCTGTTTGTTGGGCATGTTCGCCTTGAGTTGACGGCTGGCGGTTTTCCCATGGAGAAGTCCCCCGCGACTGCACATTGATGAAAATCATTCGTTTTCTCTCCGCCGGCCAGGAACACCTCGGCCGACTCCATGATGGCGGCCACACCACGCTGCTGGAAGGTAACCTGTTTGACGCCGCCCGCTTGCACGACACCGGCACCCTCGCCTCGGTCGAGAAGATGCTCGCTCCGCTCGAACCCCGCGACATTCTCTGCGTGGGCCTCAACTACAGGCAGCACGCTGCCGAAACAGGTGCGGAACCGCCAGCCCACCCAGTCCTCTTCCTAAAAAACTCGGGGGCACTCCAAAACCCTGGCGACCCGATCGTGCTGCCCCGTCAGCTCCGCAGCGATGAAGTCGACTACGAGTGTGAACTGGCCGTCGTGATCGGCAGGCGTTGCCACAACGTGGCCCGAGCCGATGCGCTCCAATACGTGCTCGGCTACACCTGCGCTAATGACGTCTCAGCCCGCGATTGGCAGAAGACGGGCGGGGGAGGGCAGTGGTGTCGTGGCAAGACGTTCGCCACGTTCTGTCCACTCGGCCCGGCACTGGTCACCACCGACGAAATTCTCGATCCCAATACCCTCGCCATTCGAACGATTCTCAATGGCGAGACGATGCAGGACTGGAACACCAACGACATGATCTTTGACGTACCGGCCCTCATCGAGTTTCTGTCGGCTAGCATGATCCTGAACCCGGGCACGGTTATTCTCACCGGCACGCCCCATGGCGTGGGCGTCGCCCGCACCCCACCGGTCTTTCTCCAGCCCGGCGACAGCGTCACCGTAGAAATCGAAGGCATCGGCGCACTCACGAACCCGGTGATCGCAGAGTCCTAACGACCCGTGCACTATCAGCTGTCGCACGGTCTGATGCAAGCGAGCCCGAAAGGCTCATGATCCCTGCAGCACCTTGATCCCGCTGGTAAGCATCAGCGGCAGGGGATCTCGATTGAATTCAAGTTCAACAAACCCGGCTGAAAAACCACTGCTAACCCGCGGGAGCGATATCCGACACGAGCCCCCGTCGATGGGAACCGGTTGGGAAACCCATACGGCCCTCCGGAAGTCGCGGGTCTTCGATGAGGCTGTCCACAGGGTTGCCCGACGAGGATCGACATCAAAGTCCACCGCACAGTCGGCCCCTTGAGCGTGGTTGTCAAATCGCCAGTCCACCTGGGGCAGCGGCTCTATCTCCGCGACATGCCTCCCCATGGCGGCAACCACCGCCGCGACGCGGAATACGGGCAGCCCATGTCCTGCATTCGGACAATACGAGAGCCATCGCGGTCCAGGCAGGCCGTCGTAGTAAAGGTTGCATGCCTCCAGCGGCCAGTAGGGATCGTTGGTTCCCAAGGCGATGACCTTTGGCATCGTATAGCGATCGCGGTAGCTATAGGGATCGACGATTTCCGCAAGCTCGCGGCCCCGTGGAGTGGCGAAAAGTGCTTCGATTCCCCGCGACGTGTAGTCGGTGAGTTGTTCCGACATCTTCCCGAAGCTGTCGATCTGTAGCTTCAGATGCTCACCCAACGACAACATATCGATGACCATCGGCACGATCCCCTTGACGCGGTCATCGACAGCGGCCGAGAGCCAGGTGGTCCAGCCCCGCTTGCTGGCACCGGTCACCACGAATTCTTCGACGGGTGCATCCCAATGCTGGTGAGCCTGTACCGATGCCGCCGTCATTGCCTCGACAGCCGACTTCACCATCGGCAGAAGCAGCGGCCATGTCGGATCTCCGGTCTTCGTAAATTCGACGAACGTGTGAGCGATCAAGCCGTCTTCGCGGAGGTCACCGAACATCGGCTGAAACGGAACCTGCCGCACCACCGCGACCGGCAATCCTGCGGCATTGGCCACTGCTGCAATCATTCCCACGGCTTTTGTCGGCAGGGTGATTGAGTCTCCCGGCACACTTTTTTCACCGCCACCATCGATCCACAACATCATTCGACCGGCAGACCGCACCTTGTCGGGCAGGAACATCGACAATTCATGGGTCCAGGCTGTTCCCTTCCACATCTGACTCGTGAGCCGACATGTGCGCCAGCGGCCACCGAATGCCTCGCCGTGACCAACCGTCTTGACCGCCGTGGCTGAATCCCGAGCGGTCACGTAGGCAGCCAGAATGTCGGGTGTGGTGGGAGCCATGGCGGCGGTCACCACACTGGCTTGCTCGATTGCCGCCAGAGCCATGGTGGCCGTGCATCCGTTGACAAACCGCCGACGACAAAGCAACTGACCCTCGATCGGGAATTCAGCCATCACATAAGGCTCCTGGGAGATGTGACGATCATGGACGGCTTTTTCATCAAAAACGTTAAAGCGTTAACGCCTTTCGATATCGTGCCGGCTGGGCACCGTATTACAATCTGATGGTCGATCATATCTGCCACCGCACTGTTTCCGATACGGATGCTCAGGAGGGGTAACCATGTATTCCCGCCATTCGCTCCGTTTTTCCAACGTCCGATTCATTTCTCTGCCAGCGTTCGCGGCAACGCCGGTCTTGATCGGGATGCTTGGAGGAGGCATGTTCACGCGCGCCGTTGCCGTCGAGAGCGAGGCCAAGGCCTCGGCAATCGGGTTCGAGGCTGATATTCGTCCACTCCTCATCGCCAAGTGCGGTGACTGCCACGGTCCCGAAACACAGGAGAGTGGCCTGCGG
>JAYQOK010000245.1:0-2873 GCA_038144795.1 Candidatus Kuenenia sp. | reverse complement strand
GACTGGAACCACACTGGGGGCTGCCCGATCTCGTTGCTGGCTCCTGCGTGCTCCTCCCCGCGGCCGTGGGAATGCAGACCGTCGCACTACGCGACGAAGCCGACGCCGCAAAGTTGCTCCATATCTGCATGCCGTAGGAGCTAGCTTCACGAAACCCTCGCCATCCTGGCCTCGGGTTTCTTGCCGACCTCCGGTCGGATGGGGGCGCCGCCTCCAGCGACGCGGCCCAAGGTAGTGCAAATCGGCTCCCATCCCATCCGTCCTGGCCTCGGGTTTCTTGCCGAACGTCCGTGTAGGACAGGTCTCCCGACCTGTCCTGACAGCTTTGGAAAAGCTGTCCTACAAGCCCGTCCTCCGAGCCCCTAACCGGCAGTGGACCAGCGAGGGGTTGGCCATGCCATGGAGCCAGCGTAGGAATCCGAGCGCAGCCAGGATGGCGAAGCGAGGTTTCCTATGAGCGAGCGAAGGGCAGGATGCCCGAAGTGAGCGTCCGGCGATGTGGCACCGGCAACCCCGGGCCGCAGCCAGCGGCACGTTTTGCGGCGGTTTTCTGGGCTTGGGGTGGCCGAAGGCGGCTCCTAGACTCCCATCATGCATATCAGTCGCCATCCGCCGGGCCGAATCACTATCTGCCTCGGCGTGACCTTGGCCCTCGCGTTGGTAGGCTGCAGCTCCTTGGGGCGGCCCCAGTGGCTCGAACCGGGGCCTAGCCGAGCGCAGCAGCGGCGGGCCGTGCGATTCGATCCCTACTTGCAAGATGACACCGCCCCAGCGATTCTGCGGATGCCGCTCAATGACGGCACCCGACCGAGGGATTTCAACGAGCCGATGCCAGAAGTGGAGCGGTCAAGATGGTGGTCAGCAGTGCGGTGACTAGCCACGGTGTATGATCTTGGCATATGCCAAACAGCCACTCCTATCGTCCATCACGCATCACGTCTCGCACCACGACCAGCCGGCGGAAACCGACCGCGGCTGATCAGACGTATCGCCGGCCGCCACACGCTACTGATGGCGACCGCCTTGAGCGATTACAGAAGGTATTAGCCGCAGCTGGTCTTGGCAGCCGCCGCAGTTGTGAGGAACTGATTACCCAGGGGCGAGTCGAAGTCGATCGCAAGGTGGTGGCAGAACTCGGCACCCGGGTCGATCCGCTCCGGCAGGAGATCCGCGTCGATGGTGAGCGGCTGCCGCATCCGAAGCGTGTGGTCTACATGCTCAACAAGCCGGTCGGCACCGTCACCACCAACTACGATCCCTCCGGCCGCCCCCGCGTGGTCGATCTCGTGCCCGGTGATACACGGCTCTTTGCGATCGGCCGGCTCGACCGGATGAGTGAGGGGCTGATCCTCGTGACCAACGATGGCGAACTGGCCAACCTCCTGGCCCATCCCCGGTATGGCGTGGAAAAAAAATATCAGGTGCAGGTGGCCGGTGTGCCCGGGCCCGAAGTCCTCGACAGCCTCCGCCGTGGCGTGCGGCTGGCCGAGGGGAACGTGCAGGCCAAGCGGGTAGAGCTCCGCTCCCAGCACAAGGAGAGCGCCGTCTTGGAGATGGTGCTCGACGAAGGCAAGAACCGCGAGATCCGCCGGATGCTCGCCCGGCTGGGGCACAAGGTGCATCAGCTCAAGCGAGTGGCTGTTGGCCCGTTGTCCCTCGGCAGCCTGTTGCCCGGGGAGTGGCGACCGCTTTCCTGGACGGAGATCGAATCGCTCCGCAAGGGTGCCGAGCAGGCAGTCGGCTCCCAGCCCCGCGGCCCGCGGCGGCCCGGCCGCCCGCCCCGTCGTGGCCCTCCCAGTGGCCGGGGTGGACCAGCAAAACGACCGCCATCCAGCCAGCCCGGCCGGAAGCGGCGGCCTGGAAAGGCTTCAACATGGCGGAAGCAGTGACCGCCGGGGGCAACTCCGCAGTCTGCTATGCCGATCGGGCATTCTGTGTGTCGGCCCGGATCGTCGCCCACGCTCAAGTTGCCGAGCAGACCTTCCGGATTCGACTGGAGTGCCCAACCATCGCGGCAACCGCGGTGCCCGGCCAGTTTGCCATGGTTCGCATCCCGGGCCGCAATGACCCACTTCTGGCTCGACCCCTCGCTGTCTATGACACGTTTGCCGAAGGACAGCATGTTGATTTCATCTACGTCGTTCACGGAAAGTTCACCACCGCCCTCAAGGACATCCCGGTGGGTGACAAAGTGGTGGTGTGGGGGCCGCTGGGCAACGGCTTCGATCCCCCGCCGGTCGATCACCTCGTCTTGGTGGCCGGCGGGATCGGGAATACCGCGTTGCTGGCCCTGGGCCGTGAACGACTTGGAGGAGCTACTTATGGTAGCCCGGTCCGCGTCGCCCCGCGGGCTCGCCGCGTTACATTTTGCTGGGGTGCTCGGCATGCCGGCATGTTTGCCGACGTCGATGATTTTCGAGCCGCTGGCATGGAGGTACATCTGGCCACGCTCGATGGCTCAGCCGGTCGCCAAGGCACGGTCGTCGAGTTGCTCGACGACGTCACTGCCTCCGCCGAACCGTTGTTTCGTGTTGCCTGCTGTGGCCCCGAGCCGATGATGGCCGCCGTCACGCAGTGGGCCCAACGCCGCGGTGTGCCGTGCGACGTGTCGCTCGAGGCGCCAATGGCCTGTGGCATCGGCATCTGCTTCACTTGCGTGGCGAAACTGCGGGACTCCGAAGGTAACTGGGACTATCGACGCACCTGCATAGAAGGCCCCGTGTTCGATGGATCGAGCATTGTGTGGTAGTCAGGGACATGCGAACGATTCATCGGCGCGGGGTTGCCCGTGCCATCTCGCCGGACGTGAAGGAAGGGCTTCCTGCCCTTCGCTCACTCAATGCCAGCTTCGCATCTCGGCATCTTGCCTGCGC
>JAYQOK010000244.1:0-2919 GCA_038144795.1 Candidatus Kuenenia sp. | reverse complement strand
CCATGCTCGAAAACTCCTGGATTGCGCGGAGCCGCTTGGCGGCCGTGCTTGTGAGCACGGCATTTTCATCGACGAGCATGTAACAGTAGGCCCGGTGATGCGAACGGCCCACACGGCCGCGGAGCTGGTGGAGGTCGGCCAGGCCGTAGGTATCGGCCTCGTCGATGAAGATCGTGTTGGCCCGCGGGATATCGAGGCCACTCTCGATGATCGTGGTTGCCAGGAGGATGTCGATCGAGCCGGCCACGAAGCCGAGCATCACGTCTTCGAGCTCCGTCTGCGAAAGTCGGCCATGCACGATGCCGATCGTGGCCTCCGGGGCGATCTGCTGCAGCCTGTGGGCCACCTTCTGGATATCGAGGATCCGGTTGTGGACGAAAAACACCTGCCCGCCGCGGGCCAGCTCACGGTCGATGGCGGTGCGGATGAGCCGGTCGTCCCACCGCATCACGCGGGTTTCGACCGCGATACGATTGGCCGGGGGCGTGGTGAGATTGGAGATGTCGCGGATGCCGAGCATCGCCATGTGGAGCGTGCGGGGAATCGGCGTGGCTGTCATCGTCAGCACGTCGACGCTCGCCCGCAACGCCTTCAGCCGCTCCTTCACATCGACGCCAAACCGCTGCTCCTCGTCGACCACGAGCAGGCCGAGGTTGGCAAAATGAATGTCGGCCTGGGCGAGCCGATGGGTGCCGATCACGATATCGACCTTTCCCGTGGCGAGGCCCTCGAGCGTGTCGCGCTCCTCGGCGGCACTCGTGAGCCGGGAGAGCGCCCGGATTGTGAAGGGAAACTCCGAGTACCGCGCCGCGAAGCTGCGGCGATGCTGCTCCGCGAGCACCGTCGTAGGCACGAGCACGGCCACCTGCGCTCCCGCCTCGGCCACCTTGAAGGCGGCCCGCATCGCAAGCTCCGTCTTGCCGAAGCCGACATCGCCACATAGCAGCCGATCCATCGGCCGCGGTTGCTCCAAGTCATCGCGAATCGCCCCGATGGCGGTGAGCTGGTCGGGGGTTTCGTCGAAAGGAAACGACTCCTCAAACTGCCGCTGCCAGGGCGTGTCGGCCGGAAAGGCGGTGCCCGGACGGCTTGCCCGCCGCGCCTGGAGGGCGAGCATGTCGGCGGCCATGTCGGCCAGCGCATCTTTGACGGCCTGCTTCTGTTTTTCCCACAACGCACCGCCGACCTTGGCGAGCTTGGGGGAGAGCTTGCCACCCCCGACATATTTTTGGACGAGGTCGATCGCCGAGGCAGGCACGTAGATCTTTGTGCTCTCGGCAAACTCGATCTCCAGAAATTCTTCGGTGCGGCCCTGCTTCTCCAGCAGTTTGAGCCCCCGGTAGCGGCCGATGCCATGGGCGACATGGACGACGTAATCCCCCTCGTGGAGATCGAGGAACGTGTCGATCGCCCGGGAAAGCCGCTGCCGCGGGGCCCGGGCCGCGGCCGCATCCTCGCGGCAGAACAGTTCGGCGCTCCCCACAAGTACGATTTTCTCGGGCACCAGGCGAAAGCCACCGGAGAGATGCCCCTGGGCAAAGTGGAGCCGGCCGGAGCAATCGGGCGCGGTGCCGGCAAGGAGTTCCGCAAGCCGCCGCTCCTCGGCATCACTCGGGGCGATCACCCACACCTCCTGATCGCGGCCGACTGTCTCCAGTTCCTCACGCACCCGATCGAGAACGCCGGTAAACCGCTCCACGCTTTCAACCGCCAGCGTGGCCGTGGCCTCGAGGCTCGACGGGGCGACGGCCGCCAGAGTGACGGAGGGATACTTATAGATGCGGGCGAAGACGTCTTCGGGCTCACCGATCCCGGCCACGTCGGCCAGCCGCTGCTTGGTGCGGCGGGCCTCCTCGGCAAGCTCGCCCGGCTCGACGAGCGCCCACCAGCTCCCGGCCGGAACGACGTCGGCCAGATGCGTACGCCGGGCCGGGGCGGTGCCATCGGCCCGCCGATGCACCAGCGCCGTGAGGTCGATCGAGGGAAGTGTATCGACGCTTCGCTGCGTGACCGTGTCGAACGTCCGCAGCGACTCGATCTCATCGCCAAACAGATCGATGCGGACGGGTCGATCCCAGTCGGCCGCAAAGAGATCAACGATGCCACCGCGGCGGGCGAACGTGCCGGGGGAGTCGATCGAGTCGACCTGCTCCCAGCCACGGGCAATGAGCCAGTCACTCAACTCGGCCGGATCGAGGCTCCCGCCCACTTCGAGCCGTCGTGTGCTCTCCTCGACCTCACGGGGATCGTCGAGCAGCGTGAGCAGGGCCTGGATCGTGGTGACGATGATCCGGGGATGCTGGTCGGCCGGCCCGGTGAGCCGCTTCACGAGCGCGAGCCGCTCGGGCTCGGCGGGATCGGTGAGCGTGGCGTCATCGGACTCGCCGAGCGTCTCGAGCGCCGGCAGAACGGCAACGCTGTCGTGGGTGAAGATTGCCAGATCATCGGCGAAGGCGTCGGCATCGGCGGGATGGGGAAGCACGACCACGACCAGGCCGCGCTCACCCAGCCCAGCCTGCTCGCGAGCCTGGGCCTGGGCAACTGCTGCGACCGTGAGCGCAGAACTCGATCCCCAGGTTCCGCCGATCGCCCCGCCATGCCCCTGTGTGAGGCTGGCGATGACGTCGGCGAACCCGCGATGGGATTCGAGCGTCGTGGCCAGCCCGCGCAAACGCCCGGCCTGGCTTGTGGTGTTGGTCGCCACGCTCGCGCAGTATACCGCGGCGGGTTCAATGGCTCACGGCACCAGATCGCTGAAAAGCCTGCCAGTCGGCGGCGTACTCAGCATTGATCAGCCATGACGCGGTCGAGCGGTCACCAGAAAACGCCGCCCATGGCGCGATCATCAGCGACTCGTATCCGCCTTTGTCCGAGTTCCAGTTCTCACCCAGAAAACCCGTTTCCACCGGGATGTCACGG
>JAYQOK010000243.1:0-2991 GCA_038144795.1 Candidatus Kuenenia sp. | reverse complement strand
GAGCCGGCGTATGCAGACAAGCGCAGCCAGGATGGCGGAGCGTTGTCTGCATCCGAGAGAGTTCAGGGCATGGATGCCCTGAGCGAACGTCCGGCGATGTGGCGCGGGCAGCCCCGAGCCCCCCGGGGACGGCTTTTCCGCATGCAGCCGCCTTGCTACCGGGCCGCCTGCCGCAGCTGCGTGCTCGAGAGATCGCAGCGAAATTCACGCTGCGACACGAAGTAGGTGACCTTCTTCAAGGCCGCCGGCACATCGACCTGCGCGGCATCCTCAAACTCACCGCTGCGAGCCCTCCCAAACACGATCAGCCCGGCCGCCTCTTTCGCAATCCGCTTGACGGCCCGATCGGCCGCGGCATTGGAGCCGCCATAGTAGCGTGGGTCGGCCAGCCGCAGATACGTGTCGGCCCCCATCACAAACGTACTCTTTGGAAACACGTCGAGCTTCTCCAGAAACGTCGCCGCCCGAGTCAGCCAGAGTCGCTGCCCGGAAAACTGGGCTGCCCGGCCGCGGATTGCCACGTAGTCGAGGAGCGGCTTGTCGACGTTACTGATCGAAAGCTCATAGTCGACGGGCCGCTCCGCGATCTCCTCGGCGATCCGCGCCATCAAGAGATGTCCCTCGTGGAGCGGATCGAAGGAGCCAGGGAAGATGAGCCTCCCCTCGGTGGGCTGCGACTCATCATTCGCCGTGAGATCGGTGGGGCCGTTGAACGAGGCAGTCTGCACGCAGACGGCCCGCCGTCGAGCCGCAAAGAGATCCCGCCACGATTCTGGCGCGGTCATCACATCGACATCAACGATCTCGCCCGGCCGCAGGCCTGCCACACGGGCCACGCCATCGCCTGTCACTGTGGCGGCGAGTCGATCAAGAAGTATCGCCGCGGCCACTTGCTCTTCCTCAGCCCGAGAGCGGGCTTCCTTCTCGAGAACGAGTTGAGTAACGCTCGTCGTATCAAACGTCTGCACCGCCACGATGATGCGATGGTCGCCCCGCTTGGGCTGCGTCGTCCTGAGGCCGGCGGTCACGGCCGCGCCGACCGCCTGCTCCGGTGTCGCCCCGTAGTCGCAGGCCCGCTGCCAGCCGACGACCGCCAGCCGCCGCGCCGCCCGCGATGAGCAGTAGGTCTCCTGCGGGCCACCGAGCAGGGCATCGACCGACGCCCGGGCATAGGGCACCAGCCCTTCGAACACCACCGCGCTCGCCCCCGGCGTCGCCAAAAGGTGCGGGATAGCCTCCGCACCACCGCCCGTTGATACCAGCACCACCCGCCGGTCGCCTGCAGCGAGCCGCGCGATGAGGCCGGGGGCATCGGGGAATGGCAATCTGCCGCTGTCATCCATCTCCTGCATCTTACCCCACGCCACCGCCACAGGCTTGTCTGACCGGAGTCCGCCGGTGAAACTTTGCGTGCCTTTGAGGAGAACCGTCCATGCGAGCAGCGATCATCGGGATTGGGGCGATTGCAAAGATGCACGCTCGGGCGCTGGCCGACATCCCCAGCGTGGAGTTGGTCGCCGCCACCTGTCGCACCGAGGGAAAGGGGCGATCCTTCACCGCCGAGTTTGGCTGCGACTGGTATGACGACACGGCGAAGATGCTCCGGCGTGCCAAGCCCGACTTCGTAACGATCGCCACACCGTCGGGGGCCCACCTCGACGCAGCCCTGATTGCCGCCCGCCGCGGTGTGCATGTGATCTGCGAGAAGCCGCTGGAGATCACACTCAAGCGGATCGACCGGATGATCGCCGCGGCTGACAAGGCTGGTATCACGCTGGGCGCCATCTTTCCGCAACGCTTCAATCCGGTGATCCAAACGGTGCACGAGGCGGCCGCGGCGGGCCGCTTCGGGCCACTCGCCGTGGCCGCCAGCTACGTGCCTTGGTGGCGCGACGATGCCTATTACGGCCCCGGCCGCTGGCAGGGCACCAAGGCACTCGACGGCGGCGGGGCCCTCATGAACCAGTCGATCCATGGCGTCGACGCCCTCCAATGGATCGGCGGGGCCACGATCCCGGGGCTCGACCCGCGCGAGAATCCGGTGGAGAGTGTGCTGGCCCTCACCGCCGTGCGGGCCCACGATCCTGAGCGGCTCGAGGTGGAAGACACCTGCGTGGCCGTGCTGCGGTTTCGCAGCGGCGCCGTCGGGCAACTCCTCGCCGCCACGAGCCTCTACCCCGGCCAGATGCGGCGGTTTCTCTTTGGCGGCCGCGACGGCACCGCCGAGATCCTTGAGGAACAGCTCGTCACCTGGCAGTTTCGCACCGAGCAGCCGGCCGACGAGAACACCAGGACGCGACTCGGTCACGTGAGTTCAACCAGTGGTGGTGCTGCCGACCCGATGGCGATCAACTATTCCTGCCACACCCGCAACTTCACAGACTTCATCGAGGCCATCCGCTCCGGCTCACGACCGTTGCTCGACGGCCATGAAGGCCGCAAGGCCGTCGCAATCATCGAAGCCTGCTACAAGTCGGCAAGAACCGGCAAACTCGCACCAGTGGCTTGACTCTCTCCTCTTCCTAAAACGGACATCACCATGGCTGATCTGCCGCACCTTGCATCGAACTCGACCAAGCCCAACGCCGGCCCCTGGTATGCGGAGATGAACCGCTACCACTGGTTTGTTCTCACTGTTGCCGCTCTCGGCTGGCTTTTTGACTGCCTCGATCAACAACTGTTCACGCTGGCGCGGCCGACTGCTATGCGGGATCTCCTCGGGGTGGCATCCGGAGATGCTCGCATCGCCGAATGGGGTGGATATGCAACATGCATCTTCATCCTCGGATGGGCAACCGGCGGCCTGGTCTTCGGCGCCCTCGGCGATCGCATCGGACGAGCCAAGACAATGGTAATCACGATTCTCATCTATTCAGCCTGCACGGGCTTGAGTTCCCTGTCACAAACCGTCTACGACTTCGCCGTGTATCGGTTTCTCACCGGCCTCGGGGGGGGGGGTGAATTTGCTGTCGGCGTAGCGCTGGTCGCGGA
>JAYQOK010000242.1:0-3003 GCA_038144795.1 Candidatus Kuenenia sp. | reverse complement strand
ATACGTACTAAAAAGTATTATTTAATTTTTATTAAAAACTAAAATTTTTATATTAAATTATTGCTTTGGTGCTGGTACTGGTGCTGGTACGTTTTTTTTCTGCTCAGCCTGTTTCTTTTTAGCATCCGCCTCTAATTTTTTTAATTTAGCTATAGCTGCATTTTCTTCATCTAAAGTAACGATTCCATCTTTATTAGCATCTGTATTATCAAATCTTGCCGTAGCTTCTTTTATAGGGTTTTCAAAAAATTCATCTTTTGAAATCATGCCATCTTTATTTTTATCAATATTATTAAAAATATTTTCTAATTCTTTTTTATTAAAATCTATGTAATCTTTTTTCTTCAGTGGGAAAGGAGAATTCTGAGCGAAAACTGAGTTGCAGAGTAAAACTAAAACGGTAGATAATAATATTTTTTTCACAAATGATGTATATGCCTCAGTATTATTTCTGTAAATCATCTTTTGCTAATTTTAACAGTTTTATTTATCCAGATAATTAGAAATAGAACTGGAACTCCAATGATTGCAGATAAAACAAAGAATGTTGGGTATCCAAATAAGTTTACAAAACTACCAGCATAACCTGCGATAAGTTTAGGTAAAAATAACATAGCCGAGCTAAAAAGAGCATATTGGGTGGCTGTAAATTTTATTGATGTTAAGGCCGAGAGATAAACTATAAAAGTTGCCCCAGCAAAACCACTTGCAATATTATCAGCGGTAATAACAAAAGCTAAAATTTTAACATCTGCTGTAATGATTGCTAACCAAGCAAATAATAAGTTACTTAAAGCTGAAATTAATGCGCCAATAAACAAAGATCTCATTACTCCTAAATGAACTGAAGCAAGACCACCTATAATTCCACCAACAATTGTTGCTATCGTTCCAAAAAATTTGGAATAGGTAGCAATTTCTGCAATTGAAAAACCCTTTTCTATATAAAAAACATTAGCCATTACACCTAAGACTACGTCCGAAATTCTATATAAGCCTATGAGTAGCAGAATAGATGTTGCTTTAGATCCGTATCTTTTTAAAAAATCTAAAACAGGTTTTGCATAGGCATTTTTTGCAGATTCTTTATTAATAAAATTTGTTTTTATTAGTAAATATATTATTAAGAAAAATATTAAAAAACAAAAAGTAATTTTAATAAATTCATTAATAAAATTTATTATAGGTTCCTTACTATTTATTAAATCTTTAAAATAAGAATAACATAAAATAAAACCAGTGAGAGAAAATAAAAAAGCAAAAAAGAATTTTATTTTTTGATTATATTTTTTTTCAATATCTCTTTTAATTTTTGGCTCGGAAGAATAAAAAACAGTTATTACACCAAATAACATAAGTACGGCCATTATTTGATAAACTTGTTGCCATACTTTTTGATCATAGATTTCAGTTCCTAAGAATGATGCAATCCAAAGACTTCCAGCTCCAGCAACAATCATTCCTATTCGGTAACCTGTTAAATACATTGATGATAGTGCTCCTTGAAAAATTTTTGGTGCAGACTCAATTCTGAAGGCATCCAAAACAATATCTTGGGTCGCACTTGAGAACGCAATAAATATTGCTCCGATAATTGTAAAAATTAAAGAATTTTTTGGATCGGTAAAAGAAATAAAAATTAATGAAAAAATAATCATTAATTGAGATAATATTAACCAGCTTCTTCTGTGTCCTAAGTTTCCTAATATTGGAATCTTTAAATTGTCCACAATCGGTGTCCAAATAAATTTAAAAGAGTAAGCAAAACCAACCCAACTAAATAAAGTAATAGTTGCTCTATTCACTCCTGCTTTAAATAACCAAACTGACAATGTAGAAAAAACTAGAAGGATAGGAAGACCAGCAGCAAAACCTAAAAAAAACATTCTTAGTGAATTGGGATTTAAAAGTGGACTCAAATAAGAGAGCGGCATTAAAAATTAATTTTATTTTTTTTATCTAAAATAGAAAGAAAACTATTTAAGAGTACTTAAATAAGCAATTAGATCTGCTCTTTCCTGATCTTTTGCAATACCCGCAAAAGCCATTTTAGTTCCTTTAATATAGCTAGCTGGTTTGTAAAGATATGCATTAAGTTCATCAACTGTCCAAGTTTTTCCAAAAGCAACTAAAGCAGAGGAATATTTAAAATCAGGATGTGAAGCTGATTTTTTTCCGACAATCCCCCACATTGGAGGTCCAATTTTTACAGCCCCACCGCTTACATTAGTATGACAAGCAGCACATTTTTTAAAAGTGTTTTCTCCAGCGGCAACATTTGCAGAAGCTAATAAAACTTTTATATCTGCAAGTTTTTCTTCTTTTTTATTTTCTTCTTTGCTAGCAGTTTTCGCCTCCTCAACCACTCCTTCAACTTTGTAGCCTGGAGTTTGAGGTTTTTTTACCTGATAAATAAAATCTGTAATTTGATTTAAACCAATTAATAATAAAGCAACAATTAGTACCGCTGCAGCAATTTTGTTAAATTCAAAACTATCCATATTCTAGTGATTTTTATAAACTAAATTGTATAACATCATAATCTTTAAAGTAAAAAATTTTTTTTAAAATCTAATTTATGCGTCTTACGGTCGCATAATTTTAATTATGGACAACACAGTTATTTTAATACCAAGCCATTTGCGAGCAACTAGATTACCCAATAAACCATTATTATTAATTAACGATAAACCTATGATCGTTCATTGCTGGCAACGAGCAGTAGAAAGTAAAGTCGGAGATGTATACGTTGCAACTGCAGACGAGGAGATTGCCAAAATTATAACAGCGGTTGGTGGCAAAAGTATTTTGACAAGCAAAGAGCACAAAACTGGCACTGATAGAATTTATGAAGCTATAGAAAATAATTTTTCTAAAAAGCCAAAAAATATAATTAACCTCCAAGGAGACATGCCCAACATTGATCCTTTAGCAATAAAGTTGTTAGATAAATTTATTAAAAATAATTCTTTTGAAATAGCAACGCTTGCCACAAAACTAAAC
>JAYQOK010000241.1:0-3016 GCA_038144795.1 Candidatus Kuenenia sp. | reverse complement strand
TCGCTGCGGCCAAGAAACCCGGCCCTCCAGGCCTTGCCGCGATGGGAGGCTGACACCTGCCCTACCTTGCCTCCAGCGAGGGGCTGCCCATGCCACGGAGCCGGCGTATGCAGACAAGCGCAACCAGGATGGCGAAGCGCCGTCTGCATCCGAGAGAGCGAAGGCCTGGAGGGCCGTAGCGAACGTCCGGCGATGTGGCATGGGCAGCCCCGAGCCTCACGCCATTTCCCGCAACGCTGCCAGTTCGTTCTCCCGCCCCACGACAAGCAGCGCCTGCTCGTCGAGCAGCATCGTGCGACCGTCGGGAAACATCGTCAGCTTCGTCGACATCGGATCCTTGATTCCCATCACATGCACGCCGATCCGACTGCGGAGATTCGCTTCGGCGAGCGTCTTGCCCGAGAGCGACGCCGGCACCGTGATCTCGGCGACGCTGTATTCGGGATCGATCGGCAGGTAGTCGAGCACGTTGGGCCAGGTCTCGCGGTCGGCCAGTTCCCGGGCCACCTCCTCCTCGGGGAAAACGACCCGGTCGGCGCCGAGGTGTTTGAGAATCTTGCCGTGCTCCTGCGTGACCCCCTTCACGATCACGTTGCGGGCCCCGAGTTCCTTCACATGGAGCGTGGCCAGCAGGGATCGCGCAATGGTCTCGCCCAGCGAGATAACCACCGTCGTGGCATCGCGGATCGGGAGGTTTTCAAGCACCTCGCGGTCGGTGGCATCGCCGATCACGGCCTCGGTAATGTCGTTCTTCAAAAGCTCGAGGCGATCCCGTCGCTGGTCGACCCCAGTGACGTGGCAGCCGTTTTCGGCAAGCCGCTTGGCGAGGGCGGCGCCAAACGAGCCCATGCCGAGCATGATGAACTTCTTCTTTGCAGCCATGGGGTGTGTCAGCCGATGAGCGGCTCCTCCTCGGGGTAGGCGAGCTGGTAGGTGGTCTGCTCCCGCGACAACGCGGCCGCGGCACCGATCGGCCCCAGTCGGCCGATCAGCATGAGGGCGATAATCACGAGTTTGCCTGGCTCAGAGAGGCTGGGCGTGATGCCGGTGGAGAGGCCCACCGTGCCAAGCGCCGAGATGCACTCGAAAAGGGCGTCAAGAAACCATCGCGGCCGGCTGGAGAGACCGGTGTCGGCCTCTACCACCAGCAGGCTTAAGAGGGCCGCAATGCCGACGGTGGCGAAGAGCAGAGCCGTCGCCGTGGCCCGCTTCACCGCCACCTCGGGAATCGTGCGGCGGCCAAAGTTGGCCTGCCGCTGTCCACGAAAACTGGCCCATGCCCGGATGGCGAGCGTCATGAACGTGCTCACTTTAAAACCGCCGCCGGTGGAGCAGGGGCCGGCCCCGATCGCCATCAGGATGATCGTGAGAAAGAGCGTGGCGTTGGTCAGGCTGGCATAGTCGACCGTGTTGAATCCGGCGGTGCGGCAGGTCGTGGCATGAAAGATTCCTTTGAGCATCTTGCCGGTAAGCGTGTCACCGGTGAGAGCCTTGTTCCACTCCAAGGCCAGAAACGTCGCCCCCCCGAAGACCAACAGGATGGCGGAGCCCAGCAGCATCAGTTTTGATTGAAGGTGGAGCCGCAGCCAGAAGTCCTGATGTTTCTGCAGCCGCGAAATCACATCGAAGATCACCGGAAAGCCGATACCCCCCACGATGATCAGGCCGCAAATGACCGCCAGCATCGGGGCATTGGTGCCATAGGCCATCAGGCTGTCGTTGCCAAGGGCGAAGCCGGCGTTGCAGAAGGCCGAGACCGAGTGAAAGAGGGCCCGCCAGATGACCTCACTGGCCGGGGCCGAGCCCCATGTGGTGGCACACAGCAGACCGAACCCGATCGCTTCGACCGTCAGCACCGTTCCCAGCACTGCCAGCGGCACCCAGCGAAGATCACGGCCGGCCTTCACGCCGACCGTCTCGGCGATCACAGCCCGCTGATGGAGCGTCGCCTGGCCTGCCACCTGGAAGGCCATGAGGGTCGTGATCGTCATGATGCCCAGCCCTCCGAGTTGCATGAGGATTAGGATCACCCCCTGCCCCAGCAGTGAAAAGTCGTGGAGTGTGGAGCGAACGGTGAGCCCGGTCACGCAGCAGGCGCTGGTCGCCGTAAACAGGCCGTCGAGAAGCGAAATCGGATCGCTCCCGGCCGCACGGCAGGCCGGAAGCGTGAGGAGAATGCCGCCGGCCAGGATCGTGAACGTGTAGGCCGCCAAAGACACCCGGGCCGGAAAGGTGACGAGCGATCCGGTGAACTGCGGCATCGAATCCGTCGGCTAGGGGAGGCGACTCCGCCACCGACCACGGGGCGCCTGCCCGGGCGAACGGCTTCAGCCGATCGACCATCCGGTGGGCGTCAGCCTCCATGGTACTTGGCGCGGGTCGTGCCGACCACGCGGGCTGAAAAGCCTATTTTTCCGGGACAAAAAACTTCGCCAAAAATGTTTGACTCCGGTGAGCCGACGTCCATAATGCGAGAGTCAACACGAACACCACCCGATGCGGCATATGCCGCTCCCATCCGCGGGGTGTGCGTCGACCGTCTGCCTTTGGTGTCCGCTTCATCCCGGGCCCTCCCCCCTGGCAGACGCCATTAGTACGAAATGCAGGCTCGAGCGGCGCCGGATCGGCCGGCAGCTTTGTCGAGTCACGGTTTTTCATTCAACGCAGAAAGGACTTCGCTCCCTCCGATGGCTCGGATTCGCAACGTTTTTGAGATCATTGAACTGTACGGTCACGACGAAAACTTCGAACCGCAAACCACGCCGGAATTCGTGCCCACCCGGGCACCTGCCGGCTCCAAGCAGAAGATCGATATTCTGGCTGAGCGGATTCAGCGTGGCATGCCCCTGTGGCATCCCGAAGATTCCACGGACTCGTCTACCGGCATGCTCGTCGGTGCCAACGAGGCCTGATCAGCCACGAGCCAGGGAGGGCTCGGCAAAGGTTTCGACTCAGATTGATGATCCGGTCGTCTGAAAAACACTCACGAGCGCCCTCCGCGGCCCCGGCCGCGGAG
>JAYQOK010000240.1:0-3096 GCA_038144795.1 Candidatus Kuenenia sp. | reverse complement strand
TTTCAAATTGAGCTCTTGTGATCTCAATTTTAACAGGACCTTTTGGTCCATCCACCACTTCACTTGCCTTATCTTTGACGGATAAAATTCTTTTAATTTTTTCAGCAATATCTTGAATTTTTTTGTCCTTTTCATTTAATGCAGTGCCTTTTTCTTTTTTGTATTTTTCGCTTAGTAATTTTACAATTTCCCTGTCAAAATCAGTTCCGCCAAGGTGTTTATCCCCTCTAGAGGTAATGACATCAACAGCTTTCCCTTGGACTTTGGCAATTGTTACGTCAAATGTTCCGCCACCAAGATCAAAAACTAAAATTCTTCCGCTTAAACTTGACCCAGGTAGATTTGCATAGTGAAGTATTGCAGCTGTTGGTTCATTGATTAATTCTAGCACCTCAATACCAGCAAGTTTTGCTGCATCAATGGTAGCTGTTCTGGCTCTTTCAGCAAATAAAGCAGGAACTGTAATAACTGCCTTTTTAACTCCGGTAGTATAATCTTTTAATTTAGATAGAATTAAAGATGAAATTTGAGATGGTGTAAAATTTTTACTATTTTTTTCTCCTTCTACAAAAGTTCCTTTAGTTGGATCAAAAACCACATCTTCATTTTCCATTTCTCTTTTAACTTCTATAGCCACTCGGTTTGGCTCGGCGATCGCTGCATCTTTTGCCTTATCACCGACCAAGACTTTGTCATTTTTACCTATGTAAACTACCGACGGAGTTATTTTGCTATTAGTGTCTGGATTAGCTAGCACCTCGGGATTTCCTAAGTCATCCAAAATTGCGATTGCCGAAAAGGTTGTACCTAAATCTATACCAACTATTTTACTCATTGTTTTTCCTCCTTAGAATAAACTTTAACTTCTGCTTTTTTTAAAATTCTCTTTTCTTTTTCCGTTATTCGTATTTCGTAACCAGGTTTAACAACGGAATGAATACAATTTACTTTATGATCGTCGTTTGTATCCACGGTTTCTAAAAGTGGTTCACAACCTTCTATTTCAGTAATCTTTTTATTAATCTCAGGGGAAAATTTTTCAATTGAATAGTTAGATAAGATTATTTCTAGTTTATCCTTGGTTGCTACCAGATAATCTTTAGCAGTATTATTTTCCTCTTTTATTTTAATAAGGGCAGAATCTATAAAAGAAATAGAGTCTATTATGGATAAGAATAATGCTTTATTTTTATTAAGATCATAACCTTCTTTGTATTGAGCGAGTTCTTTGGATTTTTCTTTAGCAAAAGTCTCAAAAGTTTTTAATTGCTCAGAGATATCTTTTACTAATTCTTTTTGATCATTCAGAATTTTTTTTTGGTCTTTGTTAACGGAATCGTCAATTGCATTACTAAAAGTAATAATATTTTCAATTAGATCATTTATTTTTTTATTAGTTTCAGATGGAAACTCTATGAGTGTAAGACCATCAGGTTTTGCACTTTTAATTTTTTTGAGAAGAGTGATAATTGTATAAAAAAAGCCAATAATAATAATTACTAGCGTAGTAATTATAGCAGCTGTAATATAGATGCTCATTATATGAATAGATCATTTATGAGAAAAATATTCAAATATTTTTTTTACATATATTCATTAATTGTTTTGGTTTTTTCTCAACCAGTGGAGGCATTTCCTTTTGGTAAAATACCTTCCATGTTAAAAAACATATTTAAAAATAGCGATGAAGTAATTGATGTGGGTAAAAACCTTGGTAAAAATTCTGATAATGTTATTGATTTAAAACAAATTAAAAAGATAGATCAGGAAGCAGGAGCATCTTCAGTTAGCGCACATCCAATACAAATCAATGAGCTAGGGCAACAGACTAGTAACGCAAATATCTATCATTCAACAAAAATTAGCAAACTTAAAAAAATCGTGAAGGATCATGGAATTGACAATGTGGACAATTTATCTGATTTGGTTGATATTGATTTTAATAATTCAAAAGACTCTTCATTTAAAAACTACATAAATCCAGCTTGGTTAGCCAGAGTAATTAGGGCATCAAATTATTTCAACAAACCGGCCGAGGAAAAAAGAAAAGTTTTATATTGCGGATCTTACTATTCAGATTTTGTTTTTACTTTAATATTGGAAGAAAAGCAGAAGGTAGCTTTTCTAACTAATCATATTTCAAAAAATAATTCTAAAAATATAGTTAAGAAGCAAAAATTAATTGTTATTAAAGATCTGGATGAATATTCAATTTTTTCAACTCAGTTAGAAAAAAATAGTAATTTTCCTAAACATTATTTTATTATCTATAAAAACCAAGGCTTTGATTATTATAATTATTTTCATGGCACAGAAAGTCCTGATTCTATTATTGAGAAGGCAAAAAAAGGTCCTTTTCAAAGTGGTAAGTGCTATTTGGTAAATGAAAATGGCAATTTTGTTAAATAAAAAATAAAAATTTTAGTATCATTGCTTATTAATAAATAATAAGATTTTGAAAATGAAAAAAGTTTTATTTTCTTTAATTTTTTCCATCCTTTTTATTCTTCAATCATTAAATGCAATAGCGAATGAAGGTTTATATTGGTCAAATCAAAAAGAAGGACCCTATACCGTTGATCAAGCTAAAAAGGAATTTGGAAACAGAAAATTAGATCCTATTGAAGGTATTTGGTTTGACGATGAATTAGGAACCCTTGTTATTAAAAAGGATCCTGCGGCTCAGCGATTTAAAATGTACATTATTGATATTTCTTTACACAATCGTAAAGAATTTAATAATACCTGGGAGGCAACTTTTTATAAAGTTGGTAAGGAGTATAATTTTTTTTCTAGAATTTGGTACGATTATCCAAATAGATTCTACGGAACTCAATCTGGCACAGCTACTTTGTTTAGTGGTGGTAATAAAATGATTATGGATTATTTGCAGAAGTCCCAACAGGGAAGAGATATGGATCATCAAATGACGAAAGTTTGGCCAATTATTTCTGTAAGTAGTGAAAACAAACCAATAATGCAAAAAAAAGAGATTAAATCTGAAACTAGAGCTAGCAAAACTACAGAAAGTTATCTGGATTATTGGTGGGTTCTAATTCTTTTGGTACTTGTTTCTTACTTTGTTTATACTCATAC
>JAYQOK010000239.1:2351-3096 GCA_038144795.1 Candidatus Kuenenia sp. | reverse complement strand
GTGGATAGCGGCCGGTGATGATGCTCGACCGGCTCGGTGAACAACTGCTCGCGGTGAGAATCGCGGCATCAAACCGTCGGCCGGTGGCGGCGAGTTGATCGATGCGTGGGGTTCTTGCCGCCATATTCCGCTCACCAGATGCGTAGCAGCCGACATCGTCCCAGCTCACATCATCGGCAATGAAGAGAATGACGTTGGGCCTTGCCACGGTGGCGGCATCCGGGTCGACAAAGCCGAGCGTCGCAAGCACAGGCCGCAGGGCGGCCGCCCACATGTCATACCCCGCCGGATTGAGGTGCAGGAGATCCGGAAAGAAGGCTGGCGGAGCATCACCATTGGCGTCGGCGAATAACGTCCAGGTGTCGAGAAGGGTGACCTGTGCGTCGCCGCGGACGGAATTTTCGATCAGCGCGTTGAGCCTTCGGATCGTTTCGGCAGGCCGTTTCTTTGTGGTGGAACTGGGAAAAACGCGGCACAGGATGATCGGTGTCGCACGACCCAATTGCTTGTCATGACGTTTGACGGACTCGATGATCCGGCCAAGATTTCGGGTTATCGCCTCGGGCTCGATCCCGATCTCCACGTCATTGGTGCCGGCGAGGATGACGATGGCCGCCGGGTCGAGCGCGAGCACGTCCTCCTCCAAGCGAATCAACATGCCGCGGGTTGTGTCGCCACCGATCCCTCGGTTGGCGGCTCTCATGCCTGGAAATCGCGTGGTGAAGTCGTCTCCCCAGCCCTGGGT
>JAYQOK010000239.1:0-2341 GCA_038144795.1 Candidatus Kuenenia sp. | reverse complement strand
ACCTAGAAACACCACCGCACCGCGGTCCGCTTCCTGACGCTGGGCCCACCGCGCTCGACGGGTGCGCCAGCCATTTACGTACCCTTCGTACCGCCGCAGTGGCCCTTCTCCAGGAAGGCCCTCTTCCGTGGCTGGCAATTCATACCTCGCCTCAGCCAATGAAACCTGACTCGGGGATTCGGCGCGCGATGTTTCCCCGGGAAATACCATCGGCGTGACAAGGAGCCACGCCAGACTGCAGAGGGTGGGGTTACGAATCATGCCTTTTCCTTTTGCCGCGGATAGGTCATCGCGAAAGAGATCCCGACTGAATACCATACGTACTTCTTCAACCCGTCACCACAGCGTACGGCTTTGCCACATCCCCAGCAGACTCGGGAAGAGCCATAAATCACAGATCGGAGAGCCAATGCGAGTAACTCGACTGTCCCGTCGTCACCTGCTCGCCGGTCTTGCTGCTGCGACGCCCCTGCATCTCACACCGCGGCTGTGGGGAAGCGAGTCGAATCCTCCCGCTCCACCTCCCGTGCGGGCCATCACGAGGGGGCCGCGCTTCCACTGGCGTGGCTACTACGACAAGTTGCTCTTCGATGTGACCAACCGCTTCGTGCTGGCCAACGAGGTCGACTTCGAGGGTCGCTCACCGACGGCCGAGGATACGATCCGGGTGGGCATGATCGATACAGGCGACAGTGACCGCTGGATCGAACTCGGCACGAGCTGCGCCTGGAACTGGCAGCAGGGATGCATGCTTCAATGGGTGCCCGGGTCGGACCACCTCGTCGCCTGGAATGATCGTGAGGACGGGCATTTTGTGACACGCCTCCATGACGTGCAGCGGAGAGTGACAACCACCCTGCCCTATCCTTTCTATTGCCTTGCTCCGGGGGGTGGCGTTGCCTTTGCCCCCGATTTTAGCCGACTCAACGATACGCGACCCGGCTACGGGTACGGCGGTATTCCCGATCCCAACCGCGATCGCCTCGCCCCGGGGGATGCCGGTATCTGGCGGCTCGATTTCCAGTCCGGCCGCCGCCAGTTGATCTTTTCCTTCGCCGATGCCACGACGATTCCCTTCAGGGGACGGCCGGAGGCGGCGTTTGGACCGAAATCCAAGCACTGGTTCAACCATCTCTTGTGCAACCCGGATGGCACCCGGTTGTTTGTGCTGCATCGTTGGCAGACTCCGGGCGACACGTCGTTTCGCACACGTGCTTTGACGATGAATTTCGACGGCAGCGACGTGTTCGTGATTGATCCGTGGGGTTCCACATCGCATTTTGTGTGGCGCGATCCTCGGCATGTCTTCGCCTGGGCGTGGCACCCCTCGCAGCAAAACCGCTTCTATATCTATGAAGATCGTACCGACCGTGTGACTGCGGTGGGCCCTGATGTGATGACACAAAACGGCCACAACACGTATGTCCCGGGCACCGGAAACGAATGGGTTTTGAACGACACCTATCCCGATGCCGCGACCTTGCAGCATGTGTATCTGTTTCATGTGCCGACCAATCGACGGGTGCCGCTTGGTGAATTTCCATCACCTCTGGCCTACCGCGGGGAGTGGCGGTGCGACACCCATCCGTGTGCCAGTCGTGACGGTAGGAAAGTCGTTTTCGATTCACCCCATCGTGGCGGCCGGCAGGTGTATCTGGCCGACATTTCCGACATCGTCGGTGCCTGAGCAGTCTGTCGGCCTGCGGGCTCATCGATGGCCTGATGCCGTGCTGTTCGCAGCGTCGCTGTTGCGCAAAAACGCCATCAGGCCGGCGACGAGTTTGTCGGGATCGGCGAGCACCTTCTCGGGAAGCGGGAGCACGGCTGTCTTCTGGTCAACCACGCGGACGGTCGTGCCCCGCTTGGCGGCGGCGGCCTGGAGCCGCTCGATCGCCTTTCGATCATGGTGGCCGATCACCAGCATCCCGGGATGACGGCTGATCGAATCGATCCCATGGCGGGCTGCTGCCACGCGGATCCGCGCGAAGTCAACCAGCCGCCGCGCCTCCTCTGGTAGCGGGCCGAACCGGTCGGCCAACTCCGCGGCGATGTCATCGAGCTGCGCGGCTTCGGTGGCCCGCGAGAGCCGCCGGTAGACATCGATCTTGCCGCGCAAGTCGGGGATGTAGTCGCGGGGGAGCCAGGCGACGCCGGGCAGGTCGAGGTTGACCGGCGGCGGCTCGGCCGGCGGAAGCGCTTTCAGGCCGCGGACCGCCTGCTCGAGGAGCTTGCAGTAGAGCTCGTAGCCCACCGTAGCGATGTGGCCGCTCTGCTGCGTGCCGAGCAGGTTGCCGGCCCCGCGGATCTCGAGATCCCGCATCGCCAGCGAGAAGCCGGCGCC
>JAYQOK010000238.1:0-3113 GCA_038144795.1 Candidatus Kuenenia sp. | reverse complement strand
GCCTGGTGAAACCGCAGGAGCACGGCGAGACGGGTGATGCCACCAGCCCGCTCGGCAAGCTTCCGCAGTTGCTCGGGCGTGGCCGGCTCGGTGGCCGATGACGGCAGCGCCGAGCCCCTCGCCGCCAACAGATCAAACAGTTCCTTGCGCTTCTGATGCATTGAATCGTCTCCCCTGGGGTGCATGTCGTCGGTCATCAGGGATCACTACGGCGCCGCGCGGGCGGCGCTTCAGCCACGCCAGAGAAGCGAAGGCCCATGTATCGAATAGCTGTAGCGATGACTTGGCAAACCGAGAAAGGGAAGCGAGGGGGTCGGCGAACGCTCGAGGAGCCTTGGGCGTATCCTCGCCCGGCGACGAGACTTTTGCCGCCCCTGAGCTGCATGGAGGTCGTATGCGCTTCAGCCGTTGCTTAGCAGGCGGCTGTTGCAGGAGCCTTGTCGAGCCGCAACTCACCAGTCTCCATGGCGGCGCGGATCACCGGATCCCAGTCGTCGATGATTTCCGGCAGGGCCCGCAGCATGCGGATGAACTGCCGTCGCGTGAGGCTGCCATCCTCGAGCGGGCACTCGACCGAACAGCGGATCTCACCGTCGGCCGGATCCCAGTCGAAGCGAACCATCTTTGTCCGCTGCATGATCGCCATCAGGGCCTGCAGCACGGCGTCGCGATGGCGGCAGGTGCCAAGGTCGTAGAGGCCGGGGGCCAGGCACTCCAGGTACTGCCCGTTTTCGGAAAGCCGCACGGCGATCGCGATGCCCTTGGAGCGATTGTCTGATCCGCGGCCGGTCGCGGTGTTGCCGCTGGGGGCCGTGTAGTTGCGGGTCGCGAAGCCGACCACGATGTGGCCTTCCTCATGGGAACGAAACTTCAGTTTCTCCGCGAGGAGAAATGATTCGAGTCGCTCCATCTGCATCGCCATCGTGATCGCTCCGGGAGACCTTCTCCGCAGTCTGCTACCAGAATTCAGTACGCGATGCGAGACGAAGCGCTTCCAAACGCGGGCGGAAACGCGCGACAGGAGCCCGAAATCAAGGAAATTGAATCTGAAATCCCGCGCCTGGCACGCCGCACTGCCCACCAAAGCAGGGGGCGGGCGGGCAGCCGCCGGGGCCGCACGGCGAACTGGAGCCGGAGCTGCTGCGGCGGACGGTCCGCGACACGATCGACTCGTTGCGGATCACCCACCGTTTGTCTTCCCGCACAAGCTGGAGGAACGACACGATGTCGTGCTCCTGGCCGGTGAGCGACGTGGTGTAGTTCACCGCCAGTTCGGCGTGGTCGCGATCACGGGTCACGAGCTGCTTATCGACGAGATCGATCGATACCGCATGCTGCACGAAGAAGAGGGCCATCTGGCGGCGGACGGCCGACCGGGTCGAGGCGGCAAAGCACTCGAGGAAGCCGTCGAGGTTCTCCTTATTGGCCGCATCGACCGCCATCTCGAGGCAGTCGGCGATGTCGATCTCATCGGGATCGGGGATGACCATCGCCACGCGGCCGCGTGGCGGGGCGGCAGCGTCGTCGGCGCGGGCCGGGGTGACGAGGACGGCGGCGATCACCAGCACCGTTGCGAGGAGACTCAACGGTGACGGGCGAGGACTGATCATTTCAAACGTCTTTACGCCGGTGAAGCTCCCGCGCTTCCGGTGCCGCCGCGGTCCTGCGGAAAAACGCCGTGGAAGCGCGGGGGAGGGGGCCGCGTAGTACTCCTTCACCGTTGTTTTCCCGCACCCCGCCGCCTGCCCCGCGAGAAGGAGCTTTTTGCATGGCTGTCATGGATGTCGCCGCCGTTGACGACCTGCTCACCGGGGTCGCCGTCGAGCCGCGTGACTACCAGCGGCGGGTGGTGGGGCGGGTGATTGAAATGTTTTCCGAGCCCCATGTCGTTCACCGGCAGCAGCTTCCACCGGCCCGCTCGGTGATCGTGGAGAGCCCGACTGGGAGCGGCAAGACGGTGATGGGGCTGCTCGTGGCGAAGTGGGCCCAGCGGCAGGGCATGCGGGTGGTGTGGGCGGCGATGCGGCGCAATCTCCTTGCCCAGGTAGAGCGAGAAAATGCCGTCCGCGGGTTTGGCGTCGATCTCGACATCGTGTCGATGTTTGAGAAGCGGCCGCCGCAGGCCGATCTGCTCGTGGTCGATGAGGCCCAGCACGATGCCACGGTGAGCATGGCCTCGCTCCATGCGGCCGTCGCCCCGACCAAGGTGCTCGGACTCTCGGCCACGCCCTGGCGGTCCGACAAGCTCGGCCTCTGCTTCGAGCGGTCAGTCCGCGACGCCGGCATCCGCCAGCTCGTGCTCGACGGCTATCTGAGCCCGTTTGCCCACTACACGATTCCCGCCTACACGCCCGCCACCGTCGCCGGAGCGTGGCTCGCCGAGCCGGAGCGGTGGGGAAAGTCGCTCCTGTTTTTTCGCACGCTCGCCGAGTGTCGGGCCTGCGCCGCCCTGCTCGAGGCGGGGGGCGAGATCTGCGAAGTAGTCACCGGCTCGAGCGACCGGGAGACACAACTGGAGCGGTTTGAGCGGGATGAGGTACGGGTGATCGTGGGGGCGACCGTGCTCACCGAGGGCTTCGACTGCCCGAGCCTGCAGACGGTGTTTTGCCGTCCGGCGGGCAAAGGGCCTACAATCCAGATGGTCGGCCGTGTGCTGCGGCGGGCTGCAGGGATCGCTGTGAAAAATGTCGTGCAGTGTGCCGCCACGCGGCATCCCTTCACGGCCACCGCCGTGCCGGCCGCCCAATATGTGCAGGCGTCTGCGGGCTGGGATTCGATCGGGCTCAACGACCGGGTCGAGGAGATGAGCAGCCGCATGCTCGACCTGCTCGTGCAACTCTCCAAGGCTGCTCGCGAGACGAAGGCCGCGGGGGCCAGTCGCCGCCGCCGCGATGGCGGGGCCGCAAAACCGGGCGGCCTGCGCGAGATCAGGCCCTGGAATTTTCGGGTTGAGGAATCACGAGACCGGTTTCGGCGTAGGAGTGCTGATGACGCGCAATCATGAAGTCAACGCTGACGCGGGCTCGGGGTTGCCCGTGCCACATCGCCGGACGTTCGCTACGGCCCTCCAGGCCTTCGCTCACTCGGTGCCAGCTTCGCTTTCGGCATCCATG
>JAYQOK010000237.1:0-3131 GCA_038144795.1 Candidatus Kuenenia sp. | reverse complement strand
ACTCACATTGTATTCGATTGCCTGCGGTACTCACACTCCTCCTCCGTCACCAATGTGCCTTGTCCCGCCCGCCTCTCACCAGCGCTGCAAACCGTTTGCGGCTAGTGATTAAAGATGAATTCCTTCGTGTTGAGAATCGCCCAGATCAGGTCCTCGAAGCGTTCCTTGCGGGCCGCCTCTGCCGCCTTGCCCACACCTGCCTCGGCCACGTAGGCCTCGGACACAAGCAGTTCCTGTATCGTGGGCTCCCGGGAAAGGGCGGCCAGCGTGAGTTCGTGGATCTTCTCCGAATCGGGACGGGATTCGCGGGCGTACCGCGCCGCCCGGCCAGTCTCTGCCGACAGTTTCGCCTTGATGTCCGTCGCGTTGATCATGAACAGGCTCTGCGCGAGGCTGGGCGACTGGGATCGTTCGCACTCGCACACGCTAGCATTGTCGGGCCGCCCGAACGCCTTGAGGAACGGCGACGAACGGTTGTAGCTATTGTCGGGTAGGGCGATGGCCCGCGTGCCAGTAGGCAGGTTGGCGAAGGACGTGGAGGACTCGGCGACCCTGTCGATGGAGTCGAGCAGCACCTCCGCGGTGAGCCTGCGGGGGTAGGAGTGGGAAAAGTTCTGTATGTCGGCGTCGTTGCCGTCGATGCCATCAGACGACTGGTAGATCCGCGAACTTGTGATCGTCCGCACCAGTTCCTTGAGGTCGAACTTCGTGTCAACAAAGTGCTTGGCGAGCGCGGTCAGGAGCCGCGGGTTACTCGGCGGATTGGTTTCGCGAATGTCGTCTTCGGGCTCGACGAGCCCGCGGCCGAAGAAGTGCTTCCAGTAGCGGTTCACGAGCACGCGCGAAAAGAAAGGATTGGAAGGCTCGGCCATCCAGTCGGCAAGGACGAGCCGGGGGTCCTCGTCGGGTGAGATCGTCTCCGGCGAATCGCCGAGGGCGACAGGACGCACCGGCGATGACGTCCGCGGGTTCGTGAAGCCCGCGGCCCCCCGCTTGTGAAAGATCAGATCCTCACCCCGCACCGACGAAGGCTTGCGGTCGACTTGGCTGAAGAACGCGGCCATACCGTAGTAGTCGTTCTGGCTCCAACGCTCAAAGGGATGGTGATGGCATTGGGCACACTGCAGCCGTACACCGAGAAACAACTGGGCGACGTCCTCGATCTGCTCCTTGGGATCCTTTACCCGCTTGTACCACGCGACCGGCGGACTGGAGACCACGTTGCCCGTGGCTCCGAGCAGTTCACGAACGACCGTATCGTAGGGCTTATTGGCTAGCAGGCCGTCACGGATCCAGGCGTGGAACGCGAAGTTTGCGAGCAGGTCTCCGGTATCGTCACGACGATTCTTCAGCAGAGCCGCCCACTTGTTGGCAAAGAAATCTGCGTACTCCGGGCTTTGCAGCAGGGCGTCGACGAGCCGCTCCCGCTTGTCGGCTGCGTGGCTGGCAAGGAACTCGGCGGCCTTCTCGGTCGTGGGCAGCGTGCCCGTGATGTCGAGTGACAACCGGCGCAGAAATACTCCGTCGTCGCACTCCGGCGACAGCGGAATGCCGAGTCTGGTGAGGTTCTCGAAGACCAATTCGTCGATAAAGTTTCGCGGTGCGGGCATCGGTGACGGTGGGCCCGACGGTACGTCAAAAGACACCACGCCCACCACTCCCTGATAACGCACCATGACGGTGGCCCGGCCCGAGAGTTGCTGCACATGGGCGGTGCCATTGGGATCGACCTCGACACGGGCCGGGTCGTTCGACTCATAGACAGCGAGCGTGGTCACATCACGGCTGCCGCCGTCGCTGAACGTTGCCGTGACCTTCAACCGCGGAGTGGCCCCCATTGGGACGGTCGCCGCTGCCGGCTCGACAGTGAGCGATACGATATCAGGTTCGGCTGCCGAAGGCGGGGCGACGCCCTCCTCGATCCAGCGACGGATCGTCTGGTATTCGGCGGAGGTCGGTGCGAGCCTCAAGCCGCCGCCATGTGCCACCCGCGCCGTCGCCTTCAAAAGTAGCAGGCTCTGGTCCGGTGCTGCCGTGGAGATCCGCCGGCCACGGGACTCCTTGACGATGTGGTCGTAGTCTTCGCCGGGATCAAATCCCAGGACGGAGAGACGAAAGCCGTTTTGGCCGATGCCCGCTTTGGCATGGCAGGGACCGGAGTTGCAGGCCGCCTTCGTGAGCACCGGCATAACGTCATTGACGAAGCTGGTGCGGGCGGAGGGCAACGCCGAAGCAGCCCGCGCATCGGCGGCATCGCAGGTCGCGGGCGGCACGACCACGAGAACAGCGACCCACGTCAGCATACTTCGGGAGCTGTCGAGCCGCATGCCTCTCCTCCCCTTCCCTACGCGTGGGATCGGTGATTGTCTACTTGGGAATTCAACCTAAAAAGCGACGCGGAATACAGGAAAACGTCGCCCGGCAGGAGGTGGCTGAAGGACCATCGTCTCACACCCAAAACCCGCCACCCGAGAAGTAGCAAAATTTCTAAAGTTGTCCTAAGACTGTAAATCAAGCGATGCGGCCAGGTCAATCGACCCGTAAATGCTGAAGGTCAGCCTGAAGCCGCAACAGGCGGCTTTTTTGAGGTGGCATGTCCGTGCGTGTCATGCCGGAATCTCCTGGCATGAAGGTGTCAGAAGAAAGATCCCCATAATTCCGTGGCCGCAAGCCGACCACATCGAAGAGGCGTACGATGCGTGAGCAGGGGGTTGAGATAGTAGTTGCGGCGAGGCCATGGGCAGTGTGTGGTATCCTGCTCCTGGCCACGATGCTCAACTACATGGATCGGATGACACTCAACAGCCTGTCGACCAGGATCACTAATGAACTTCGGCTTTCTAATGAACAGTATGGAGAACTGGAACTGGCCTTCGGCATGGCGTTCGCCGTCGGATCACTCTGCTTCGGGATGCTTGCCGACCGGCTGGCGATCCGCTGGCTTTATCCCGCCGTCGTCATCGCCTGGTCCACGACTGGGCTGCTGACAAGCTTGGCCGACGGCTTCGGCTCGCTCCTCATCTGCCGGACGCTGCTTGGTTTCTTCGAGGCGGGTGACCTGCCCCCCAGTGCGGCACCAATTTCTAAGTTAGGGTATCACCCTCCACCAGACCAGTCCTGTGCGGTTGCGG
>JAYQOK010000236.1:0-3222 GCA_038144795.1 Candidatus Kuenenia sp. | reverse complement strand
CTGCCAGGCTGTCGTCAGCGGCCACGGCCGTGGCCAGCTTGTCGAGCATCGCGATGCCACCCGGCAGGCTGCCATCCTGCACGCCGGCAGCGAGCGTCTCGGCGTATTGCCGCACCCAAAATGCCTGATCTGCTGGCGCGGCCGCCGCGACCACTTTTCCCAACAGCTCCGCTTGCTCCTCCGCGAGCGATTGCCGGGCAGCCGGCGCAGCTGCTGACAGTTTTGTTTCCACATCCCGGAGTTTGGCCAGCAGCGGCTTGATTCGTGGATCCTCCTGTGGTCCAAGGTTTGCCGAAGGTCCATCAAAACGCGGCGCGAAGAAGGCCATCGGTTCCGCAATGTCACCATCCGCACCTGGCACCTGCGGCACATCGATCGGCCTCCAGGCCTGACCGAAGCGAACGAGCGAACCGACGTACACCTGGCCACTGGTAGAACCAGTATCGATCAATGCCACGACGTTGTCGTAGGCCTCGATGTCCTTTGCGGCCCCAGTCGATCCAGCCGGAATCACACCTCGGCGAGTGGAGAGCAGATTGTTCCAGTTCGTTTGCGGACTGATCTGATTTTGATCACGAGCGAGTGCGACAAAGCCCGTAGCCGCTGCTGCCACCCGCTGCGTGACATCCTTTAGGAGGGCTCCCTCAAAGCCCGCCGCCTCGATCTCCGCCGCTGTTGGCAGCAGCCGCCGAAAGCGGGCTGCATCGCGAGTGCCCAGCGCCGCGACGATTTCCTCAGTCGCTTCCTCTGGCGAGATCGCCTTCCACGAATCAAGGGATCCGTTTTCATCGCTGTCGAGGCCCCAGCGACTCCCCGCGCTATTGAGCCAACGGGCCTGGTCGGCCTTGGCGTTAAAGTTGGCGTCGATGTCGCGATAGACCTCCTGACCATCCTTGTAGTAGCTCCACCGGTCAACAACACGATCCCCATTCGTATCTGCGAAACTGCGCAGAATCTGACCGGCAGCGTCACGCACCACCCATGCCGTGACATCTCCCTCTTTCTCCATTTTTATCGTGGCGCCCGCAGCTCGTTCGCCGGTGGGCTGATCGCAGTCGACATCTCCCTGATATGGCTTGAGCCCCAGGGCGTATTCAACGGTGGGCTGTGCGGCATTCAGGGCAGCCGGCGAGATCGACGCCGCACAGCAAACGAGCGGGACAAAGCAACGAATTTTTTTGGGAAACGATACTTGGTGGCGGGTCATGGCATGCTCCTTCCGTGGTAGGACCATTGAACAACCTATCCGTAACCCGTTGATGCGCCAGCGCCATTTTTCTGTTTGCCCGGGCGGCAGCCCACCCCTTTGAATTCACTGCCGCCACCCCTAAACTCTTAGGAACGACGGCGTATCGCCCGCGCGCGTAGCTCAGTTGGTTAGAGCGCTACCCTGATAAGGTAGAGGTCCCAAGTTCGAATCTTGGCGCGCGCAGTTCGCTTGTTCGGGGACGTAGCTCAATTGGGAGAGCACCGCCTTTGCAAGGCGGGGGTTGTGGGTTCGATCCCCATCGTCTCCATTGAATTCCCACCTCCATTGCCAGGGGCATGACGCCCCTGGTCCCTCCATGTCTACCGCCCCCGCCGAAAAGATGCCGTCCGGCACCGCCGTGCGCCGTTCCGACATCCGCAACATCGCCATCATCGCCCATGTCGACCACGGCAAGACGACGCTTGTCGACTGCCTGCTTCGGCAGAGCGGCCAGTTTCGGGCCAGCCAGCTCTCGGGCGAACGAATCCTCGATTCCAACGACCTGGAACGGGAGCGGGGCATCACGATCCTGGCTAAAAATATCGCCGTCATGTGGAAGGGAGTGAAGATCAACATCATCGACACCCCCGGCCACGCCGACTTCGGCGGCGAGGTGGAGCGGGTGCTGCGGATGGCCGACGGGGCGCTCGTGCTTGTCGATGCGGCCGAAGGGCCGATGCCACAGACACGGTTTGTGCTCTCGAAGGCGCTCGAGGCCCGGCTGAGGCCGGTGGTCGTGGTCAACAAGATCGACCGCCCTGACGGCCGGCCGCTAGAAGTGCTCGATGAAATCCTCGGCCTGTTCCTCGAACTCGGCGCCGATGACGACCTCGCCGATTTTCCCTATGTGTTCGCCTCGAGCCGCGGCGGCTTCGCCTCCCACGATCCGGCCGTCCGGGAGGGCACGATGGAGCCGCTGCTCGATTTGGTGCTCGACAAGATTCCCGGCCCCGCCGTCGATCCGACCGCGCCGCTACGGATGCTCGTGACCACGCTCGACTGGTCCGACTACGTTGGCCGGATCGCCATCGGCCGCGTCGAGTCGGGCACGCTCACAAAGGGGCAGACGATCGTGCGGTCGACGGCCGATGGCACGCTCGCACCGGCAAAAATCACAGGGCTGCAACTGTTCGACAAACTCGGCCGGGTCGATAACGATGAGGCCACCGCCGGTGATATCGCGGCCGTCAGCGGCCTCGAAGACGTGGAGATCGGCGACACGCTCTGCGATCCCACCGATGCCCGTCCGATGCAGCGGCTCACCGTCGACGAGCCCACGCTCAGCATGGTGTTTGGCATCAACTCCTCTCCGCTGGCCGGCCGGTCGGGCAAGTTTCTCACCACCCGCCATCTCCGGGACCGCCTCGTGAAGGAGCTGGAGAAAAACGTCGCCCTCCGCGTCGAGCCGATCGCCGGCACCGACAACTTCGCCGTCTCCGGCCGTGGCCTGCTCCATCTCTCGGTGTTGATCGAGACCATGCGGCGGGAAGGCTTCGAGATCTCTGTCGGGAAGCCACGGGTGATTCTCCGCAAGGAAGAGGGCACGACACTCGAACCGTTTGAGACGCTCGTGGTGGAGGTGCCCCACGACAAGCTCGGGCCTGTGATGGAGCTCACCGGCGCCCGCCGCGGGCAACTCGTACACATGGGCAACCGGGGCGACTTCGCCCATGCCGTCTTTTCGATTCCGGCCCGCGGCCTGATCGGCCTGCGGACCCGTGTGCTCAACGCCACGCAGGGCACCGCCATCATGCACCACCGCTTCGAGGCCTGGCGGGAGATGGAGGGGGAGGTGAGTGGCCGGGCCAACGGCGTGCTCGTCTCGATGGTGCCTGGCAAGGCTGTGGCCTTCGGGCTCGACGGCCTCCAGGAACGGGCCGACCTGTTCATCGGCCCTGGTGACGAGGTCTACGAGGGCATGATCGTCGGCGAAAACGCCCGCTCGGAAGACATGATCGTAAACCCCACCAAGG
>JAYQOK010000235.1:0-3283 GCA_038144795.1 Candidatus Kuenenia sp. | reverse complement strand
ACGTCAACAGGCCGGCTGCCACCGAGTGTGGCAGTTTGAACTTGGTGAATCTCATGGTCTCAAAATCTCCCAATCAGAGGGCCGGTGCCCGGGCCACGACCGTCGTGGCCCCGAGGCGTTCGCACCATGGGATGCCATGCACACACGGTCCGCCGATCCGTGGCACACTGTTCACCCCCCGCCCACTTACCGGTATCGACGAGGCCGCACCGCAAAAAAGTGACCTACCAGCTTCGTCCGCAAAGTCTCAATGACCGGGACAACGCGATGTGAAGATATGCCGGTTGGCGAGAACGTCAGGCGGCTCCGCTTTCGGCGAACAGGCCCGCTAACAGGGCAGATACGAACTGCGGCGGATCGAAGGGCTGCATGTCGTCAGCCCCCTCGCCGAGCCCGACGAGTTTCACAGGCAGGCCAAACTGCTCGGTCACGGGCACGATCACCCCCCCCCGGGCCGAGCCGTCGAGCTTCGCGAGCACGATTCCCGTGCAGCTGGCCGCCTCCTTGAAGCCCTTGGCCTGGGAGAGGGCGTTTTGCCCGGCCGTGGCATCGATCACGAGGAGCGTCTCGTGCGGCGCGTCGGGAATCTGCTTGGCGATCACGCGACGAATCTTCCCAAGCTCCTGCATCAGGTTTGACTGGGTCTGCAGCCGGCCGGCCGTGTCGACGATGCAGACATCGAAGCCCCCCTCGACCGCCCGGGCCACCGCCCGATGGGCCACGCTGGCCGGGTCGCTGCCCGGCTCGCCGCGGATGATCTCGGCACCGATCCGGCCCGCCCACATCGCCAGCTGCTCGACAGCCGCCGCCCGAAACGTGTCGCCCGCCCCGAGCACGACCCGCCTACCGTCTTTTGTAAACCGCTGAGCCAGCTTGGCGATTGAGGTCGTCTTGCCGGAGCCATTCACTCCCGTCACGAGAATCACCGTCGGCCCCTCGCCGGCCAGAGCGACCGGAGCTGCCGTCGACTCGAGCCGCCCGAGCAACTCACGACGGATCGAATCAACTACCACTTCTGGATCGACCACTCGAGCCCGCAGTCGCTCCCGCACATCCTTCACGATCGCCTCGGCCGCTGCCGGCCCCATGTCGGTGCGCACGAGCGCCCCCCGCAGCTCCTCGAGAAACTCCTCGTCGACGAGCCGGCCCTCCCGCTTGAAAAGGTCGCGGACGTCGGTCTGCAGTACCTGCGCCGTCTTGGAGAGGCCTGCCTTGAGACGTTCAAAAAAGGTCGCCATCGATGTTCCTTCCGAGTGCTTAGATCAGCCGGCAGTCGCACGGTCGGCGATCAGTCGGCCAAGGATGCCGGCCACAAAGCGAGCCGACGAGGCTGAGCCATACCGCTTGGCCAGTTCGATCGCCTCGTCGACCGCGACAGCCGGCGGCGTGTCGGTATGGAGGATCTCATACACCGCGATCCGCAGGATCGTGCGATCGGTGGCTGCCATGCGAGCCACCCGCCAGTTGTCGGCACGGGCGTCGAGGGCCGCGTCGAGTTCGCCGACGTGGCTCCGCACGCCCTCGAGCAGGCCCTTCGCAAAGCGGACGAGCACCGGCTGCCGCAGTCGGCCGACCAGAAACCGCTCCAACCCCGCCGCATCGACGGAAGGCTGCATCTCCACCTGGTAGAGCGCCTGCATGGCGATCTCACGGGCCCGGGAACGAAGGCTCATGGCGATTCGCCCACCGGAGGCAGGGCCCGCAGGATCGCGATCATCTCGATGGCGGCGGCGGCACACTCCGCCCCCTTGTTGCCAGCAAACCCCTCGTCAGGCCCGCCCGGCGCACGAGCCATGGCCTGAGCAAGCGTGTCGCAGGTGAGCACCCCGAAGAGCACCGGGAGACGGCGAGTCCGACCGATCTGTTCAATGCCGGTCGCCACTGCCGTGGCGATGTGCCGATCATGCGAAGTCTCCCCCTTGATGATCGCGCCAAGGCAGAGGACCGCCGCATACCGACCGCTGGCAGCCAGCCGATCGGCCGCAAGCGGGAGCTCAAACGCCCCCGGCACCCAGGCCACGTCTATTCGATCAGGAGCCAGACCGGCGGCAGCGAGGGCATGCACCGCGCCGTCGCGGAGCCGCCGAGTGACCGAGTCGTTGTAGCGAGACACCACCAACGCCACGCGAATGCCAACTGGCAAGGAGCCGGTGGCCGTGGGAAACTCGTGCGGTGCGGTCGCGGAAGATCGAGAGGCGGGCGTCATGTGGCCTTCAGGCTCATGAGAAATTCACTGTTGGATGCGGTCTTTGCCAGCCGGTTAATCAGCAGCTCCATGGCATCGACCGGATTTTTGTCGCTCAACGCCCGCCGCAACACCGTCACCCGCTTGTATTCATCCGGCTCGAGCAGCATCTCTTCGCGACGGGTGCCTGAGCGATTGATGTCGATGGCCGGGTAGACACGCTTATCGACCAGCCGCCGGTCGAGCATGATCTCGTTGTTGCCCGTGCCCTTGAATTCCTCGAAGATCACGTCGTCCATCTTGCTGCCGGTGTCGACCAGCGCCGTGGCGATGATGGTAAGCGAGCCCCCCTCCTCCACCTTGCGGGCGCTGCCGAAAAACCGCTTCGGCCGCTGGAGAGCATTGGAATCGACACCGCCGGAGAGAATCTTGCCGGAATTTGGCACCTCCGAATTCCAAGCCCGCGCAAGCCGTGTGATCGAATCGAGGAAGATCACCACGTCGCGGCCATATTCGACGAGCCGCTTCGCCTTCTCCTGCACCATCTCAGCCACCTGCACGTGGCGGCTGGCATTCTCATCGAAGGTGGAGCTGATCACCTCGCAGGAGGGCCCCTTCACCTGCCGCTCCATGTCGGTGACCTCTTCGGGCCGCTCGTCGATGAGGAGCATGAAGACATAGGCCTCGGGGTAGTTGGCCAGCACCGCCTTGGCCATCTTCTGAAGCAGAATCGTCTTGCCGGCCCGCGGTGGGCTTACGATCAGACCCCGCTGGCCGAAACCGATCGGTACAACCAGATCAATCACGCGGGTCGAGATCTCGTCCGCCGTCGTCTCCATGACGATCCGCTCATCGGGATGGAGCGGCGTGAGCTCGTCGAAGAAGACCCGGGTCGAGAGCTTGGCGGGGTCTTCTCCATTGATCGCCTCGACCCGCAGCAGCGCAAAGTAGCGCTCCGTCTCCGTGGGCGGCCGGATCTGGCCGGCGACGCTCATCCCGTTGCGGAGGCCAAACCGCCGGATATGGCTCGGCGAGACATAGATATCGTCGGGGCTCGACAGGTAGTGGTTATCGGGGATGCGAAGAATCCCCAACCCG
>JAYQOK010000234.1:0-3291 GCA_038144795.1 Candidatus Kuenenia sp. | reverse complement strand
GTCGCGATCTGCTGCCGTACTTGCCGACGAGCGCGAGTCAGCCACCAGAGGCCCCCGCCAAGCCCGCCACCCAGAATCAAAACGGCTGTGACAGCGGTCGCCGCAATGATGAGCGGTTTGTCGATCTTGGCGGCCAGCGCACCGAATGCCACTCCCCCTGCCGCCATCATCGCCAGAATCACAGGTAGGATGATGATGGACGCCTTGAGCCCGCCGGCAAACACCCGCTTCGCTGCCGGCAGGCCGCAGAGCGCTTTTGTCTGTTCAAGAATCCCTGTTGCGAGGCGTTCCAGCGTCTTAAGCACCTCGACACCCTGCGGAAAGTCATCCGTCGTCGGCATCTCGGCTACGGGCTCCCCGCCGCCAGCGCTGCCACATGTGATCGCGATGAACGAGCGGCTGCGGTTTTCACAATCCTCCAGTGCCCCGGCGATCTTCCCCAGCTCCTGCTCCGACTTCAAAAACAGGCGCTGCGGTTTCTTCTTTTTTTCCTTGGCAACCTCACGAGCCTGTGTCTCCTCAAATTGGTCGTCGTCGTGGAGTTTCTTTTCTTGCGCATCGGCCTGTCGAGTCATCTGGGTGGCCGCCTGAGCCCGTTGCTCATCGAGTTTGGTGCGTTCCGCAGCGACCTTGGCCGCAAGGTGGGCCAACTTGTCTGCATACTCTTTCTTGAGCGATTCGATCTCAGCCCCTCGCTCCTGCTGCAGCGAGTCACTTGCGGTGCGCTGCTCAGTTGCGGCCTTCTGCACGGCCGAATCGTAGGCGGAGCGAATCGCCTTTTCCTGCGCCGATCGATCGGCGGCAGCTTTCCGGAGGATGGCCAACTGGGAACGGAGGACATCGGCGTCGTAAGAGCGAGGATTCATCAGCGGCGAACATTCCAAGAGCGGGGAGCGTGAGCAAACAACCAATCAGTATTCACCCGTGTCGCTGGCATCACGGATGGCTCGCGAGAGTACCTCTGCCAGCCGTCCCACTGCCTCAAGGGTCTGCTTAACATCGGGAGTGAGCGGCTCGATGTGCTCCTTATGAAACGCCTTGCTGGTGGAGTCATGCCAGGTGTCCTGTGCTGACTCCCACTTGAGCAGCAGGTTTTTGAGGGCGAGCGCCATCTTGGATGCGCCACTCGACAGATCGCCAACGTGCATGGGCTATGTGCCTTCGCGGGGTGAGGGGAGAGCAGGTTCAGCGGCAGCCGAAGCAGTGGGGACTGATTCATCAGCTGGTCGGGTCATCGAAACACCGCCGGTTGAGCCTGTGGCGGCGCCAGCCGCCGGGCCCGCCGTCGAGCGATAGGCATCAAGCGCACGCAGCATTTGGTCGAGCCGGGCCATCGCCTTGGGGCAGTCGACATCGATCACTTCCCGAAAGCGGACGAGCCGCACGCACGTCTCGCGAAACTGCTGCTGCACCGTCGGCGTCCACCGCCGCACCAACTCCGCCTTCTTCTCGGTGTACTCCTGCCTGCGGCGGGCCTTCTCAAGGGCCTTTTTTTCCTCGATGCAGGAGGGCTGATTGTCGCCGACCTTCTTGAAGGCCCGGCAGTGCTCAAGATCCTTGATTGCCTTGTTGACCTGATCGGCCGCCCGTCGAACTTCGGCCTTCCAGTAGGCCACCTGATCGACCGTGATCCAGTCGACGGCCCGCTGGGACTGGATCTCGATCTCTGACAGGGACTGACCACTTTCGTGAGCGAAAGCGGCCAGCGCCGTCTTGATGAAAACGAGTGTATCGATCGATTTGACGTCTGCTTGCGTGGACATCGGTGCTCATCTGCAGCTAGGCGTTACCGCTGCTGCTGATACTCCTCGACGCGTTCCGCCTTCCGAATTAGGTAGGGTACATATTCGCCCGTTGCCTCGACGAACCGGCTGAACGTTGTTAGTTGCTGCTCGAACTCCTCGGTAAATTTCTGCTGCTCGCTGTCGCGCCATGTAGCTCCCAAAGCAGACAGTTGACGCTGCACCATTTGCATCTGTTCCATGACTTCTTCACTAAAGTGCCGCAATCGGGCGGCAAACCGCCGCAGTTCTGCCGGATCGACGATGACCTGTCCCATGCCGTGCCTCCCCCGCCGTGATAAATGCCAAACTATCTGTCAGTCGCAGCCAGCCAGTCGCAGCTGGTCGTGAAACCGATCGCGGAACGGACCACATCGGAATCTCCTTAGTTCGTTTTAGCATATCGTGCCACCCAGTGCCGCGGACAGTCGTGCTCGATGCTGTGCACTACTTGTTTGGTGGCGTACACTGCTGCCATCGGCGAGCACCGCAGGTTTGCGGTGTTTTGGCTCATTTCACCTCCCGCACAGGTTTTCGTCATGTCGCGCCCTTCCACCTTCGCTGGCCCTCCCGCCTCCGCTTCCAGTCCCGCCCCCTCTTCCCCCATTGAAGCCGCCGTCGAACCGGTGATTGGGTGGCACGTCACGCACTCTTTTTACCGGTTTGATCATGCGAAAGTGGCGTCCCTAGCGGCGTCGGAGCGAGACGCTGGTCTCCACGATTTCGTGGCGGCCCTGACCAGCGACCAGACGGCGGCAGGAGAACATCCCTGTCGCCTCCAGTGCTGGATCGTGCCTGGCCACAAAGCTGACTTCGGGATCATGGCCTTAGATCCATCACCTCATCGGGTGGATGCCGTGCATCAGCGACTCCTCTCGGGTCGTCTCGGCCCCGCGATCATCCCTACCTACTCGTTTGTCAGCCTGACGGAGGTGAGCGAATATGTCCCCTCCGTCGAACAGTATGGGCAGCGACTGATTGAAGAGGGGGAGGTGGCCGACAGTCCGTCCTACAAGGCGAAGGTGCACGGCTACGCCTCTCGCGAAGACACGATGCGCAGGGCGCGGCTTGAACCCGATTTCCCCCCCTGGCCAAATGCCTGCTTTTACCCGATGAATAAGAAACGCGAGGTGGGGGAAAACTGGTTCACGCTGCCGTTCTCTGAGCGGAGCCGACTCATGGCGGAACATGGTCGCACCGGCATGTCGTTTGGAGGGCGGGTGACACAGTTGATCACGGTGAGTGTTGGTCTCGACGACTGGGAATGGGGCGTGACCTTGTGGGCGAAACGGCCGGACTTCCTCAAGGAAATCGTCTATACGATGCGGTTTGACGAGGCGAGCGCCCGCTATGCCGAGTTTGGGCCGTTCTACACGGGATACATTGCAACCCCTGCGGAAATTCTGACGCACTGTCGGGTTACGTGAGCCATTCGTTGCAGTCAGAGCTGCGTTTCGCACGTGGCTCTCACTTGGCGTCAGCTGACAGCAGAATCTCCACGTCCGTACCG
>JAYQOK010000233.1:0-3408 GCA_038144795.1 Candidatus Kuenenia sp. | reverse complement strand
CTAGAAAAAATTTCTAGCACTCTTTCTTCTATAGGTATTTCCAGTTTTACTCTTGATCCAACAGATGCTGGCCATGGTTCTTTAGGTGCGATCAAAAAAGAAGATGTTTTGTTAATTGCTTCTTTTAGTGGAGGTAGTACAGAATTAAATAATCTTTTAAAATTTGCAAAAAAAAACTACATAAAAATTATTGGTATTAGTTCTAACTCACAATCTAATTTAATAAAAACAAGTAATATCAAAATATTAATGCCAAAAGTAATTGAGGCAGGAGGTAATAACTTAAATATGATACCTACCAGTAGCTCAACAAACCTTTTAGCTCTGGGAGATTGTTTGGCAATTAGTTTGGCTACCAAAAAAAAATTTAACAAAACAAAATTTGGTAAATTTCATCCAGGAGGATCTTTGGGTAAAAATTTAGCCGAAATTTCCGAAATAATGATCTCTGGAAAAAAAATACCGATTGTCGAAGAAAACTCAACTATTCAAAAAGTAGTAATGACCATCTCATCTGGAAGATTGGGATGTGCCATTGTGATAAATAAAAATAAAAAAGTCTGTGGCTTTATTACTGATGGAGATATGAACAGAGCCATAAAAAAATTTAAAAACATATTTAATAAACATGCAAAAGATATCATGTCTAAAAAACCAAAAACAATATCAAGCAATTACTTAATTATTGATGCATTAAACTTAATGAATAAAGAAAAAATAACTGCGCTTGTAATTACTAAAAATAATAAAGTTTTAGGATTGGTGCACATGCACAATATTTTATCTTACTTAAATTCTTAAGAAGTATGAAAATAAAAACAACAATTCAAAGTATTTTATTTTTTTTTATTTTTTTAGTTCTTTTTTTCACTTACTATTATTTACCTGGCAAATACAGTAATGTAATAAAAGTTGAAAATACCCAAATAACAAATGTTGAAAAACAAGAAAAAAAACAAAATGCAAAAAATACATTTACCAACACTGAATACAAGTCGATGGATAATAAAGGACAAATTTTTACAACAAAAGCTGTGGAGTCTTTTGTATACCAAGACAAACCAGATCTAATCCATTTGATAGATCCCCATTCCTTCACCAAACTAGAAAAGGATCAATCCATAATTGAAATTTTGTCAAAAAAAGGACTTTATGACAAAAAGGAAAAAGTAACTCACTACAATGAAAAAGTAGTTATTAAAAATAAAAGTTACCTAATTAACGCAGATTCTGCACAACATTATGGGAAGAAAAATCTAATTTTTATAAATGGAAATGTGGTAATGAAGGATTTAACCATGGGATTATCTCACATTGCTTATTGTGATATTGTAGAAATAAATACTTTAACTAATGATGCAATAGCTTACATGTATTCAAAATATGACAAAGTAATTGCAAAAAAATTTAAATGAATAAGGAAAAAATTGTTGTTACTGCAAATATAGAACCAAATAAAAATTCCTTTTTATTGAAAAAAGAATTTAAAATAAAAAAACCATCCAAAGATTTAAAAAAAGAAAATGAAACTTTTCTAATTAAAAAGGAATTCAAGATAATTGAAAATAAAAGTCTCAATAAAAATAATATATTTGATTTAAAAAAAAATAATAACAAAATACTAGAAGTAAAAAAAATTTCAAAATCGCTAGGAAAAAAACCTATACTTAAAAATATATCTTTAACCCTTGAGCCAGGTAAAATTGTCGGACTATTAGGGCCTAATGGTTCTGGTAAAACAACTTTGTTTAATTTAATAATAGGCAAAATATTTCCAGATCAAGGTACAATTTCATTTAATAATGAAATTATTAATAATCTTCCCATTCATCTTAGAAGTCAAAAAGGGTTAAGTCTTTTAGAACAGCACAAGGGTCTTTTTGGAAATATGACAGCCGAAGATAACCTTTATGCAATTCTTGAACTTCATATTAAAGATAAAACTGAAATTAGTGATAAGATAGATTCTTTATTATCATATTTTGACTTAGGTTATTTAAAAAAAACAAAAGCAAATTTTCTTTCTGGTGGAGAATATAAAAAAGTCTCTATTCTTCAAAGAATATGTAATCCTAATATATCTGCATTATTACTTGATGAACCTTGTGCAGCACTCGACCCCTTGTCTATTCACTCGCTTAAAGAATTTATAATAGAATTAAAAAATATGGGACTTTCTATACTAATTACAGATCACAATTATTGGGCTATTGAAAACATTTTAGACAAAGCTTACTTGATTAAAGATGGACAAATTTTAGTCGAGGGAACAACTCAAAAAATTTCTAGTGATAAAAATGCAATTAAGTATTATTTAGGAAGCAACTTCAGAATTTAGTCTGGCTTAAATTCTTCATTTGACTCTTCTATTTCTTTTTGATCATCAAGACTTATAATGTCATCTGATTCTTCTTCTGGGGTATCATCAATATTTTCTATATCGTCCAATTTCTTTTGAGGTTCAATTTTTGGTACCGTAATAGAAGCAGTGCGCAAATTTAAATCTTCTGGAAGATATTCTACAGAACAAACTGGGCATAAGATTTTATCTTTTTTATTCATGCTGTAGTATTTCGCACCACACTCACAATAAATTTTTATGCCCCAATTTTTATCTGCCATATATTATTAATTTGTAATATTAAGGGTGCGTTTATATAATTCGACTACAAATGGCAATTAAAAAGTGGTTTTTACCTAATAATAATATTTCAATTAATGGCTCGATTAATCTACCTGGAGATAAATCAATTGGAATAAGATCTATCATTATACTGTCGCAATGTTATGGAATTTCTGAAGTTTATAACGTCTCAGATGGCGAGGATGTTCAGACAGCTATTCACGCTATTAAAAAATTAAACATTCCAATTAAAAAAGTTGCTCCTAATCAATACAAAATTTTTGGTCTTGGTATTGGATTTAAAAAATTTAAAGGAACGATTAATTTCAACAATAGTGGGACAACCCTAAGATTGCTCACCGCCTTACTATCTACATCTCCTGTCAATGCAAAACTAATTGGAGATAAGTCGTTATCTGGAAGACCTATTCGAATTATTCCACTAATGGAAAAATTTTTTGCAAGCTTTTATCCAAAAAATAAAAATTATTTACCTGTAAATGTTAAGGGGTATGAAAATTCAGTGCAAACAGAAATTAATGTAGATAAGCCTTCTGCTCAGATAGTTTCTGCATGTATTTTAGCTGGAATGAACAGTCATGGTCTAACTACGATCACTGCCCCCAATGCTCAAAGAGATCACACAGAGTTGATGCTTAAATTTTTAAATTACCCAATTACGATAAAAGATGATGGAAAAAGAAAAACAATTAAGATCATGGGAAAACAATATCTACGCCCAGAAAAAAAATATATTGTTCCAGGTGACCCTTCTTCTGCAGCTT
>JAYQOK010000232.1:0-3418 GCA_038144795.1 Candidatus Kuenenia sp. | reverse complement strand
CCTCGACGCCCACACCGTTGAGACCGTCGCCTGGCACTTCCACGAAACGACCGGCTGCCCATTTTGGCTGGACTACGCCAAATCTTTGAAATTTGACCCACTCACCGAAATTACGTGCTTCGATGATTTGAAAAAATTTCCTCCATTCGAAGACGAGTGGCTGCGGGGCGGGCCGGTTCGCCGTTGGGTACCCAAGGGAATGGCCGACCAACCGGCCTATGTTTTCGAAACCGGCGGCACGACCGGCATTCCGAAATCGCGGTACAACTCCCGCGACTTCCGCACCGATTACGAAATGTTCAGCGACACGCTGCCCGAGGAGTATTTTCCAAAGGGGGCCAACTGGCTGATGCTTGGGCCGTCGGGGCCACGGCGGCTGCGGCTCTCGATTGAGCATCTCGCTCAGTATCGAGGTGGCATCTGCTTCTGCGTCGATCTCGATCCCCGCTGGGTGATCAAACTGATCCAGAAAGGCTGGATGGAGCATCTCGAGGCCTACAAGCAGCACTGCATTGACCAAGCGATCACGATCCTGGAGGCGGGCCACGACATCCGCTGCATGTTCACAACGCCGAAACTGCTGGAGTCGCTGGCACTCGCGCTCGAGAAAAAGGGCACGACGATCGGTAAGGTGGGGATCACTGGCATCTTTTCGGGTGGCACTGAGTTCACGCCGCAGTGGACCCGCTTCGCGGTCGAGGAACTCCTTGACGGGGCTTTTATGACGCCCACCTACGGCAACACCCTCATGGGCCTGGCGGCGTCCCGGCCGGTGGTGCCGGCCGACGGCTATACCATCGCCTACTATGCTCCTCAGCCCCGCGCTGTCATCGAAGTAGTCAACTTCGACAATCCCGATGAGGTCGTTCCCTATGGCGGCACGGGCCGTGTTCGTCTCACCACACTCACGAAAGAAACGTTTATCCCCGGCTTTCTCGAACGAGACGAGGGGGAGCGGGAGCTTCCTTATGTGAAATACCCGTGGGACGGCATCAGCGGTGTGCGTCCGTTCCGCGCCCTCGCCGCAACCACAACCGTAGGAGTTTACTGATGCACCTTCCTGCCTGGCGTTTTGGCAAACCATATGAGTCACTCGAGCGGGAAACGCTCGTTCACTTCATGACCGGAGAACCGGTCGCCGAAGTGAGCCAGGTGGGTGGAGCCATCGTGGGTCGTGATCTACAGAAAGCGGCTCAGGCCCGGGCTGCTTTGCTTGCGATCGACGCCGAAGAGATTGTCGAGCGGCTCCAGACCGCCGGCAATTTGTACGCTCACGGCACGCTCACCATTGGCGATGCGCAGCAGACGCCCGACGACTTCGTGAAGCAGCAGTCGGCGACCACCGGGCTCCCGGAATCGCTCTCCCGGGCCAACATGCAGAAAAACCTGTTCGTGCTCTCAAACATGGATCGCATGCTTGACGCCCTCTCCCGCGGCCTTGATCCTGCCATCTTTTGGAAGGGCTATGGTGTCGAACACCGCGGCGTCACGGTCAGCTACCAGGCGCAGTCGCCGGTGCTCGGCCTGGTGCTTCCCTCCAACTCGCCCGGCGTTCACACGCTCTGGCTGCCGGTCATCGCCCTCGGCGTGGGCCTCGTGATGAAGCCCGGTAGTCAGGAACCCTGGACGCCCTATCGCATGGCCGCCGCGATGGTGGAGGCCGGCATTCCTGCCGAGGCGATCGGGCTCTATCCTGGCGCCACCGACGTCGGTGCTGGAATTCTTGCCGCCTGCGGCCGCAGCATGATCTTTGGCAGCGCAAAAACGGTCGAGCAGTATCGCGGTAACCCCGGGGTGCAGGTGCATGGCCCGGGCTTCTCCAAGATCATCCTCGGCGACGACTGCGTGGACGACTGGGAGGACCACCTCGACATGATGGCCGAGAGCGTGGCGATCAACAGCGGCCGCGGCTGCATCAACGCCTCGGCGATCTACGCCAGCCGGCATACCAAGGCCATCGCCGAAGCCCTTGCCGCGCGGCTCGGCCCCATCGACGTCAAGCCGCCGCAGGACCCCGAGGCAAAGCTCGCGGCCTTCACGATTCCGGGGGCAGCCAAAGCGATCTGGGCGCAGATCGACGGGCACCTGAAGGCTCCCGGCGTCACGCATGCCACGGAGCCCTACGGTCCACGGTTTGTTGAGGGCGAACGGTGCGGCTGGCTGCGGCCCACGGTGGTACACTGTGCGACTCCCGAGCCCGAGATCGCCAAGGCGGAATACATGTTTCCGTTTGTGAGCGTGGTCGAGTGCCCGCAGGCGAAGATGCTCGAGGCGATCGGGCCGACGCTCGTCTGTTCGGCGATCACTGATGACGAGGCCTTTCAGCGGCAGCTCATCGATGCCACCCACATCGACCGCCTCAACCTCGGGCCGATCCCGACCACGAAGCTTGATTGGCTGCAGCCGCACGAGGGCAACATCATCGATTTCCTCTATCGCTCGCGGGCCTTGCAGGTAAGCGAAGCGGTCAGCGCTCATCATTGAGCCTCTGCCCCGAACTTCTGCGGCCGCCGACTTGCTCGCCGCGACACAAAGCCGCCAACTAGGCCGGGCCGCGGCAGAAAGTCTATACGGCCGGGAGCCAATAGCGTCGTCGAACTCTCGCCGTTTGAGTTCCTCGACCGGCTCGCCGATCTCGTACCGCCGCCGCGCAAGCACCGGCATCGCCTGCCTCCTTGAAGAAAGCCAGGCGTCTTTGCGCCGAATCACAAGCTCAGGCCCGCCGTCACGGCGCAGGACAAAAGGGAACATCGGCAAGCGGCGCGAGGCTGTGACCGGTGGGCATGCGGCCGGCGGTCGCGCCACGGGGGGCTGTTGTGACGCGAATCCGAATCAAAAGCCCCGCTCCCACGACACGTCACGGATTGCCTGGGCCAAGCTGATGTCGAGGGTCGGGGAGGAGTTTCCACTTGCGTGCCCGAACTGCGGCGGCGACATCCAGCTCAGAGACGAGCCGCTCATGAGCTCGGGAGTCGTTGCGAAAGTGCCATTGACCGGGCTATCCTTTTAAAAAGCAGACAACGGAGCCGCGGGAGGAGCGAGTGACGAACTGGTTTCAACGTAACACGACGATGCTGCTGGGCCTCGCGGTGCTGGTGACGCTGTCGTTGGTCACGTTCGCAGGAGCCCACGCGAGCGAGGAGGCGGAACGTGCCTTTGCGCTCGACGTGCTGCCGCTGCTGAGGCAGAAGTGCCTCGGCTGCCACGGAGATGCCGCGGACGACATCAAGGGCGGCCTGAGCGTTGCCGATCGCGACGGCTTGCTCGTCGGGGGAGAGTCTGGAGAGCCGGCGATCGTGCCGGGAGCCTCCGATCAGGGGACGCTCCTCGCCGCCGTGCGGTGGGACGGCCTAGAAATGCCTCCCAAAGAGAATGACCGAGTTTCCCGTACGCAGCTCGCGGTGATCGAACGCGGGAT
>JAYQOK010000231.1:0-3550 GCA_038144795.1 Candidatus Kuenenia sp. | reverse complement strand
CTGGAGTCTCGCCGCGACGGTCTACCAAATGGTCACGGGAAGAAGTCCGAAGGTAATCGCTGTTCGGCATGTGCCCGCAAGTCTTCAAGATGTGCTCACTCGGGCGCTTGAGGACCGTAAAGACCACCGGTATCAGACAGCAAGAGAATTGCGGGACTCGCTACGAACGAGCATTCGGATGGCCACCGTCGTTGCTTCGAGCGAGGCCATCGAAGGACGGTGTCCGACATGCGGAGTGCATAACGATCCGAGTAGAAAGTTTTGTAAAGGATGCGCCGAATCACTCCTTGCCCCTTGCCTTGCGTGTAGCGATGCGATTCGGATCTGGGACGAAATCTGTGGATCGTGTGGGGCGAGGCAGTTGTCAATTGCGGAAAGCCGCCGGACTGAGATGGCCGCAAAGCAGGCTGAGGCAGAAGGGCTGCTTGGCGACTGTAATTTTGACGGTGCTGTCGCCGTAGCCACACAGCTGCAGAAGGAGTCGCACCCGAAATTACTCGATTTTAGAAACTGGGCGGTTGAATTTTTGGCCAAGGTTAAGAAGGCGCGCACCAAGCAGGAGCGACAGGCAGCTGATGCAATGGTGGAAGCCGGCAAGCACGAAGCGGCGCACGACTATGTCTCGGCGATTCTCTCGCTGAACAGCATTCCGGAAGCAATGCGGCAAACTGTGCTCCGCCGCCGCGGCATGCGGGAGTCTGCCTCGCAGATGATCGCCCGCATGAACGACACGCTGGCGGCGGCAGACCGTCTGGAGAAACGCGTCAGGGAGCGGATCGCTACGAAGACCCTCGATGACCTTTTGCCAGATGTTGAGAAACTGCTTTCTCTTCGGCCTGATCGAAAAGATGTCAAAAAGCTCCGCACCCAACTCGTGGAACGTCAACGCAGGCAGATTGCCGCCCGCGACGAGGCAGTTGCGGCGGTGAAAGAGAGTCTCGCAGCGCACGACTACGAGAATGCGCTACGCGTCCTCGCAACGATCGCACCTTCGGCCGTCACGCCCGATGTGGAGAATATCCGAGAGCAGGCTGAGAGGGATCTCCGGAAAACGCGGAATCTGTCAAGACGAATCAAAGATGCAGTTGCCGCAAACCAACTCGACGGGCTCTTGCCCACGGTGGAGCAATATCTCGCGGTGATGCCTGGGGAGGCAGAGGTCCAGAAACTGCGACAAGCGCTTTTGGAACGTGAGGTGAAAATCGAGGCCGACATCTCCAGCCGGCTGGAAGAGGCTGACAAGTTTGGAAAGGCCTGCCGGTTCGAAGAAGCACAGAAGTTACTTGCTGCAATTCCCCAATCTCGGCGGACAGCTTTCGTGGACGTCTGTCTTGATCGCATGATCCACCTTCAGGCGTTGCGGCAGAACGCACTGGCTGCGCTCTCTGCGGCAAAAGCTGGAGCCTATGAGGACGCAATCAAATTGGGTCAACAATACGAGTTTGCCAGTTCAGCGGCCGAAATCAACGACACCGTGTTTGCAGAACTCTTGGCGAAAACCCGTGCGGCGTACGCAGAGGAGGCGCGGGCGAAGGAGTTTCTGGCGATTGCTCGGCTCGTGGGTGTGGTGGCTCTGGCCGTGTTTACCGTCACCGCCGCGGGGTTGTGGATTCGGTCGAACGTGCGGGCATGGTCGCTCGCCAGGGCGATCGACCAGCAACGCTGGGACGATGCGCTCGTGATCGACCCCGACGACACGGCGGCCTTGGTGGGCCGTGCCCGAGCAAAGCTGTCCGCAACGCCCGCCGACCTTTCCGGGGCCGCGTCAGATGTGGATCGCGCAAAAAGAAGCCGCTTGTCACCAACTGGCCGTGCCAGTGTGTTGGTGGCTGAAGCAGACATCGAGGCGGCGCGTGCCTTCGAGCTTGCGGTGCAAGGTAGGCTTGACGATGCGAACCGGGCTTTCCGGAATGCCCAGAGTGCAAATGTTTCACCTGATTGGTTGGCAAAAGCAGGAACCTTGATCCGGCAGTCTTGGCTGAAGCAAGGCCAGGCGGCGGTATCGAAGCTGGATGCAAAACAAGTCGAACTTGCTGTGCTTGGGGCTCGATCTGCAGGAATGAGGGAGGACCAAATCACCCCACTGATGGCAGGCCGCCTGTTGATCGACGCGGCAGCCGCCCTCGGCAGAAGTGAGAACACGAAAGCGGTTGAGATCATTCGGAATGCTCTTGCGACCGACGCCGCTTCCGCTTCAGGGTTCCTGAAGATGCCGGCGTATGCGGCGGTTGCCGAGGAACTGCTCGAGGATTGTTATGTGAAGTTTCGGAATGCGGTCGACGCTGCCGAGTGGACGAAAGCGGTGGGCATCGTTGCCGAAGCCGTGGCTTTTAAGACCGTCGCAAACGAGTGGCTTCCGGAGGCGCTTACTGCAGAGCGGGTTGAGCAGTTGGTACGTGATGAGCGGCTCGGAGATATCCCGGCTCCGGTGTACGGCGAACTCCCGCAGTCGACGCTCGCCGATCTTTCGCCCGAGATAATTGCCGCGCTTCCGCCATTGAAAAACTCGGTGGGGATGGAACTGCGGCTGCTACCGGCTGGGTCTTTCACAATGGGGCATCCGAGATTCGAGGGACTGGATCCGCATCAGGTGACACTAACGCAACCGTTTTTTATTGGAGTACATGAGGTGACTACTGCCCAATGGCAGAGCGTGATGGGGGCCTTGCCACCGGGCAAGGAAGCGGATGCGAAGCCGATGACGGGCGTATCGTGGGATGATACGGTGGCGTTTTGCGCAGCTCTTTCAGCCCTGGCCGCCGAGAAAGCGGCCGGTCGTGTGTACCGTTTGCCGACGGAGGCGGAATGGGAATATGCGTGTCGGGCAGGCATGACCTCCGACTTCGGATTTGGAGATGACGCCAGCCGGCTCGAAGAGTTCGCATGGTTTGAAGATAACTCGGGTGATGCCCCGCATCCCGTGGGGACGAAGCGGCCCAATGCGTGGGGCCTCTTCGACATGCACGGAAACGTCCAGGAATGGTGCGCTGACTGGCATGCCGATTACGATTCCAATGCCGGGGCCACCGATCCCACCGGGCCTGCAACCGGCAGCGAGCGAGTTCTCCGCGGAGGTTGTTACACGTTTCCGAGGGAGTCGGTTGCCTCGCATCGTAGAAATTCGTACGAGGGAACAAAAAGGTATTCCAACGTCGGATTGCGGTGCGTTGTAACGCGTGCCCAGAAAGATAGAAAGGTTTCGGAATCGGGGTCTGCCGCCACGGTCCGCACGCCGACGAGAGAGGCTCCGGTGAGCACTCAGACCAGGCGACCGTTCTGACCCCTACGGCGGGTCTGTATGACATGCACGGGAACGTGTGGGAGTGGTGCAGCGACTGGTATGGTGAATAGCAGCGTGAGCAGTGGGAGAGATGCCAATGGATGATGAAAAAAGCCTTAGCGACGAAGCCACGTTCGCCGGTGCCGCAAAGCGTCGCCCCACTGCTGAAATGAGCCTCGGCGACGAACGGACGCTCGGCGACCGGCTTGGTGACCAAGACACGGTGATCGACGACATCGAGGTCGTCGATCTTGAGGCCCGCTACAAGGT
>JAYQOK010000230.1:0-3565 GCA_038144795.1 Candidatus Kuenenia sp. | reverse complement strand
CGCGGGGTGCCGGCGGTCGGTGCCGGGCTGGACCTCATGGGGGGGCGGAGCGACTGGCTGCTGTTCGGGCAGATCGTGCCGTTAGCGGTGGGGGGAATCGGCGGCATTGTGGTGTTTATCCGCGGGCTGATCCTGGCGACTTCGGTGGGGCCGACGCAGGTGGAGGTGTCGAATCATCCCTTGTGGCCCGGCTGCTCGTATGAGGTGCTCGTGGCCCAAGGGGGTAGCGGCGTGCTCCGCTCACTCGAACTGTTTTTGGAACTCGAAGAGCAGGCCACCATCCCGCAAGGTACCGACACACGAACCGAGCGGGCGGTGGTCTGTAGCCAACTGATCAAGCAGTGGCGGGAGGTCGAGCTTTCCCCGGCGGCGCGGTTTGAGGCTGAGGCAACCGTGCGACTGCCCGAGCGGGCCATGCACTCTTTTCATTCCGAGCACAACGTGGTGACCTGGCGGTTTGTCGTCCGCGGGGTGCCTGAACGCTGGCCGGCGTTTTGTCGTGTGTTTCCGGTGGCGGTGTTTCCTGCCGGGGCGGCGGCACGCCCTGCGCGGCCGACGGTCGAGGAGGTGGCGGGATGACGCGCAGCCAGGATCGAGGTCGTAGCCAGCCGCAGGTCGATATGTTCTTTGACCATGCTGATCGCCGGTATCAGCCCCACGACCGGCTGGCGGTTCGCTATGAGATGTCGGGCCTTGGCCACGACGAGGTACGGGCCCTGGAGCACTCGATCGCCTGGTATACCGAAGGCAAGGGAGAAGAGGATCTCGGCGTCCACTCCTTCCAGCGAATCACGGACGAGGAGTTGCTTCCGCCAGCCATGATGACGGGCTCGTTTGGCACCGACCTGCCTGCCAGCCCGCTCTCTTATGAAGGAGTGATCGTGAAGATCCGCTGGTGTGTCAGGGTGCGAATCTTTTTTGTCGGCGGCCGGGATTTTGTCTCTGAGCATGTTTTCGACGTCGGCACGATCCCGCCCGCCCAGCGGGTCGACAGCCGAGCGGCGGCCGTCGCGGAGGCATGATCGTGAAGGCGAACCCGTTTACGACACGCTGGACACGGCCTGGCCAGATTGCTCCGGTCGATGCCGAAGGCCAGCTGATCGATCTGGTCGGCCTGCTCAATCGCCTCGCCGCACTCGGGGGACGGGCGGTCATCGCCGGGCCCCACGGCAGTGGCAAGTCGACCCTGCTCAACCGGCTCCGGGAAGAGGCCGAGGCCTGCGGCCAACCGACAGTCATCTGCCGGCTCGGCAGCGGGCGGTGGCGGGATGCAGCAACGGCGATCGCAGCGGTGCTGGGGGTACCGGTGTCGAGCCTTGTCTGCCTCGATAGCTGGGAGCGGCTTGGTCGGTTTGGCCGCTGGGCCACTCTCCTGGCGGCCCGCTGGAGCGGATGCAGGCTTCTCGTGACGAGCCATGGACCGGCTGGGCTGCCGGTGCTCGTGCAGCATGAGCCCACCGTCGCCACGCTGGGGGCGATCGTGCGGCAGTTGCCCGAGGCCGAGCGTTGGCTCGGAGCGGTGATCACGCACACCGATCTTGGCGAGGCATTTGCCCGGCAGGGGCCCAACCTCCGTGAGGCCCTGTTTCAGCTGTACGACCGCTTCGAGGAGCGGCAGCACACGCTGCAGACGGTCGGATCGTGAGGGTTGCATGGCTCGCACCGATTGTGCAGAGCCACTGAAGTGAATTCACGAAATTCACTCCCGGTTTTTTTCAGCGTGCGCACCGCTGCGCAACCTAGTGTTGCGTGTCGTGGATCTGCCCGAATCCGGCAGCCACCCAGAACACTTTGTGAGGACTGAGCGATGGTGACTCGACAGATGATGATGATCGTGCTGCTGGCCGGCGGTGCGGTGGTTGGAGGAGTGCGGCCGTCCAGCGGCCAGTGCTGCCTGTCGGGCCTCTTCGCCGGCTGCCAATCCTGCTTCAAGAAGGCCCCCCCGGCCTACGCAGTCGCGCCCGCCTTTGCGCCGGTGCCGGCACCCGTTCCCGTGCCTGCGCCACCACCGCCGGTGATGGTGCCAGTGCAGCAGGTGAGTTACGTGCCGGAGACTACTTATCAGACCAAGTATCAATGTGTGCCGGTCACCACCTACAAGCCGTCGTGCGAAATCGATCCCTGCACGGGCTGCCCGGTCGAGTGCATGCAGCCAGTGACGAGCTATCAGAATCAGCCGGTGAGTGTGCCCGTCACCCAGTACCGGGCCGTCTATTCGACGAAGTATGTCCAGATGCAGCCGGGGTACACTTCGCCGAACGCATATCCGGCCGCTGCGACAGGCGCCAGTCCGTTTGCCGCGCCGGTGCAGACCTCGCCGCAGGCATGGGGTGCGGCCGGGGCCGACGTGCCGCAGCAGCTCGTGCCGGGGCAGTCGAGTTTTGCTGCCCCAACTCTGCCCCCGCAGACCGCGCCTCAATCAACCTTCCAGCAGGTTGTCCCTCAGAGCGGCACCTATGCGACGCCCGCGCCGCAGCAGCCCCAGCTCCAGCCCACGGCCCCGCCGGCCCTCGCCCCCACGCCGTCGCTCCGGCCGATTCCCGAGCTTCCGCGGACGCCGTCGATGAATGGCACCCCCAACGGCATCCATGGAGACCACAATGGCAACGGCCAGTCACCGACTGGCAGCCCTCCGGAGCCGCAGTCGTCGGCTGCCCCATCTTTGTCACCCGTGTGGCCGTCGGCGGCACCGGCCCAGGGGGGTGGAAACGGAGCCACTCAGATGCCAGTGCTGCCGGGTACCGGCCCAGGCCCGGCCACGGGCGCCTTCCCCAAGTTGCTCGAGCCGACTGGCCATACCACGCAGACGCAGCCAACGATCCGGGCAACATCAGCCTGGCATCCCAGCCAGGCAGTGGGGTCGACCTGGCATCCGAGTCAGCAGGCAGCCCCGAGTTGGCCGTCGGCGGTTCCCTCGTCGCAGCCTGCCGCGTATGCTTCCGGCCGGACCCCCGGCGGCTACCCGACCGCCGCCTTGCCGATTCGTTCGCAGCAGTAGCGGCCTCATCACGACCGGCGGCGGTCTCAACTGTTCCGCTGACTGGGGCCCGCCTTGAAAGCCGGCCACCCGTGACCAACAGCGACATTAGCAGCGTCTTCGACCACGTGGCCGACCTCCTGGAGTATCAGGGGGGCAACGTGTTTCGCGTGCGGGCCTACCGCAATGCCGCCCACACGATCTCCAGGATGGTGGAATCGCTGGCAAGCGTGCGGGCTGCCCCGGATCGGAAGCTCACCGACATCGACGGCATCGGGGCCGATTTGGCCGGTAAGATCGAGACGCTGCTCGATACGGGGCGGCTCCCCCTACTCGACGAACTCAAGGCCAAGATCCCCGCTGTGGTTTTCGAACTGATGCGGGTGCCTGGCCTTGGCCCGAAGAAGGTGAAGGCGCTCGTCGACGAACTGCGGATCGATTCCCTCGACGCCCTCGAGCAGGCCTGCTGCGATGGCCGGGTCCGTGATGTGAAAGGGTTTGGCGTCAAGACAGAGGCGGCGATCCTCGACAACATCGCCTTTGCGAAGAGCCCCGAGCATGATCGGCTCTTGTGGGAGGAGGCCGATG
>JAYQOK010000229.1:0-3588 GCA_038144795.1 Candidatus Kuenenia sp. | reverse complement strand
GCATCCCGCCTTCGCTTGCTGCTAACGCCCGCTCCATGGGTCGGGCAACCCCTCTCGTCACACTGCAAGGCGGTGCCAGGCCAGGACGCAACCTAGATCTGATAGTCGTTTTTCGGGTCGGGGGTTTCGCCCCGCATGCGGAGTTTGGGCTTCTCGAGCACGACCGTCGTATGCGGATCGACGGAGCGGGTGAGCCACACGTTGCTCCCGATCACGGAGTGGTGTCCGATCCGGGTGGCTCCGCCGAGGATCGTGGCATTGGCGTAAATCACCACGCCGTCTTCGATCGTCGGATGCCGCTTCGTCCCCCGCACGAGATGGCCGTCGGCATCGGTCTGGAAAGAGACGGCGCCGAGCGTCACGCCCTGGTAGATCTTCACGTGGCTGCCGATCTCGCAGGTCTCGCCGATCACCACGCCCGTGCCATGGTCGATAAAGAAGTGGCCGCCGATGGTGGCCCCGGGGTGGATGTCGATCCCGGTGCGGGAATGGGCCCACTCCGCCATCATCCGCGGAATGAGCGGGATCTCCAGGGAGTGCAGCAGGTGGGCGAGCCGATGGATCGTCACCGCCTCCAGCCCGGGATAGCAGAAGATGATTTCATCAAGCGTCCGCACCGCTGGATCACCGTCGTAGGCGGCCTGCACATCGGTGGCCAGAATCTTTCGCACCTCGGGAATCCGCTCCAGAAATTCGACCGCCTTGGCCTGCCCGAGGGCCTCGAAGTCGGCCTCTTCCACGCAATGCTGCACGGCGGCCGATACCACTGGCGGCTCAAGGCCCTGAGCCGCAGCAGCCTCTTGCGCCGACACGCTGTGTCGCAAGGCACGGCCGATCTGCGTGGTGAGCTTGTCGTGCAGACCGTCGACGAGGTCCCCGACGTGGTAGGTGACGTTGCCGAGGTGGAGATTCTCCCGCCTCCGGTAGCCGGGGTAGAGGATCTCCTTCAGGTCTTCGCAGATCGCGACAATCGACTCGTAATTGGGCAGCGGACAGTGGCCGAGGTAGTGGATCGTCGGTGTGTCACGATAGGTCGCGACAATCCGCCGCGTCAGATCGGGCAACTGTTCCTTGAGGCGAACGTCGGTGGCCATGAGAACGATGGTAAGGGTGCTGCGGACGCCGTGGCAACTCACGACGCCTCCTGCCCATTAGCGGTCGGCGGACCGACGGTGGGAAATTGAGCCGCGTTTCGCATCCCCCCACCGGAATGGCATTTCCGGCGAACTCTCGGCAAGGAGGGCAGACTCTGCCGGATCGAGGCTATCGGACTCACGAAACCGACTCGCCGGCCGCCGCAGCCGCGTCGGCCAGCGACACGGCCCCGTCGTAGAGGGCCCGCCCGACGATGCAGCCGGCGGCACCGCACGCGGCCACTGCGCGGATATCGTCCGCCGAGGAAATGCCTCCGGAGGCGATCACGGGCAGGGGCACCGCGTTGATCATTTCCTGCAGCGCCAGCAGGTTCGGCCCCGACATCATGCCGTCTTTCGCGATGTCGGTGTACACGATCGCCGCCAATGGCAGTCGCTCATGCCGACGGGCCACATCGACGGCCGCCAGCCGGCTAGTCTCCAACCAGCCCCGTGTGGCGACGAGGCCATCGCGGGCGTCAAGGCCGAGCACGATCCGGCCTGGCAAGGCGGCAGCGAGTTCCTCGAGCAGGTCGGGGTGCTCGATGGCCACGCTTCCCACCACGAGCCGCTGCACGCCGACCTCGGCATACGCACGCGCTGTTTCCAGAGAGCGAATGCCGCCGCCGAGCTGCACTGGCATACCGGCCGCTCGCACCATCCTGCCGATCAGGTCGGCCTGCACCGGCTCTCCGGCCTTGGCGCCGTCGAGGTCGACGACATGCAGACGGCGGGCACCTCCGGCACGAAACTGCTCAACCATGGCCACGGGGTCGTTGCCAAACACCGTCTCACGGTCATAGTCGCCCTGCAGCAGTCGCACACAGTGTCCACCGCGGAGATCGATGGCAGGCCAGAGTTCCATGGGTAATTTCCGTGAGGATGCAAAGGGCGTGAGATGGGAATCAGCGTGGGGCATCAGCAGGCATCGAGAAAAGCCTGCAGGAGCCGTAGCCCTGCCGTCTGGCTTTTCTCCGGATGAAACTGGGTGGCGAAAAGCCGGCCGCGCGACACCGCCGAACAGAATGGGCCGGCATAGTCGGTGACAGCGGCGATCACCGCCTTGTCAGCCGGCCGGGCGACGTACGAGTGGACAAAATAGAACCAGTCGTCGCCGTTTGCGTGTGACTCAGCCACCGGATGCCCGGTCGCTCGCCAGGAGACTGTATTCCAGCCCATGTGTGGCACCTTCGTACCCGCCGGCACCTCGAACCGCGCCACGTCACCGGCAAGCACCCCGAGCCCCTCGTGGCGGCCACCTTCCCAGCCGGTTTCGAACAGCAACTGGAGGCCCATACAGATGCCGAGAAAGGGGCGATCGGCTCGCAGGTGGGCCAGGATCGGCTCCACGAGCCCGCGGCCATGGAGGGCCCGCATCGCGTCGCCAAAGGCACCAACGCCCGGCAGCACAACCGCCGTGGCCGCAGCCACCCGGTCTGGGTCCGAGGTGATCAGCGTCTCGGCCCCCAGCCGCTCCAATGATTTTTGGACGCTCCGCAGATTGCCGCTGCCGTAATCGACGATCGTGACCATGCCGCGAGTGTAGGACGACGGCGGGGAAACACAACGCCCTGTCGGGCCTACTGGCCCGTGGGCTGCCAGGTGGGAGCGGCCGGCGTCGGGGGGGCCGTGGCGGCCGCAGCCGCCGGATGAGCTCCGCCGTCGCTCGCTTGTTCCGGATAGACCACCAGTTCAATGCGCCGGTTGCGGGCCCGACCGGCGGCCGTGGCATTCGACACGGTGGGGTGATTGGCCCCATGGGCCACGAGAAACAGCTGGCTCTGCACGAGCGAGGTGCGGCTGGTGAAGAAATCGAAGACTGAGGTGGCCCGCGCGGCCGTCAGTTCATGGGGCGATGCCCACGAGGTATTGGCCAACGGCTCGGTATCGAGATGGCCTTCGATCCCGATGAAGTGGCCGGGGTAGACCCGTTCGATTTCCTCCGCGGCCTGCGTGAGGAGGGCGACACCACCCGGCAGGATATTGGCGGTGCCATCCTCGAAGAGCCTGTCGGCAGGGAGTTCGATCCGCACCACACCGCCATCAAACCGCATCTCCAAACCCGGCAGCGACAACTGACCGATGGCCGACTCCATCACGAGCGGGGGCGTCGCATTGGGCTTGGCGACCGTGGTTGCGGCAGGCTGGTGGGTCAATCGCTCTTGCGCCAGCTGGGTTGATGTGCTCGCCAGTTGCTCCCGGAGAGCAGCGATCTCGTCCTGCATCACCTGTGATTCCTGCTCGCTGCGAGTCAGCGCCGCCTCGAGCTGCCGACCGTCGAGATTGGTATAGGAGGGCATCGCCGGTCCACTCACCACCGGCGGCGGCGGCGCAACCTGCTGAAGCGTATGCGCCGGCGCCGCAATCCCCGGCGGCGGCTCGAGGCTGATCGACCCGGGCGCCGCCTTCTTGAACGGATTACTTGCGCAGCCGCCTCCAGCCACCAGCATGATGG
>JAYQOK010000228.1:0-3601 GCA_038144795.1 Candidatus Kuenenia sp. | reverse complement strand
GCAATTCGGGCAGCCGAAGGCCTCAGACGCCACAAGCAGGCCGAGCAAGGCAACCACGATGATCACCGGCGTAAATATATTAAATCTCAGATTATAGACCGCATTCAGCAAACGTGTATTGCCGGCTCGGGGGCGGCAAAAGTCTCCTCGCGGGCGAGGAGACGCCCAATGCTCGTCGAGCGTTCGCCGACCCCAAGCCTACCTTTCACAGTTTGTCAGCCGTCGCTAGAGATAAACGGAATGCGATCTAGCCCGGGTGAGCCCCGAAGGGACGGTTTCTGCCGACCGGGGGTTTCCGTCAAAACCACTGGTAGAGCATGAAGTAAATCAGCACGCCGGTCACCGACACATAGAGCCAGATCGGCAGTGTGATCCGCCCCAGCCACCGGTGCGCGTCGAAGCGGCCCTTCCAGGCCAGAAAAAACATCCGCAGGGCCAGCAGCGGCACAGCCGCCGCCAGCGGCACATGGGTGGCGAGAATGGTCAGGTAAATTGGCCGCACGGCATCGGGTCCGGCAAACCGATGCGTACCTTCGATCGCATACCGAGTCAGGTAGGAGACAAGAAATAGGGTCGAGACCACGAACGCGGCAATCATCACCGTTCGATGGGCTTTGACACGCCCACGACGGATCAGCACCCAGCCCGCCACCAGCAGGATCGCGGCGAGTGCGTTCAAGACGGCATTGGCGGTGGCCAGCGGGTGCACGGCCAGAAGCGGGATCACGATGCCGGCTCCTCTTCGGCGAGCACCTCACGGATCAGTTTCTTGAGCAGATCCACCCGATCTTCCTGGAGCAGGTGATAACTGCCACGAAGCCGCCCCTGACGGTCGAACACGACCCCCCGCTCGGAATGCACCCCCACCTCCGCCGGCAGCAGAAATGACTCGTTGGCCAGCTTTTTGATCACGGCAAAGTCACCAGTAAGAAACTTCCAGCAGTCAGGATCGGCCTCGAAGCGATCGGCATAGCGGCGGAGCACATCGGGCGTGTCGTTATCAGGATCGCATGTCAGGCTGATCGCCATGAAATCAGGATCGTCGATCTCCCGCAGGATCTCGGCCACGGCCTGATTCTCACGGAAGCACGGCCCCGGACAGTTTGCAAAAAACACGCTCCCCATCCAGACCTTACCCGCGAGGCTCTTCGAATCAAACGGCTCTCCATTCTGGGCCGTGAGCGTAAACGGCAACACCTCCACCCCCGGCTCCATCACCATGGGCGCTGGCACCGGCGTCCCCTTCGGCAGCCCCACCACCGGCCGCTCCGCTTTTTGGCAGCCGACTGCTACACCGAACACAAGAACGGCAACGGAGAAGAATCGCAATCTCACCCGCGTTGATAGTGGCATAGGAGTCATCCCACCATTTCTCCTCTTCTTCTGGACGTTTCCACCCCGGGGAGGGGTTGCCCGTGCCATCGAGCCGGCGTTGGCAGCAAGCGAAGGCAGGATGCCGAAAGCGAGGCTGGCATCGAGTGAGCGAAGGGCTGGAGGGCCGGATCGCACGTCCGGCGATATGGCACGGGCAACCCCGACCCACCACCGGCACACAAAACAACAGGCGAAAAATGACCGCAAGCAAACACGTCAGTGCGCCGGCATGCCTTCGAGCAACGCCGCCTCAGCCGCCTGCTCGAGAAGTTTCACGTCCGACTCACGAGCCATGTGCAGGGCCCGCTCCTGCGACACCATTCGATTCCGCATCCCAATATCCGGTACCAGCATGATACACAAAAAGATCGCCATCATCGCGGCGGGAATCGTGAGCACATACTTCCAGTTAGCCTCCCACAGCACGTGCATAAAGAAGAGCACTACCAGCATCGCCTTCGTGCAGGAGACGGCCATCATGAATGCCCAGCCCACCTGCGGCTCGTCCCGCCAGGGCCAGAGCGGCGAGTAGGTGAGGAACGACATCGTTGTGAGGAAGCAGAGGGCAACGAAGACGGCGAGGTATTTGCCAATGCCGCCATGACCATGGTCATGGGCATCGAGCTCCGCGTGCGGGTCGTGATCGTCGGGCAGTTCGCCGGGGCGGGTGATCGGGCCGTGGTCACTCATGAGAGGCACCTTTCGAAACGGATCGATTAGAAGAGGTACAGGAGCGGGAAGAGGAAGATCCAGACGAGATCGACGAAGTGCCAGTAGAGGCCGGCGTTCTCGATTGCCCCGGCCCGCTTCGCGTTGAGTTTCCAGGTGAGCATGATGGCAAACACGAGGAGGCCGACGGCGACGTGAACGGCGTGGAAGCCGGTGAGCAGGAAATAGGTGCTGGCCCACATGTTGCCCCCCGGGATCACCATCGGGAGGTTGAGCCAGGGGAAGGTGTCGTTGAGCCCGCCGCCGTGGCCGTGGTCACCGCTGTGACTGGCCCCTTCAGCCGGCAAGGGGGCGATCTGGTCGGCAACCACCGCTAAGTCAAAGGCCTCCTGATCGGGATTGGCAACCATTTCACGGAGTTGCTTGAGGCGAGTGCGACCACGAACTTCCTCCTGGGAGAGTTCCGCTTCCGGCTGGTCATCGAGTTCCTTGAGTTTGTCGATCATGGCCGGCTCACCGAGGCGGGCCCGAACTGCCGACCCGAAATAAAGATCGGGCCGTTCATAGATGTGGCCTCGGGGAGCCCACGGGTAGATGCCGTGGGAAAACTTCGATGAATACTCGTAGGCCTTCACACCCAGAAAGAGCGAGCCGAGCAGCAGCGTCAGGAGCATCCATGTCTTGGCTAGACCAGCCTTATTGGCCCGCGCGGCTTCCAAAGCGAGCACAATCGTCACGCTCGAACAGATCAGGACAAACGTGTTGAAGGCGCCGATCGGCTCCGAGAGGTGCACATGATGAGGCTTGGGCCATACTGGAGCCCCGAATCGCAGCACGATGTAGCTACCGAGCAGGGCCGCGAAGAACATGATCTCCGTAGAAAGAAAGAGCCACATGATCAGCTTGCCTCGCGATAGCGGGAGGCCAGGCTGGTATTGCAGCGTGATGTGGCCGTGATGGTCGTCATGGCCACCGTGATGGCCGTGTTTGTCATCGTGCGGGATGGCGACTGAGGAGGCGTTCATGAAAATCTGCCAGGGGGCTCAAAAGGAATAGTTGTTAGGTGAGCGGGGTGAAGGCGATGGCGGCGGTGAGGATGGCCAGCAGAGTGCCGATCGACACCAGCAACAGCCCGCGGGCTGAGGCGTCGTCGCGACGGATCGCAAACCGCACCGACGCCACAGCATAAACGATGGCCGCCGCTGCTGCCGCGAGAAAGAGCCGGATGCTGCCGGAAGGCACCGCCAACACGAGACTGACCGGAATCATGGCGAGGGCGGCGGCCAATGCCTGCCCGGCGGCCCGCAGGCCAGTCGGGTCATCTACCGTGAGCATGCGGAGGCCGGCGGCGGCATAGTGCCTGCGATAGAGCCAGGCGATCGCCATGAAATGTGGAAACTGCCAGAGGTAAAGCACGGTGCCGAGGGCCGCGACGGCCAGGGTGGCGGCGACATCCCCCGCTGCCAGACGAGCCGGCCCGTCGGCCGCCGCCCAGCCGATCGCCACCGGCAAGGCACCGGCGACGGCGCCCACGGCCGTATTCAATGGCGACCAGCGT
>JAYQOK010000227.1:0-3685 GCA_038144795.1 Candidatus Kuenenia sp. | reverse complement strand
ACCAACTACTCCGTAAGCCATGCCAAAACTACCATCAATTAATGCTGCGGTTGCTCCAAATAATAACGCCCAAAAAAACAAGTCGCTATTAAAGCTATTTAAATCCCTCCCGCGGTAATAACTTAACATTGCTATTGCAGAGACAACCAATAGACCAAATAAAATTCGAAAAACTTTATTACTCATTATATAAATTTATTATTTTTCAAATAATGTTATTAGTTAATAAGCATGTTTCAAGTATTAGATAAATTCAGACAGCCAATATTTGTATTAATTGCAGGCTCAGTTCTACTTGCGCTTGCATTTGGCATTAGACACTCCTTTGGAATTTTTTTAATTCCGATAAGCGAAAAAAATCAGTGGGGCAGAGAAGTATTTGCAATAGGTCTTGCTTTTCAAAATTTAATGTGGGGAATTTGGCAACCTTTTACCGGTAGAATTTCTGATAAGATTGGAGCAGGCATTGTTGTATTTGTTGGAAGCATTCTTTATTCTCTAGGATTATTTTTAATGGGATTTCTCTCAACTAAAACAGGATTTGTTATTGCATCAGGAATTTTAGGAATTGGAATATCAGGAGTTACATTCCCAATCTTTGGAGCCATTAGTAGATCTGTAACACCAGAGAAAAGAAGTATTTCAATTGGAATTGCAATGTCGAGCGCATCTCTTGGACAATTTATAATGTTACCAGCGTCATTAGCATTATTGCAAAACTTTGGTACAGCTTTAGCCTTTGCTATTTTATCTGTACTTACACTTATAATGTTAGTTCTTGCAGTACCTATGTTTGAAAAACCAATTCAACAGACAACTGTTCAAGATTTATCATTAAAAGAAATATTAACGGAGGCCTTTAGTCATAAAGGTTTTTGGTTATTATGCTTTGGTTTCTTTGTATGTGGTTTTCATATTCTTTTTATTATGACGCATGCCCCAGCATTCTTAATTGATAGAGGTCTATCACCCCAAATTGGAACAATTGTATTAGCTTTAATAGGATTATTTAATATTTTTGGAACTTATTATGCAGGTTTTTTAGGATCTAAAATTAGAAAACCTTTAATCTTAAGTTTTATTTACGCTTCACGCGCAGTTATTATTTTAATCTTTATTTTATTTCCTGTCTCAAATTTAACAGCTTATGTATTTGCATCTTTAATGGGAATACTTTGGCTTTCAACAATTCCACCTACTCAAGGAACAATCACAACAGTTTTTGGCGTTAAAAATATGAGCATGCTTTATGGTATTGCTTTTCTATTTCATCAAATTGGAGCTTTTCTAGGAGGTTGGTTAGGGGGTAAAGTTTATGATGTGACAGGCTCTTACGACATTGTTTGGTATATTTCAATTGCACTTGGAGTATTTGGTGCAATTATCAATTATCCAATTGAAGAAAAAACAATCACAAGACTAGAAAGACAAACGGCATGAAAAAATCAGTAATTTTTTTATGGTTAGGTTTTGCTTTATTTCTTTTAGTGATTGCTTATTCTTATCAAACAAAAGGAATGGAACTTTATTTTTTAATTTCTAAACTTTGTTCTTAATTATTTTTTATTATTTTCAACCCAAGACAAAAATATAAAGAATAGAATAGTTCCAATTATTCCAACAATAAAAAGTATTAAACCAGTAATTAAACTCATAAAATTTTATTTTTGTTTAGGTGTAAACGCATCAATTATATCGAAATAATATTGTTTTAAATATTCCACAAACTCTTCTAAAAGACTAAAAAAATCAGCAAGTTCAGGATTTTTACTAAGTATATATTCTCTATTTTCAAAGCTGATAGCTATACCAATTACAGAAATAATCAGAATTGTAAAAAAGATTTTAGTATAATTTATTTTACTTTTATTTTCATATTTAATTGGAACATAGTTTTTTCCAGATTTTTCTTTTATTAGTTTTTGATTTTTAGTTTTTTCTTTTTTTTCCTCCTCCTCTTTAATGTGAATTTCTTTTAAAACTTTAAATTCTTCTGAACTGGCTGGTTCTTGAAACCACTTTTGATCACAAACTCCACACTGAACTACTCGACCATTGATTCCAATTTCCTCAGCTTTAACTGCAAACTTATATTTTTTACAAGCGCACTCAATAATCATTTAAAAATAATACGGTTTAATATCAAAATATCTTTAGCATTGTTTACTACTAATAAATCATATTTTTTTTTCATTTCATTTTCTTTTTTTTGAGTTTGATTATTTATTATTTTTTTTACATCATCTTTTTTGATAGTAACTTCTTTTATAATTTTTTTTACTGGTTCTTGAATAGGTTTAATCTTTAAAATATTATCAACAGCACTTAAAATATCTTTTACAGGAATTTCGTTTGCAATTTTTTTACTTGATTGTTGGGTAGGTTTAGCTTTTAAAATATCATCTACTGCATTTAAGATGTCATTTACTGAGTAATCTTGCTTCATGAATATGATATAATTAAGTTTTAATAATTTTTAATTTTATATTTTTTAATTTTGTTATGCAAAATACAGTTATTTTTAGCACTAGTGTTTATGAGTTATTTTTTAGACTTTAAATGTTTGCTCACGCTTCTATTCATAATATAATCCATAAGTGCCAAAAGTACTCCGCTGATAACAAACGTCAAATGAACAACAACGTATAAGATAATAGTATCCTTTGAATATTTGTCCAAATTCATAAATATTTTGAGTAAATGAATTCCTGAAATAGCAACGATTGAAGAAATTAATTTAATCTTTAAGTCTGTAAAATCTACATGTCCCATCCATTCAGGTTTATCCTCATGATCTTTAATATGAATTTTAGATACAAAATTTTCATATCCTGAAAAAATAACAATAATTAATAAATTAGCAGCAAGAGAAATATCAACAAGACTTAATATAAAAAGCAAAACTCCAGCAATGTCAGTCTCATGAATAATTCTAAAAAAGTGAATTATTTCTCTACCAAATTCATAAAGAAGTACTAACAAACTTAAAGATAAGCCCAAATAGAACGGAGCAAGTATCCAACGAGATGCAAATATTGTTTTTTCTAATAAAATTTCAACTTTTTTCATAAAATTTAAATTTGTTAGTTTTTTTTCAGGGTTATAGCATTTAATAAATGCTTGCTAATCACCTTTATTCATTATTTAATTAGATTTTATAATTTATGCCATCAGTTATTTTAAGAGACACAAAGTTACAAGGAAATATTACCCAAAAAGATAGCATTACAATTGATGGTATCGTTGTAGGCGACATAAAAGCTGAAGAAGTCATCATTTATGAGAATGCAAATATTACAGGGAATATAATCGCAGATAATAATATTGAAGTAGGAGGCCAAATTACAGGAGACCTTTCCTCAGATAGGATTCATTTAAATAATACAGCTAAAGTAAAAGGTAAATTATTTCATAAAAATCTAGGCGTAGATGAAGGTGCTCAATTAGAAATTATATCTTCTACAAGAAAAAAAATAACAAATAACAATAAAGAATAAAAATGTTTTTCAAATCAGATAAAAAATCACAAAATCAAATTGATGGTTTTTCACATTTAGGTGAAAATTTACGTTTTGAAGGAGAAATAGACTGCAAAGGAGAAATTGAGATTGCTGGAAAAGTTAAAGGTAATATTAAAGCAAAAAAATTAAGAATATTAGAAACTGGCAGTGTTAAAGGATTAGTC
>JAYQOK010000226.1:0-3698 GCA_038144795.1 Candidatus Kuenenia sp. | reverse complement strand
AAGGAAAAGCGCCCGAGCCGCGGAGTAGCCGCAGGCTGGTCGGCGAGGGCGCTGTCGAGAAAGAGCACGTGGGGCAGATGGGCCAGCCTGGCGAACACGCCGGCAGCATCGAGTTGCGGATCGATCTCGGCGACGAGCGCGCCCGAGGCCGTAAACCAGCGGCGGGTGATCGGGATCGTCATGAAGGCTCCGCCACCGAGGCCGACTCCGCCGCCTTCTTGGCCACCTCGGCGGCCACCTGCGATGGGCCGTGCGCAATCTCCGGCTGGGTGAGATGCCCCCAGTCGAGGGCCTGATCCTGCCGGTAGTCTTTGCCGAGGGTGAGGGCCGTCACCGCCTTGGCCACTTCATAGCCGAGGTAGAAGGCATGCGACGGGTCGACATCGTCGCGGCCGGCTTCGGCCAGTTGTCGAAAGAGCAGGAAGGGATCACGGGCGGCGAGGTGGAGGCCGGCCCCCACCATATGCACCTCGCCCCGCTCGGCAAAAATCCTGAAGTTTGGGTCGCGGATCGCGGTGGCGAGCCGATCGAGTGCGGTGTCGCCGAATTCCTGTGGCTTGCCCGCTCGCAAGGTGACCAATCGTGGCTCGACGTGCTTGGGCAGCGTGCGGTTGGTGACAGCATGATGAACGAGTCGCCGTCCGAGGTCGCATTCCTTCACGCTGCTTGTGGCCCAGTGGATCACCTCGGTGGTGAGCACCGAGCGAATCTCACATTCCTGGCAAAAGCCGAGCAGCATCACGTTGATGCCGGCGGAGTCGACATCGGTGAGTTCGGTAAGGTTGCCGATGCCCATCATCATTTCGGCGTCGGGATAGCGGCGGCGAACGTCGAGATAGCGGCCAAGGCTGGCGGCAAACCCGAACCCAATCGGCTCGAGCACCGGGTCGAGCCGCAGCGGCACGCGCTCGTTGGCGAGCCGCTCGATCGTCTCGTCGAAGCCCTCGAGGGTGGCCGGCACGTCGGGTACGACCACCACCTCGCAGCCCCAGTCGGCGGCAGCGGCGACGTTGGTGGAGTTGACCGAGAGCACGAGGGTCGCGCCGGCCCGCGTGGCGGCGGCAATCTCACGGGGCTCGAAGCTGTCGATCGACACGGCGAACCCCTCGGCAACGAGCGTTCGCACGGCGTCCCCGACGCCCGTCCACACGCTGCCGGGGTCACAGCCGACGTCGATGCGGTCGGCTCCGGCGGTCCGCAGGCGGCGGGCCTCCGCGAGAAGATCGGCCGTCGTGAGCCGGGGAGCATGGTTGATCTCGGCGATGATCTCGATGTCGTATTCACCGTAGACGGAAAGGTCGCGGGACTGCTGGCCAAAAAATTCGTCGAGCCGCCGCAGATCCTCCGGGCCCCGCTCCACGGGAAGGGGCGTTACCTCGGCAAAAATGTCGAGCGGGCCCCGGCAACTGCCGGGAATCAGTACGCGGGACGTGCCCGGGGGCACCGCGAGCCGCCGAGCAATCCAGGGTGTAGTCATCAGCGCGGCAACGGTGATATTGAGCACCTGGATCGAGTACTCGAAGCCGACCCGCGGCGCGAGTCGCTCGAGCACCTGCCGCAGCGAGTGCTCGGCGAGCTTGCCGGTGACGAAGTGGATGCGGGCGGATGAGGACACAGGGCGTGTGGTTCCGGGGTGCCGAAGCAGACTATTCTAAGATCCCATGATTATCGAAGGAATCATCACCACAACCGATGCCGCGGGGCAGATGCATCTCGCGGCGATGGGGCCGCATGTGGACGAGGAGGCTGGCCGCACGGCCGCGATCGAGCGGCTGTCTTTGCGGCCCTTCGCGACGAGCCAGACCGCCGCCAATTTGGCCACGGTGCCGGAAGGCGTGTTTCACCTTGTCGATGATGTGCTGCTCTTTGCCCGGGTGGTGACCAAGTCGCTCGCCGAGCCTCCCGCCTGCCGACCGGCCGATCAGGTTTGCGGGTGGGTGCTCGACGATGCCTGCTGGGCCTATGAGTTTCGGATCGAGGAGAGTGATACCACTCACGAGCGGCGGCGGCATGAGGCCCGCGTGGTGAGGGTGCATGAGGGGCGGCCGTTCGTGGGGTTTAACCGTGCGAAGCATGCCGTCGTGGAGGCGGCGATTCTCGTCACGCGGGTCCACCTGCTTGGTGCCGATGAAATTCGCCGGCAGTTGGTGGTGCTTCAGCCGCTGGTGGAAAAGACCGGTGGGAGTCGGGAACAAGCGGCCTGGGAGTTGATCGAACGCTATGTCGGATAACCCCCCGCGGCACACCGCTGAGCCAGCCGCGACGATCGAGGTCTGCACACCGGGTCGCCTGCACCTCGGGATGATCTCGTTTGGGAACCCGGCCGTGCGGTCGTTTGGCGGCGTGGGCGTCATGGTAGAAGGGCTCGGCGTGGCGGTGCGAATGACGCAGGCAGCGGCGTTGACGGCGTCGGGGCCACTTGCCGACCGGGCGGCGGCCTTCGCCCGCCAATGCGCGGATGCCTGGGCACTGGGAGATGTGTTCTGTGAAGTCAGCGTAACGGCTACCCCACCAGCCCATGTCGGCCTCGGCAGCGGCACCCAGCTCGCCCTCGCCGTGGCGGCCGGCATCCGCCAGCTGGCGGTGACTCGTGAGCCCGTACCTGCCGAGAAGTATTTCACCACGGAAGAGGCATTTCATCTGGCCGCCGCCGTCGGCCGCGGCAAACGCTCGTGCGTGGGCATCTATGGGTTTGCCGGGGGTGGGCTCATTTCCGAGGCTGGGCGGTTGCCCGATGATCCGGCGGAGCAGGTCTCGCCTCTGATGGCGCGGGTGGCCCTGCCCGAGGCATGGCGGTGTGTCGTGCTGATCCGTCGCGAGGCCGAGGGGCTCCATGGCGAGGCTGAGAAGGCGGCCTTCGCGCGGCTGCCACCGGTGCAGGTGGAAATCTCGGCGGAACTGGCTCGCATTGCCGCTGACGAACTTATGCCGGCAGCACACCGCGGCGGCTTCGCTGCCTTCAGCGACGCCCTCTATCGCTACGGCCGCCTGGCGGGAAAGCCTTTTGAGCCCGAGTCATCGCGGCTCCCCTTTCACGACGCGATCGGGAGCCTGATCGAACTCGTGGGCGAGTGCGGCGTACGGGGGGCGGCGCAGAGTAGCTGGGGGCCGGCCGTGATGGCCTGCTGTGAGTCAGCGGCGGCCGCCGAGGATCTGGTAGCCCAGTTGACCGGCCGCGGCCTGGCCGTCGACTACGCGATGATCGTGACGCGGTTTGACCACCGCGGCGCGGTAATGATGGGAAGCCAGGCGACTGGTTGAACGGTGCGACAGGCTGAAGCTTGTCTTAAAGCAGTCCGTAGGCAGCGAGCACACCGCGGAGCTTGTTGGCCAGCGGAGCCTCGAGCGGCACCAGCGGAAGCCGCACGTCGCCGGTGTCGCGACCGAGCATCGCCATCGCCGCCTTGATCGGGATCGGGTTGCTGGCGAGGCCGAGCAGATCGCGGCAGAGCGTGAACAGCTTGTGATGGAGCGACCGGGCCTTGGCGAGGTCGCCGGCGTCGAAGGCATCGAGCAGCGCCTTCATGTCGGCTGGCACGATGTTGCCCACCACCGAGATCACGCCGCGGCCGCCAATCGACAACAGCGGCAGCGTGAGGCTGTCATCACCGGAGAGCACCGTGAGGTCGGTCGCAGCAAGGATCTGGGAGGCCTGATCCATCGAACCGGTGGCCTCCTTCACCATCGCGATGCCGGGC
>JAYQOK010000225.1:0-3853 GCA_038144795.1 Candidatus Kuenenia sp. | reverse complement strand
ATGGACTATCAAGAGGAGAGTATTGATGAATAATTTTAGAACTTTTAAATTTATCTGAAAGAAAATTTCCAGCACTTAATGTAGAGGTAGTAACTAATATGCATTGTCCGTTTTTTTCAAAATGTTGTAATATAGGTACTATTGATTTTAATTCTCCCAAACTAGATGAATGAAACCATATAATGTTTTCTTTACTTTGTTTTTTTGTAACTGCTAATTTTTCTAGGTACCTAAGTGGATCTTCCTTTTTTTTATCTATTCTAAGCTTTAAAAATAATCTTAAGAAAGGATGCGCGGCTACGCTTATTAATAAATAAATATAATATCCAAACATATTTACAATGTTTGTTGTTCACATAGTTTTTTGTACAGTATTGAGTTTTCGATTAAGTAATTATGGCTTCCTTCCTCAACCACTTTACCTTTATCTATCACGTATATCTTGTCCACATTTTTTACAGTTGATAATCTATGAGCAATTATTAATGTTGTTTTTTGCTTAGTTAGGTTGTCCAAAGCCTCTTGTACTATTTTTTCAGACTCAGTATCGAGTGACGATGTTGCCTCATCCAATAAAATAATTGGTGAATCTTTAATTATGGCTCTAGCTATGGATATTCTTTGTTTTTGACCACCAGAGAGCCTTATTCCATTCTCTCCTACTAAAGTTTCATATTTATCTCTAAATTCTTCAATAAAATTATGACAGTTCGCTAGTTTAGATGCTTTTATAATTTCATCATCAGACGAACCAGCTTTACCATATTCAATATTAAACTTAATTGTATTATCAAAAAGTACTATATCCTGACTTACCAATGACATTTGTCTACGTAAGGATTGTAAAGTTACATTTTTAATATTTTGACCATCTATAAATATTTTACCATTATTCCAATTATAAAAACGAGGAATTAAATTAATTAAAGTACTTTTTCCCCCACCACTAGGACCAACAAGTGCCACTTTGCTTTTTCCTGGTATTAAAATATTAATATTCTTTAAAATTGGATTATTAATTTGGTATTCCATTGTTAGTTTTTCAATTTTTATTTCGCCTTTATTTACAATAATCTCTTTAGCGTCAGGTTCGTCATAAATTGAAATTTGGTTATCTAAAATAGAGTATATTCTTTTAGCAGCAGTAAAAGCTTCATTAATTGCCATGTTTATCCCGGCTAATGATCTAACAGGTTGATAAGCTAGCATTAAAGCTGCTAGAAACGACATAAATGATCCTATTTGAAGATTTCCATATATAGTTTGTAAACCACCTACAAATACGACAAGACCAATAGCTAATCCTGTGATAGTATCCATTATCGGTCCAGCTCCTAGTCTTGTTTTTTCAACTTTAATCATTATTTCAATTCTGTCCTCAATAACTTTTGAAAAGTTATGCAGCTCGTCCTTTTCTTTCTGGAAAATTTTTATAAGAGAAATAGATTTTAAAATTTCAGATAGATTTTTTGTAAAAACCTCGCTAGCAATTAAGCTTTTATTTACAGCTTTACCCATTTTTTTACCTAATTTTCTAGAAAAAAAACCAGCCAAAGGTATTAGTGTTAAAGCTAATAAACTTAGAGTTAAATTTTTTGAAATCATTAATCCAATCAAAAAAATCAAAGTAAAAAATTCTTTTACTGAATTAATGGCGATACCGTTAACAATTGATACAAGAATAAATGTATCATTCGTAAAGTTAGACATTAACCTGCCAGAGTGAATATTGGTTAAATAAGATGTATCCGATTTTAAAATCTTTTCTGCTAATTTAATTTGAATATCTTTACCTATATTAAAAGCTATTAAAATAGTTTTAATTCTTTGAAAAAAAACTGCTAAAGATTTTATTAAAAAAGCCAAAACAATAGCAACAGGTATTAGATAAAGCATTTGCCTATCTTTTTCCAAAAAAATTTTCTTAATTGCAGGATCAAGCAACCAAGCTACAGCTGCAGTTGAGCTTGCAATTAAGATAATAAAAAAAAATATAATAAAAATTTGATTTAAATATTTTTTTACTTCAGATTTGTAGATTCTTTTAATTAATTTAATATCCATTTTATTTTCCTGCTATTGTTAAACCATCTATTAAAATAGATGGTGAATTAGTTGAATATTTAAACTCTAAATCATCTGATGGGATTATATTTTTAAACATATCTAAAATATTGCCAGCTATTGTAATTTCATTGACCGGGTGAACTACAGATCCATTCTCAACCAAATGTCCTGAGGCACCGATGCTATAAATGCCGTTAGTTATATCACCGCCTCCTCCCATAACTTCCGAAATAATAATGGCTCTTTTTTGATTTCTAATCATTTCATCGATAGATATTTTTCCATTTTGCATAAAAAGATTAGTTGTTCCACCTGAACGACCATTAGTTTGTGATTTTAAAGCTTTTGCGTTGTAGCTATCTAGGATTGGACTACATAAAATTCCTTTTTCAACCAATAATATCTTCTGACTCTTAACACCCTCAGAATCAAATGTTTGCGATGCGAGTGCTCGAGGTATTAGAGGATTATCAATGATACTAATATCTTCTGAAAATATTTTTTTATTCATATATTTTTGTAAAAAACTTATTTTTCTAACAAAAGCGGATCCTGAAACTGCAGAAGCTAGCAAACTTAATAAACTTTTAGCTACTCTTTTATCAAAAATAACAGGTAAATTTTCAGAGCGAATTTTTTTTGCACCTAGGCGTTTAATTGCATTATCAGCAGCCTCAAATCCTATAGTGTTTGGAGTCATTAAATCCTTATAGTGTCTTTTTACTGAAGATTCATAATCTCTTTCCATTTGGTCATTTTCATGAGCTACAGCTTCGCAAAAACATGAAAATAGAGAGGCTTTTGAATTTTGTAAAAATCCATTACTGTTGGCTAAAACATAGTTAGATTTATACTCAGAAAAATAAGAGCCGTTTGTATTTTTTATTTTATTGTTTTTAAAAGCTGAATCTTCAACGGTTAATAAAAAATCTTTTTTTTTGTCTATTGATAATACCGTCCCATCATAAAGATCAAGATCAATATTATCATGATATAAATCTTTTTTATCTGGAAGACCACAAAGTGGATCCTCAGGAGATATTTTTGTACAATCTATAGATCTATCAATTAAATTTTTTAAACTTTTTTCCTCAAGATTAGAGGATGATACATTAGATTTTTGCTTTCCAATATATGTAGTAATTCCAAAAGATAAAACTTCAGAACGTTCAGAATGATCAAATTTTTTATTTCTTATATTTAAATTTTCTGTAATTGAGCTTGTGACCATCACCTCAACATCGGTAGCACCATTTTTTTTTGCATAATCAATAGATTTAGAAGCTATATCTGTTAAAAAATTTTTATCTTTAAGCATTAAAAATTATTAGTTGAGTTAAAAAAATTGTTAATCCATAATAATTATTTAACTTGAACAAACTTAGATTAATTCTAGAATTTTTTTTAGTCTCAGCTCTTACTATTTGATAAATTAATAGAATTAAAGGAAATAAAAGTAAGATTAACATATTTTTATTATTTATTGGTAAATTCCAATGAGCATAAAATATGAATACAAAACTAAGCCCGTATACGAAAATTAGGAATTCCTTTAAACTTTTTCTAAATTTAATTGCAGTTGATTTGATCCCAAGTTTTAAATCGTCATATAAATCTTGAAGTGCATAAATAGTATCGTAGCCCAAAGTCCAAAATATACAGGACAAATATAATAATAGTATATTAAGATTTAAACTTAGATCATTAACCAACCAAGCTAGCAAAACTCCCCAGTTAAATACAATCCCTAAAAAAAGTTGAGGCCAAAAAGTAAATCTTTTTGCAA
>JAYQOK010000224.1:0-3908 GCA_038144795.1 Candidatus Kuenenia sp. | reverse complement strand
ACCGGTTCAGCGGCCCGGGTGACGAGGTCTACGAGGGCATGATCGTCGGCGAAAACGCCCGCTCGGAAGACATGATCGTAAACCCCACCAAGGAAAAGAAGCTCACCAACATGCGAGCCTCCGGCAGCGATCGCAACATCCTCTTGAAGCCCCCCCGGCAGATGTCGCTGGAAGAGTCGCTCGAATACATCGAGGAAGACGAGCTGGTGGAGGTGACGCCGGCCGTGATCCGGCTGCGAAAGACGCTGCTTTCCGAGCACGACCGGAAGCGGGAGAGCCGCCAGAAAGAGGCCGGGGCGTAGAGGAATAGACGCGTTGGCCCCGAAAATCTATACTCTGGGGCTCCGCAGGAGCGGCCTCGCCCTGCCGTTTTGATTCTTGGTTTTTGGATTTGTCTGGAGACGCATGGTCAAGCTCACGGTACGCGAACGCGAAAGTATTCAGGAGGCGGTTCGTCGCTTCCGCAAATTGGTGGAACGCAGCGGCATCAAGAAGGAGATGCGGAAGCGGGAATTCTTCGAGAAGCCAAGCGAGACCAAACGCCGCGCCCGCCTCCGCGCCGAACGCCGCACCAAGCGCAACCGCCTCCTCGGCGTGTAAGGCTTCTAGCCTCGTCCCATCGAGAGCGGGAGGCGAGGGGGTCGGCGAACGCTCGACGAGCCTTGGGCGTATCCTCGCCCGGCGAGGATACTTTTGCCGCCCCCGAGCCAGTGGCCACCGCTGCCTAATAGCATCTACCAGTCGAGGGCCACGTCGAGCCAAGGGGCGTGGTGGGTTGGCCAGCCGGTGCTGATCCGATCGACGCCCGTGCGAGCAATCGCGGCCACGGTGTCGAGATGAACGCCACCTGAGGCCTCGAGGATCGTCGCCGAGCCGATGCGGTTCCGCTCTGCCACCGCCTTCGCCAGCATCTCCGGCGGCATGTTGTCGAGAAGAACGACGTCTGGCTCTGCCGTCAGCACGTCGGCAAACTGCTCGAGATCGTCGAGCTCCACCTCCACCACCATGGCCGCGGCGCGGCCCGGTGGAAATGCCATTTCGACGAAGGCCCGTGCCCGTCGCACCGCCTCGTCGGGGCCGATCTCAAAGTCGGCCAAGGCGGCGAGATGGTTGTCTTTGATGAGAATCGCATCGTAGAGGCCGAGGCGATGATTGCAGCCGCCGCCGAGCCGCACGGCATACTTGTCGAGCAGCCGCCAGCCCGGCACCGTCTTGCGGGTGTCGTAGATCTGGCAGGAGGTGCCGCCGACGGCATCGACCAGCTGACGGGTGGCCGAGGCCACGCCCGACATCCGGCCGACCAGATTGAGAATCACCCGCTCCGCGGCCAGCACGCCTTGTGTTGGCCCCGACAGCCTGGCAACGACGGTACCGGCCGCGACCCGGCTGCCATCGGCCACGGTTGCCTGCCACGCTAGCCCGCTGCCCGCCACTCGGGCGACGACCGCCGCCGCCTCGAGGCCGGCGATAACGCCCTGTTCCCGCACCACTACGTCCAACTCGCTGAAGCCGTCGGCTGGAATTAGGCTCACGCTCGTCCAATCGCACTCGTGGCCAAGATCTTCGGCAAACCAGTCGGCGGCAGCTTCGCTGACATGGTCGGCCAGGGAGTCGGTCCACGAGAGCTGATGGAAGGATCGGGTTTCGGCGGGGCGGGGATGTGTCATAGGGCCGCATCGTATGCCGCCGGGCCAGTTGACTACCATAGGGTGATGGAACCCGACGCTCCCCTGTCTGATGCCCACTCGACACGTCCACTGCCCGGATCGCTGCAGCCGCTGCTCGCGGTGATGGTGGCCGGAGGCCTGGTCGGCATCGCCATCTGGCTGGCAGTCACCGGTCGCCGCGGCCTGGTCGACCACGACGCTCCACCCGCCGCCACGGCGACGTTTACGGTCGATATCAATACGGCCGATGCCGATGAGCTGGCCCAGCTGCCGGGTCTCGGCCCCACGATCGCGGCGCGGATCATAGCCCACCGTGAGGCCCACGGGCCGTTTCCCACACCCGAAGCCATCCTCGACGTACCGGGCATTGGCGCGGCGACGCTCGCCGCCATCCGCCCCCACCTGCGACCGCTCGGCCAGCCATGACGCCCGACCCCTCTGTCTTCGAACTTGTCGCTCCCTACGCCCCGGCTGGCGATCAGCCGGGAGCGATCGATGCCCTCGTCGGCGGCGTCAAGGAAGACAAGGCCGCGCAGGTGTTGATGGGGGTGACCGGCTCCGGCAAGACCTTCACGATGGCCAACGTGATCGCTCGCGTCGGCCGGCCAACGCTTGTCCTCTCCCACAACAAGACGCTTGCCGCCCAACTCTACGTCGAGTTTCGTGACTTCTTTCCCCACAACGCCGTCCACTACTTCGTCAGCTACTACGACTACTACCAGCCCGAGGCGTACATCCCGCAGCGCGACATCTACATCGAGAAGGATGCGGCGATCAACAAGGAGATCGATCGGCTGCGGCTGGCCGCCACCAGCGCGCTGGTGAGCCGTCGCGATGTGATCGTGGTGGCGAGCGTGTCGTGTATCTACGGCCTCGGCTCGCCGGAAGACTACCGGGCGATGGTGATCCGGCTTGCCAGCGGGATGCAGCGGACCCGCGACGAGCTCCTCGAGCAGTTGGTTTCGATCCACTACGAGCGGGGCGACATGGGGCTCGAGCGGGGCAAATTTCGCGTCCGCGGCGATTCCGTCGAAATCTGGCCACCATACGACGAGCTGGCCTGCCGCGTGGAGTTCTGGGGCGACACGATCGAGGCGATCGCCATCACCCATCCCACGAGCGGCGAGGTGGCGGCTCGCAAGGACGAGATGTATTTCTACCCGGCCCGGCATTTCGTGATGCCCGAGGACCGCATCAAGGCGGCTGTCGGTGAGATCCGTCGCGAACTCGACGAACGACTCGCGGAGCTCAAGAGCCAGGGCAAGCTTCTCGAGGCGCAGCGGCTCAATGCCCGCACCCGGTTCGACATCGAGATGCTGCTCGAGGCGGGCTTCTGCCCCGGCATAGAAAACTACTCGCGGCCCCTCTCGGGGCGGCCGCCGGGCAGCACCCCCGACACGCTTTTCAACTACTTCCCGAAGGAGTTTCTCTTCTTCGTCGATGAGTCGCACGTGACCGTGCCCCAGGTCCGTGGCATGTATGCCGGCGACAAGAGCCGCAAGACGACGCTCGTCGAGCACGGCTTCCGCCTCCCCTGCGCGCTCGACAACCGGCCGCTGAAGTTTGAGGAATGGGAAAAGAAGCTCAACCAGACGATCTACGTGTCGGCCACGCCGGGAGCCTGGGAGCTCGATCGCACCCGGGGCGAGGTGGTGGAGCAGGTGATCCGCCCCACCGGGCTGCTCGATCCCGTGATCGAGATCGTGCCGGCAAGGCAGCAGGTGGTGCACCTCTCCGGTGAGATCGACAAGACCGTCGCCGCCGGCCAACGCGTGCTCGTCACCACGCTCACGAAGAAGCTGGCCGAGGATCTCTCCACCTACTTCCAGGAGCGGAACGTCCGCTGCAAGTGGCTCCACAGCGAGCTCGACGCCTTTGAGCGGGTGGAGTTGCTCCGCGATCTGCGGGAGGGCAAGTTTGACGTGCTCGTGGGCGTCAACCTGCTCCGCGAGGGGCTCGACCTGCCGGAAGTGTCGCTCGTGGCGGTGCTCGACGCCGACAAGGAGGGCTTCCTGCGGAGCGAGACATCACTCATGCAGACGATCGGCCGTTCGGCCCGCAACGTCGATGCCCGCGTCATTCTCTACGCCGACTCGATCACCGAGTCGATGCAGCAGGCGATCGATGAGCCCCGCCGTCGCCGCAGCCTGCAGGAGGCCTACAACCTCGAGCACGGCATCACGCCCGAAACGGTCCGTAAGGGCATCCGCGCCGGCATCGAGGCCGAGGCCACCTCCCGTG
>JAYQOK010000223.1:0-3945 GCA_038144795.1 Candidatus Kuenenia sp. | reverse complement strand
TGTGGTTTCCCCGCTGGACGGCGTTGCAGGCCTGGCTGCTGCGGCTTATCCCGCCGGCCGCGCGCGAGAGAATCGTTCGGCGTCTGCCGCCGATGGAAGAGGCCTGAATAATCACCAAAGAATGCTTTGCTCTCGAGGGGCCCTTACTCACTGCGGGTCAAACCTGTGCGGTGGTTGCCAGGGAACAACTCCCCCGCGCTGAATATGGGCTCGTAGTTTTGCTGCCAGTTCGGCATACCGGCCTTTGTGCTGCGAGCGAAGATTGATCGTCTCCAGAGGATCTTCGGCGAGGTTGTATAACTCGAACGGTTCCTCGATCGAATTCTGCACGAGTTTCCAATCCCCTGACCGAATGGCCCAGACGGATTGGCCCATGTAGCGGAGATTGCCCTCCTTGCGTGTCCAGAACAGGTCGCGTTCAATGCTCTGCGTCTCACCACGGAGAACTGGCAAGATGTTCGTGCCATCAACTGCGTGATCCACTGCGACTCCTGCCGCCGCACAGCACGTTGGAAACAGGTCCATGCTCAGTGTGATCTGGTTCGTGGTGCTTCCCGCTGGGATCCGGCCGGGCCATACCATGGCCTGAGGCACGCGAATCCCGCCCTCGTACATGTCCTGCTTCCCGCCGCGCAGCGGGCCGTTTGTCGCACCGACATCGAGCTGACCGCCGTTGTCACTGGAAAAGATCACAAGCGTGTTTTCAGCGATTCCAGCGTGTTGGATTTCTTTCATGACACGACCGATAGCGTGATCGAGGTGTTCGATAAGGGCGACCAGTTTCGCCCGTCGATCAGCGATGTCCGGCTCACGATTCTTCACCTCGGTTAACCATGTGGCCGGAGGCTGGATCGGCGTGTGTGGGGCGTTATAGGCGAGGTACAGAAAAAAAGGCTGAGAGTCCCCCGCTACTTTGGCCCGGCGTGATCGGATGTAAGAAATGGCCCAGTCGGTGAACAAATCGGTAGCGTGTCCCTCGGGCTCGATCGGCGCATCGTTGAGCCGCATGAAGTTCACACCTGCCCGCCGGTGATGGTAGTAGTCGTCCATCATGTCACCCAAAAAACCATGAAAGTGGTCAAAGCCTTTGGCGTTCGGCACGCTCTCGGGCTCGTCACCGAGGTGCCACTTGCCGATACAGGCGGTGTGGTAGTTGACCTTCTTGAGCACTGCGGGCAGGAGAACCGACGTCGGCGCCAGGTATCCCCAACTCTCCATGGGGGAGTGGGTGCGGATCACTCCGGGCACACCGACAAGTTCCGGGAAGCAGCCGGTCAACAAGGCTGCACGGGTCGGTGAACATACGGGGCAGTTTGCATACGCGTTGGTAAACCGCATCCCGTCTGCGATGAGCCTGTCAATGTTTGGGGTTTGGAGATCTGTTGCGCCGGAGGAGGAAAGGTCGCCGCAGCCCAGATCATCGACGAGAATGACAACAATGTTCGGAGGTGAGTCCGCCGGCAGAACGCGGGGCAACACGACAAGAAAGGTGACACTCACCAGAATGCGGTGGACGATGGACATGGTCTATGCGGAGGCAGCGAGGGGGCGGATACGATGACGCTGAGGAATGTTGACGTCACGGGCGACGTCGCCCAGGGCATTGAGCAGGCCGTCGATCGCCGCTGTCGGGTGGTTGGCGTTGATCTGAATTCGCAGAAGGCCGCCGTTGATCGGCACGGCTGGGTAGGTGGCCGATTGCACGTAAAACCCGCGGTCGAAGAGGCTTTTCCCGGCAGCAAAGGTCTTTTCGATGTCGCCGACCACTACCGACACGATCGCCGCTCCGCCACCGTGATAAGCCAGGCCGAGGGTGTCGAGGCCGGCCGTCAATTGCCGCGTGCGATTTCGTAGGCCGCCCAGCAACAGGTCATATTCGGGTGACATGAAGATGTCGCAGACCTCGCTGATGGCGGCCAGGTACGGCGGGGGAACCGGGCCCCCAAAGATGAAGGTGCTCGAACGAATCTTGAGCACGGTCTTCAAGTCGGGTGTGCAGGTGACAAACCCGCCGAGGCACGAGAAGGCCTTTGACAGGGAGCCGACCATCAACACATTGTCAAGCGTGCCGAGCGCCGCGGCAGCCGCCCCCCTGCCCCGCGGCCCGACCACGCCGGTGCCGTGGGCATCGTCAATGTAGAGTGTGCCGCCAAGGCTGCGGACAACCGTATCGAGATCGGCCAGCGGCGGCGTCTTGCCCGACATGCTGTAGACGCCATCGATGGCCATCACCGTTCCGGGAGCCGCAGCGCGGTGCATGATGTCGCCCACGGCATGGGGCGAGGCCACCGCGACCTGCTCCAGTCGTGCTCCGCCGGCCGCGGCGAGCCGAGCGCCCTGATGCACGCTGTCGTGCGATTCCCGGTCGACGATGAGCAGGTCACCGGCGCCGGCGATCGCCGGGAGCACGCCCATGTTGGCAAGTGTCACGCTTGGAAAGATGAACGTGTCGGCAACGCCGAGCCACTGGGCGAGCTTCGCCTCGGCCTCATCGGTCAACACCGGGCTCGAGAAGGCCCGCGAGGCGCCGTTGTGTGAGCCCCATTGGGGCAGCGCAGCGCGGATCGCCTCGTGGACCCGCGGGTGCCGGTCGAGGCCGAGAAAACTGTCGGAGCCGAAGTTCCAGAACCGGTGGCCTTCGTAGGTGGCTCGTCGATCGTCGGTCATTTCCTCGAGGCCAAGATCCTTGAGGTGAAGGCCGTCGTTGGCGGCGAGGAACGAGAGCGCCAGCCGGGTCACCTTGTGATTGGAAAGCCGCTCGGTACGCGGCTCGAGGCCGGTGACCGGGACGCTTGAGACCGTAGTGGCCCGGTGGCGGCCCGTCAGCCGGGCCATGAGAGAGCGAACGGAAAGTTGTCCTCGAGTGGGCATGCGTCGTGGCTTCCTTGTCACGCGTCGGGGATGTCCTGTCAGCCCCTCGGAAAACGTAGCAGATCGATCATTTTTTTGGCGACACCACCCGGCGGCGGACCGCGCCGATTGGGGTGCCGCTCGACATGGCGGTCGGGATACACTCCCACCAACGTCATGTCTCTGCCCCCATTTCGTCCGATCCTCTGGAGCCAACGATGCCGCAGCCCGGCGACGGCCAAGGGCCGATTTTTCTTACCGCCACCGACTACGACCTTCCCAAAACCTTGCCGGAGGGGATCGCGAAATACACCAACTTCCGCCCCATGGCCACGGGGGGCACGGGCGTCCTCCGCACCTGCTTCGACCAGCTCACCGGCCGGACCGTCGTCATGAAGACGCTGCTTCGGCAGTATCTTCTCGACGAGAAAGAAAATCGCCGGCTTCTCCGTGAGGCCCGGGTGACGGCCCAGCTTCAGCACCCCAACACCGTGCCGGTCTACGAGATCGGCCGCGATGTCGTGCAGGGGCTCTACTTCACGATGAAGCGGGTGTCCGGCGAAAACCTGTTTGAGATTCTCAAGCGGGTGGCCACCAAGGTGCCGGAAACGGTGGCCGAGTTTCCACTCCGGCGGCGGGTCGACATCGTCGCCTCCGCCGGGCTCGCCCTCATGTATGCCCATGCCCGGGGTGTCATCCATCGCGATGTGAAGCCCGAAAATATCTGGGTGGGCAACTTCGGGGAGGTGATCCTACTCGACTGGGGCGTGGCCAAGGTGTGGGGGCAGCCCGACGATGCGCCGCTCTCCCCCCTGCTCGCTGCCCAGCAGGATCATCCGCAGGCGATCACCATGGCGGGTGACCGCCCGGGCACGCCGCTCTACATGTCGCCCGAGCAGATCAACGTCAACCGAGCCGCCGTCGATGAGCGGACTGACATCTTTAGCACTGGCGTAGTGCTCTACGAGACGACGGCTTTGCGGGAGCCGTTTCGCGGGCGGGTCATTCAGGAGACGTTTGAAAACATTCTCCACGACACGCCGCCGCCCCCCTCGGCCCTCAGGAAAGAAGAAAAAATACCATCTGCCCTCGATG
>JAYQOK010000222.1:0-3996 GCA_038144795.1 Candidatus Kuenenia sp. | reverse complement strand
TGCCAGCCTCAGACTCAGGGGAGTCGCCTTCTTGTTGAGCGGCCGATGACCCTGAATGACGATGGCGGCAGCTGCAGGAAAGTGGACAGGGGGAGAATCGAACTCCCGACACACGGATTTTCAGTCCGTTGCTCTACCAACTGAGCTACCTGTCCAAATTGCCGGATCAATCTTGGGGTATTGTTCGGGCGAGAGCGAGCCTGTCAACGCGCAGTTATCCGAGACGGGAACCGCGTCAGGACCGTTGCCTCCGGCTCGATTTTGTGCCGCGTGCCAAGAGTCCCCCCGTCACGATCAGAAACGCTATGCTCCCGCCCCAAAATGGGCTCGGCCCCCATCCAGGGAAGACCACGCGAGCCACCCCAAGAGCGGAAGCTGTGACCAGACTCATGGGCAGTGCGAGAAGCCCGGCATGGAATGCCTGCACGCCCAGCGATTGAGTGCCATGATGCCTACCGGTCGCCAGGGCTCCAAAATGAGAGCCGCCCCCGTCGGTATCAACCGCACGATCATCGAACCGAGGTGTCTCGGAAGAAGGCAAAGCATCTGAACGCGATCCTGTCTCACAAGTTGAGCCACTCCCGAGACCCGATGAAGGTGATGCGACTGATGTCGCTCCCGCATGCAGCATCAAAGACTTCCGGGCTCCACGCGGCATCTCAAGCATCCCAGTCGGTAGCCAAGGCCCAAGTCGTTGCATGACTTCATCAGCCGAACGGATGCGGTCGGACGATGAAGGGCGCATCATGGCTTCGACGACATCCACGAGTGACTTGTCTACATGAGGAGCCAGCGTCTGTAACGGTTTTGGAGGTCCCTGTTGCGAAGAAAGCTCTTTTTCCTCCCGGGTGTTCCCAGGAAACGGCGGATGGCCGCTTAGCGCGTAGAACAGTGAACACCCCAGGCCGAATACGTCGGCTGCCGGCCCGACTGCATGAGGGGAGCGGATTTGTTCAGGAGCCATATAGCCCGGAGTACCAACCCGCTGACCATCCCGCATCGACTCTTGGTCGAAGAGAGACCCGGCAAGACCAAGATCGAGCACCCGCACCCGTCCGTCACGGTTCACGAGAATGTTACCCGGCTTCACATCTCGGTGAACGAATCCATGCCGATGGGCATAGGCCAGTCCGCGTGCCGCCTGCACAATCACCGCGACCGCCCGCTGCTGATCAAGTGGGCCGTGTCGTGAAATTTGTCGACGGAGATCGATTCCCGGCACATATTCTGTGACGAGATAGTGAACGTTTCCATCGTAGCCGGCATCGAGAGCCCGCACTATATTTTCGTGGTCAAGTTTGCCAAGCAGCTGAATTTCTTTCTGAAACGCGGCTTCAGTGCGGGGGTTTGCCTTCGATACAGGCAACACCTTTACGGCGACAATCCGCTTCATAATCACGTGCTCGGCCTTGAACACCTGCCCCATCCCACCTCGTCCGATCTCGTCGAGGACGCGGTACTGGCCAAGCGTAAAGCGACGACGACCGGCGAGGAGCTCGCGGGCCTGAAACTTCGTCAGCAGTTTTTTTCGGACGCATTCCTGCGCCACGGCCTTGTCGAAGCCGCGGGGGTCGATCGACTCCACCAGGCCGCCGCCCATACGGGCATCCGCCTCAACGGCCACCAACTGCGTCTCGTCGAGCAGCCCACTCGCCAGAATCACGTCCCGCAGCCGCGTTGCGGAGACTTCGGGATTAGGCGGTGAACCGTCTGCAGGCAACATGGAGACGAAAACCCTTCCTCTGGACGGAGAGTCTACCCGCGCCGCGGGGGCATGAGATGGGGATAGCGACTTTTCCAAATGGCCGGGATTGGGGCCTCGAGGCGGATTCGTGCTGCTGAGCCCGGGTGGTCAAACGTGAGGGCCCTGCTGTGCAGGGCGATGCCCTCCGGGAATGGGAGCCGTGAGCCGTAGGTTCGATCCCCCACGATCGGACAGCCATGGCTGGCAAGCTGGACCCGCAACTGGTGCCGCCGGCCAGATGACGGCTCGAGTTCGACGAGCGACACCTCGCCGGCACGGCGAGTGACCCGGCAGCGCACATGGGCCGCCTGGTCGGGCTCCTGGTCCCCTGCTCCGCCCGCCCGGGCGGGCCGCTGCAGGAGGTCGTGCCAGTCCACCCACGTCTCGAGTGGCGCGGGAAAACGGCCGGTGCAGATCGCGAGGTAGCATTTCTCGACCGACCGTTCGCGAAACTGGCGGGCGAGCGCCGCCGCCGCCGCCCCCGTCTTGGCCATCACGACCACTCCCGATACTGGCGCATCGAGACGGCTCACCACGCCGACAAAAGATCCTGGCGGCAGGTGCGCCTGCACGGCCGTGAACAGGCTGGGAACTCCGCGGGGGGCATTGGCGGTCGGGAGTCCCGCCGGCTTGACCGCGGCCAGAAGATGATCATCTTCAAGGAGGATTTCGAGTTCAGAAGCGCCCATGATCACAGAGTCGCGTCACCGCATCGTTCTTGCAAGCCGCTCCCCGCGGCGGCTGGCGCTGGCAACGGAGGCCGGCTGGGACGTCACCGTAGCCCCGCCCCCCCCCGCCGCCGAGGCAGACGCCCCTGGACGGGCAATGCACGAGTCGCTAGAGGCCTATGTGCAGCGGCTGGCGGTCGCCAAAGCCACGGCGGTCATTGCCGCTGGACTGGTGGGCACGATCCTCGCCTGCGACACTCTCAGTGAGATCGACGGCGAGGCCCTCGGCAAGGCAACTGACAAATCCGAAGCCCGCCAGATGCTCAAGCGGCTTTCCGGCCGCACCCACCGCGTGGTCACAGGCGTCTGCCTGTGGCGGCAGCCCCCACCCGACGCCGACATTGCGGGAGCGGCACCCGTCACGGCCTCCGCCGAAAGCATTCTCGCCATGGGCAAACTCACGCCTGAATTCCTCGACTGGTATCTGACCAGCGGCCTGTGGCGAGGCAAAGCCGGCGCGTGCGGCTTCCAAGACGAACGGCTCCCTTTGCGACTTGTCTCCGGCAGCCCCAGCAACGTCGTCGGCCTCCCCCTGGAACTCATTCGAGAGATGCTGGCAGGCTTGCCTCCGGCCTCTGTTTGAACCCGCTGAGTGCTGCCCATGCCCCGGGGTCGGCGTATAGCAGACAATCGCAGCAAGGGTTGCGGAGCGCCGTCTGCATCCGAGTGAGCGGAGGGCATGATGGCCTCCGCGAACGTCCGGCGATGGGGCATGGGCAGCACTCAGCAGCGCAAACAAACAGGCCCGCACGACGTTTTGTCATGCGGGCCTGCGTTGTAAAAATCCGGCAATACCTACTCTCGCGCTTTTGGCACTACCATCGGCTCTGGAAGCTTAACTGCCGTGTTCGGGATGGGAACGGGTGTGGCCTTCCAGATATGGTCACCGGAAAATCGGGGTTGCCGCCTTTGCGGCAAGTTGTACGGTGGGTCGTGGTAGTCGGCATGCCCTGCCCTTTTTCAAGGTCCAGGAGCACTCGATACGAGTGGTCAAGCGTTCGTCCGTTAGTACCGGTTAGCTCAGTGCATTGCTGCACGTACACGTCCGGCCTATCGACCTGGTCGTCTTCCAGGGGACTTTCGGGTTAAACCCTACGAAACCTGATCTTGGGGCGGGCTTCACGCTTATATGCTTTCAGCGTTTATCCTTTCCGTTCTTAGCTATCCAGCCGTGCCGCTAGCGCGACAACTGGAACACCAGAGGAACGTCCTTCCAAATCCTCTCGTACTAAAGAAGAATCCCCTCAAGTTTCGTGCGCCCACAGCAGATAGGGACCGACCTGTCTCACGACGGTCTGAACCCAGCTCACGTACCACTTTCATTGGCGAACAGCCAAACCCTTGGGACCTTCTCCAGCCCCAGGATGTGATGAGCCGACATCGAGGTGCCAAACCGCTTCGCCGCTATGGACGCTCGGAAGCGATAAGCCTGTTATCCCCGGAGTACCTTTTATCCGTTGAGCGATGGCCCTTCCATACAGAACCACCGGATCACTAAGTCCTACTTTCGTATCTGCTCGACGT
>JAYQOK010000221.1:0-4002 GCA_038144795.1 Candidatus Kuenenia sp. | reverse complement strand
CTGTGTGGCTGCTACGGCTACGCCTCCGCAACCGCACAGGGCTGGTCTGTTGGAGGGCAAAACCCTAACTTAAAAATTGGTACCGCACTGGGGGGCAGGTCACCTGGGACATCTTCTGGCTGAAGGACAAGAGCCTTGAAGACGGCGAGGACCTGCCGCCACCAGACGAACTAGCCCAGGAAATCGCCGATGACCTACAGGCTGCATGGGAGCAGTTTGCGGCGATCGCAGAGAAGGTGAAGGGGTAAACAATGGCTGTTTTCACATGCCCAACCTGCGATCATTCACAGTCGGTCGACGACAAGCATGTCGGCAGGAATGCAACCTGCCCTAAGTGCAAGACACAAGGCGTTGTTGGTCAGTCATTAGCGGCCACCAACGTTACTCCAGAACCGCATCAGGAGATCCGTGTGCGCAAAGGAATGGGTGGGCGTTGTGGTCTCTATCATTTGCTGTCCGGCAGAGGTGTGAATCCACCCGAATCCGGCACTCCGCTTAACTTAGAGTGGACTGTGGTGGACGATCCTCGTCTTTCACTTTCATTTAAGGATGTTTGCGGTGTGCGCGTGGTTGGTGAGGTTGAGCCCGAGCGATACGAGTACAGTGCAGAGTTTCACCTGCGAACTACAGAAAGTGCTGTGGTGGCTGCAGAGGTGCGTTTTCTTACTTTCAATGTTTGGGGAAGCCATGTCCGCACCTTGAGCGTTCCTCGGGTGCAGGAGGTGGCTCCCCATAAGACGCTTTATGCTCTTGTGACATGGCATCTCGGCTTCAAGACCGAGGGCGAAGAGCACTTAGCCTCCATCGGGTATGTAGCTCGCGTGCGTACCGCGGACGGCACAGTAATTAATGCGGATCAAGAGTTTGTTCTTCGCGAAGCGAGGCGTTACTCAGAAACGGTTGCTCCGGAGGACCTGGAACCGCCTCACCTCGTAAGGGACATTGGGTCACAGATGTTCCTTACTAGGTGACGCGGATTGTGCAATGATCTACGGTCCTTAGTACGCAAGAAGTCAAACAAGTTGCTGGGTATTGCACCAAGCACGGTGTCAGATGCGCCGCAGAGCACCACACGGCCTGAACGGAGTAGAACTGGAGTGACAGGATGGCTGTGTTCACATGCCCTGATTGCGGACACTCGCAGGCGGATCGGCAATGGAAGTTGCTGACGACAGCCGACGCCAAGCGAGTGGAACTCTACGACATCGCCGCTGATGCGCTCGAAACCAAGAACCTCGCAGCTGATAAACCCGAGACCGTGAAGGAACTCATCACCAAACTCGATGCGTGGAAGGCCACACTGCCAGAAAAGCCGAGTGGCGATGTGTTTTCGGCAGAACGCACGAAGTAGGAGACCCAAGACATCATGAAACACACCCTCATGCTCCTCACGGCCTTGCTGCTCGCGCCGCTGGCTTCACTTCATGCCGCCGAGGCATCGAAGCCCAACATCGTCTTCATCTTCGCCGATGACTGGGGCTGGGGCGATTTGTCATGCCACGGGCATCCGTGGCTGAAGACGCCGAACCTGGACCGGCTTGCGCGCGAGGGCACAGACTTTCAGCAGTTCAATGTGCTCAATCCTGTGTGCTCGCCGAGTCGCACGGCGGCGATGACCGGCATGTATCCGGCGCGGTTCAGCGTGCATCAGCATTTCGCACCGGGCATCAATGTGGAGCGTGGCATGCCGGACTGGCTGGACCCGAAGGCTCCGACGATGGCGCGGTTTTTGAGAAGCGCGGGCTATCGCACTGGGCACTTCGGCAAGTGGCATCTCACGAACACCGGCGCGGCGGGGGCACCGCCGACTTCCGCGTATGGCTTCGATGAGAGCGCGGTGTTCAACGGCCCTGGCGATGGGAAGTCGCAGGCGAAGACGGATGCGACCGCGGACAAGGCCGTGCGGTTCATCCGCGAGAGCAAGGGGCGGCCGTTCTTTGTGAATGTGTGGATTCACGAGAGCCACACGCCGCATCGGCCGACGAAGGAGTCCATGGAGAAATGGAAGTATCTGGACGAGCAGAAGCAGGTTTATTCCGCGGTCATCACCGATGGCGACAAAGATGTCGGCAAGGTGCTCGCCGCGCTGAAGGAGACCGGCGTGGAGGACAACACCATCGTGCTTTTCTCCAGCGACAACGGCCCCGAGTCCACGGGCGCCGCAAAATATGTCGGCAAGAACGCGACCGACGCCCGGAACGGTTACGACACGTATTACAGCGTCGGCAGCAGCGGCGGATTGCGCGGGAAAAAGCGCAGCCTGTTCGAGGGCGGCGTGCGCGTGCCGTTCATCGTGCGTTGGCCCGGTCACACGCCTGCGAGTGCGAAGAACGACACGACGGTCGTCACTGCCGTGGACTTGCTGCCCACGCTCTGCGCTGCTGCCGGAGTGAATCTGCCTGCGGACTACAAGGGCGATGGCGAAAACCTGCTCAATGCCTTTAACGGCAAGTCCCTCAGCCGCTCGCGCCCCATCTTCTGGGAATGGCGCGGACCAAACCCGGAGCCTGATTGGTGGCCGCGGCTCGCCGTGCGCGACGGCGATTGGAAACTCACGATGACCGAGGATGCGAAGCGTGTCGAGTTGCACCATCTTATCAACGACCGCGCCGAAGCGAAGGACGTGGCCAAGGAGCATCCTGACATCGTCGCACGTCTCTCGAAGCTCGCGCTCGATTGGAAAGCCACGCTGCCTGAGAAGCCGAATCCTGAGTGCATCAGCAAGGCAACACCAGCTTCAGTGCCAAAGACAGGGAAAGCGGGGCAGCGATAAAAAGATCGCCTTTCATCAAAGAATCCTACGTGACCATAGCCAAATGAAATCAAAGCCTCTGTCATTCATCAGCATACTCGCCGTTCTTACTCTGGCGGCCTCCAGTGCGCTGCACGCTGAGGAGAAAAGCGCGACGACGAAGCTCGACGTCACTTACAAGACGGTGGGGCAAACGCCGCTCAAACTCGACTTGCACTATCCCGTCGCGCCGAAGGTCGGTGGCAAATTCCCGCTCGTGCTCTTCACGCACGGCGGCGGCTGGGCGGCGGGGAACAAGACCATCGGCGATCGCGGGGTGCGTTTCCTCGGCGTGAGCGCGCTCAATGCGCAGGGCTTCTGCGTCGCTTCGGTGGATTATCGGCTTTGCACGAAAGACGGGACAATCACGATTCGCGACTGCGTGACCGATGCAAAGGACGCGCTGCGCTTTCTGGCGAAGAATGCCGCGCAGTTCTCGGTGGATTCGGAGCGAGTGTTCACCTTCGGCGATTCCGCCGGCGGGCATCTCGCGCAGATGCTTCTGCTGTCGCCGCCGGAATCTTTTCCTGGAGATCCCGAACTGACCGATGCGAAGTATCGCCTCATTGTCGGCGTCTCGTGGTATGGCCCGTGTGATTTCGAAAAGACGGAACTCTTCAATCCGCCCGGCGAAACCGGCGTGCGCGACCGATTCGGCCCGCGCATCATCAAGCCCGGCGCCGACGAAAAAACCAAGCTCGCCGCCTACCGCGAAGTGAGTCCGGTCACTTATCTGAAGCCGGGCAGCCCGCCGCTCCTCATGATGCAGGGCGACAAAGACCCAACCATTCCTGTGCATCACGCGCGCTACATGAAGGAACGCGCCGACGCCGTGAAAGCCCCCGTGGAAATCCTCATCGTCGAAAACTCCGCCCACAATTGGCGCGAGGCGGATGGCCCGCTGCGTCCGCCGCTGGACGAGATCATCGCAAAGACCGCGACGTTTATGAAACAATACCTCGACCGCAATTTACGGAAATGAAGACACGATCCTTTCTCACGGCTCTCCTCGCCGCCTTTCTGCTCGCGCCGCTCACTATGCTGCACGCCGGCGATGGTTTTGACCTGCCCCCTTAAACGAGTCCACTCCGGGAGCGAGAATCCTGGGTGGCCGCAACCAAGGGAGGGCAAGAAATGCCACGAGGAAAGGCGGAGCAGGCGGAGGTCATCATCCCGAAGCTCCGAGAAGTCGAGGTCGAGCTGGGTAGGGG
>JAYQOK010000220.1:0-4012 GCA_038144795.1 Candidatus Kuenenia sp. | reverse complement strand
GGATCTGCGGCCTGCTGGTCCTCAGGCGGCGGCTCGCCCGGCAGGGAAGACGCCCATGCCACCCCCGGGATCAGGGCCAAAGCGAACCGCTGACGGGAAGCCTGTGCCAGGTTCGAAGCCCGGGCCGAAGCCCTTTGTGGTCAAGCCAAACGTCGGCAAGCCGATCACCATCAAACCGCAGCCACCGGAGCCGCCGCCAGCCAAGCCCGCCCCGAAAAAAGCGGCCTCTGGCAAGGCAGCGGGCAAACCGACTGCGGCCACGGGCAGCGGGAAATCCGGCGGAAAGACGGCAGCGAAGGCTTCGTCGCCAAAAAAGAAAGTCGCAAAGTCAGGAGGCAAGGGGGCATCGAGTAAGCATTCGTCACAACTCGCCAAACGGAAGCCTCGGTAAGCGGTAGGGTTGAAAGGAGGCACGCGTGGCTGGTCATTCCCATTGGGCCAACATCGCCCGCAAGAAATCGCTTGTCGATGCGAAGCGGGGGAAGCTGTGGAGCAAACTCGCCAAGGCGATCATCGTGGCCGCCAAGCATGGTGGAGCCGACCCTTCCGCCAATCTCCGGCTGCGGTATGCGATCGATGCCGCCAAGGCGGTGAGCATGCCCAAGGACAACATCCAGCGGGCGATCAAGGCCGGTACCGGTGACCTCAAGGGGGGCAACCTCGAAGAGTCAATCTACGAGGGGTATGGTGCCGGTGGCGTAGCAGTGATGTGTGAGATCCTTACCGACAACAAAAACCGTACCGCGCCCGAGATTCGAAAGATCTTCGAAATGTGTGATGGAAAGCTGGGCGGTACGGGATGCGTGGCCTATCTCTTTGACCGCAAGGGTGTGGTGCGGGTGCCACTTGCCGCCTGCGACGAAGACCGGATCATGGAGCTCGCCATCGACGCAGGGGCGGAGGATGTCTCGGCGGCCGACGACCGCTGGGAGGTGATCTGTGAGCCAGCGGCGATGACGCCTGTGATCGATGCCTTGCAGGCAGCTGGCCTGTCGGTTGATTCCAATGAGATTGTGCGGATTCCCACGTCGACGGTTGACGTTGACGATGTGGAGACGGCACGCAAGGTACTCACGCTCATGGAGCGACTTGACGACCACGACGATGTGCAGAGCGTGGCCGCCAACTTCAACATCCCCGACCAGGCCCTCTCCGGCCTGGCGTGATGGGCGACGTCAGTCAGCGGAATGCTCGACGGCGGGCCAGTATTCGTCAAAGTCGAAGTTGGGGCTGTTGTCGAGATCGTGGCATTCCAAGCAGTTGGCGATCACCTTCTCCCGGTTCTCCGGGGTGTCGATCGTCATCGCCAGCGCGGCCCGCAGGGCATCGCGTTCGGCCGTGTTGGCACGCACGTCGCCCCGTTCCACTGCCGCGTGCGCCGCAGCCGGGCCGTGGCAGTTTTCACATCCCTGTTGGGCGAGATGCGGGGTCGTCGCTATGCCGGTAAAGCCCCCCTCGAAGGGCTCGAAACGCTGCGGTGCCCAGCCGACTACATGGCAGGAGAGACACTCCGGATCTCCATCGCGGCGGGGGGCTTGCTCTTGAAGCGTCACCAAGGCTGTCGCATGGGGGGTTTCCTTCCAGATGTCGTACGCCTTCTGATGGCAATCGGCACAGGCGGCGTTGCCGGCGAATCGGCGGCCGGTGGGATGTCGGATCGCCTGCAGGCCAAGTCCGTCAAGTCCGAGTGATTCCAATTGGCTCTGGTAGGCCGCCAGCAGTTTCATCATGTCGGCTGATTCTCCCCAGCGGGCATCCAGGGGCACCCGCTGCGAACGCAGCGTCGGCTCATCGGCAAACAAGCCGATCGCGACCGCAAACATTCCCTTGTGGCCAAGCTCAACGAACTTCGCCTTGGTTGGTAGCGTTGGCAGCGTGGCCGCCGGCTCATCGGCGCCCCCGGCCGTCACGACGATATCGAACTGCGGGAACTGTTCGGCATACTGCTTCGTCTCGGCGGGAGACGCCCACGAGAGCAGAATCTGGTGAGTGCAGCCCGCAGCAGCGAGTTCGCCTGTCACCGCCGCGAGGGCCTTGGCCGCTGGCACCACCTCGATCGCGTCATTGCGAATGCGGGCGGCTTCTTCATCACCCAGCACCGTGGTCACCCCGATCTTCATGCCCCCGGTGTCGATTACGCGAAACCGCGGGGTGATGTTGGCATCGAGCCCCAGCAGGCCGATATTGGCGCTCACGAATGGCGTTGGCCGGTCTCCCACTGGCGCCACGGCCGCCACGAGTTCCTCAGCAGGCAGCCGCAGATCGCCGGGGCCGAAGCCGACCGCGGCGTAGCCCATCTGCCGCAGGCCGTCGGCGATTGACTGAAACTTGATCTCAGTCTGCCGGCCAAACCGCTTTACCTGGTTGCCCAGATCGACCGCCACCACGGGCCAGTCTGCCGCTGCCACCGCCCGAAGGAAGTTCTGCCTTCGACTCAGGCCTCCCTTCTGGTTTTCCTTGCCTGTGCAGCCGCAGGGCTCGATGTAGCCGTCGAGTTGGCCGGTGATCACCAGCAGGAGTTGGGGAGGATCCCATTCCTTGAAGACTGCCCCGTTTCGCTCCTGGAAGGTCGCGACGACGTCATCGGGAATGCCCACGGCGCGGTCGGGCGTGGCGGCCGCCACCACGACGCCCACCCCTCCGCCGACAAGTGCAGCCACAAGCCCACCCATGATGCCGACGCCTTGGCATCGATTGTGAGTACAGAGGAAGCCATTCATGCTCAGATTCTAGCCATACCCAGAGGAGCGAGCGACCTCGATTTACGGGCCGATCACGACGCTCACTGGGAGGGAAACTGTAGGGGAATCGGGCAGGCCGGTGGTTAGCACGATGCGGCCCGAGGGGGCCTGCTCACTCCCCAGATGATTTGCCGTGGGGCTGCCGGGAGGAATCGTCACCGTCAGTGGAATTCGCAGCACCGCCCCGGTGCCGATCGGCTCTGCCTCCCCGACTTCGACAACGAGTGACGGCGGCACCACCTCGCTCACGACCGGATTGACGCGTTCTCGTTCAGGTCCGCGGGCGGTGATGAAGAGCTTCGTGGAGAGCCCCGCGCGGCTCGAGATCTGACCAAGGATCAGCCGCTGCCGCGCCGCATCCCACTTCTGGCCGGCGAACGAGATGTCGCCGGCGACGCTTCCCTCGATCGGAACCTCTGCCGCGATTTCCTCGGGAATGCGAAACACCATCCGCACTGTCTGCCGCAGCGGGCCGATCGGCAGCCCCGGTTTCACGGCAACAGACACTTTGAACCCGCCGGTGGCCTCAGGTTCTGAGGCGATGTCGGCGGCAGAAAGCGGCTCAGAGGAAACCGTAAAGAAATCCTTCGTGCGGTCGTCAATTGCTGCGAGCGACTCGACCTGCGGTGGCTCGTCACCAAAGGTGAACACGGAAGTTGTGACGACGGCATCCGACTTCGTGGAGAGCTTGGGCAGCGCGATCATATCGGGCACCGCCTTCCATGTCGGCACTACGGTGCCTTCGATGACGAACGCGATCTCGGGGCGGCGGGGATCATTCGTGAGCACGGTCGCCTGCTGACGAAACGGCCCCCCGGGCCCCTTCCCTGTCCACTGGATACTGACGGTCGTCTCGCTTCCCGGAGCGACGGTTCGTTTGGCGGTCTCCTCGGCGGTTCCATCGCCGCCGTCGGCGGCAGGCCCGAGGTCGCTCACGGTGCAGGTGCAGCTGGTCGCTCCCCGGGTAAGCACCAGCGGGGCAACGCCCCGATTGCGGATCACAAAGGTGTGCTGCCCCTTCTCGCCGGAGCCGACCGACCCGAAGTGATGGGTTGTCTCTGGCACGTCGGCCTGCGGCATGGGCGCGTCGCTGGGCGAGTCAACCGCCAGAAAGTCACCCACCTGCCACGGCCGCAGCGTCGCCTCAAGGGCGGCCGAGCCCGCGCCGATCGCCACACCGGCAATCAGCGCCACCCCCGCGACGGTCCATCCACGTACCCTGCTCATCCCCCGATCCTACCAAAAAATGGTTGGGGGGTGCGTCTATGGGG
>JAYQOK010000219.1:0-4057 GCA_038144795.1 Candidatus Kuenenia sp. | reverse complement strand
TCGCTGGCCGCCTCCGTGTCGAGGTCGCGGTATTCCTCCTGCATCTGCCGGGAGACGCCCTGCGACAGGCTCTGGGGATCGGTGCCGGCAGGATGCACGCTCACCGACCAGAAGCCGCCGTCGGGGGCCTGAGCGGTGACAGCAGGCGCATCCCCATCAACCGTGTCGGGAACAACCGACCAGTTGTCGGGATAGTCGAATTCAAGGCCAAAACTGGCAAAGTGCATGGACCGTCGTGCCGGGGCAGAGTGAGAATCCGAGCATTGTAGCACTGTTTCGGCGATCTGGACGGTGGCCGGCCGCTTCGCTACCGTCCCGCCCCGGCCACGCCCGTGCCATTCACTTTGGCATCGGAGCGGGTGTTGATTTTTTGTTTTGAGCGAGTCCTATGCCTTCGATCATGGCACAGCCAGCCGGCAGCTCTGTTGCGGTTTCACGCGGACTGTCGGCGCAGCTGCTCGACTATCTAATTCCCGCGGCTATTTTGCTGGCGGTGCTGGTGGTGATGGCGCCGGTGCCGGCGGCCGTGGTCGACGTGATGCTGGCGGCCAATCTGACGCTCGCCGTCTTGGCCCTGCTGGGCGCGCTAGCCGCCCGCACGCCGCTCGAAATGAGCATCTTTCCCACGTTCCTCCTGGGGGCCACGCTGGTTCGGCTGGTGCTCAACATCGCCACGACCCGGTTGATTCTAACCCGGGCCGCGATCGATGGCGGTGCCGCTGCAGGGGGCGTGGTGCAGGCATTCGGTGAGTTTGTGGCTGCCAACGACATCGTCGTGGGTGCAGTGATCTTTGCAATCATCGCCGTCATCCAGTTTGTCGTCATCACCGCCGGCTCGACACGCACCAGCGAGGTGGCGGCCCGGTTTGCCCTCGATGGCCTGCCGGGGCGACAAATGGCGATCGACACCGAGGTGCAGGCGGGCACGATCACTCGCGAGCAGGCCCGCGAAATGCGGATCGACCTTCAGAGGCAGGCCGATTTCTTTGCCAGCATGGATGGGGCGAGCCGATTTGTCCGCGGTGAGGCGGTGGCCAGCGTGATCATCACGCTCGTCAACCTTGTTGGCGGACTCGTCGTCGGGGTGGCCCAGCACGGCATGCAGATTCCGAAGGCGGCGAGCGTGTTTTCCCGGCTGACGATCGGCGACGGGCTCGCCAGTGCGGTGCCGTCGCTACTGGTGTCGGTGGCGATGGGCCTGCTGATTTCGCGGTCGAGCCATGCCGTTGACCTGTCACGAGAGCTTGGCCGCCAGTTTGCCGCCCGCCCTCACGTGCTGGCGATCACTGCCGTCTTCCTCGGGCTGCTCAGTTTCACCGATCTGCCGCCGGCCCCGCTGGCCGGCATGGCACTTCTCACGCTCGCGGCGGCCTGGCTCGTGCATCGGCGGGGCCGACGAGCCGCGGCGCAAACCGCGGCCGCTTCTTCGCTGTCGTCGTCGGGATCGTCCGCACCGGCCCTTGCCGACGCGGTGCTGGCCGACGAGCGGATCGTGGTGGAACTGGGCCCCGGGCTCGTGCGGCTGATTGCCAATGATCCTGCCGCCACCACCCCTAGACCGCTGCTCTCTACCGGGGCCGATCTTCGTAGTCGTGTGGCCGGCGACCTCGGCCTCCTGGTGCCGGCGATTCAGTTTCGTGACAACGCTACGTTGCCCGACCGTGGGGTCCGTATCACCATCGCCGGCGATGTGGCTCAGGAGTTGGAGCTGCCGGCCGCAAAATGGCTGGTCGTGCCTGCTCCCGACAGTGACCTGGAGTTCGACGGCGAGGAAGCCACTGACCCGCTCTCGCGGCGTCGCGGCCACTGGGTTGGCCAGGCCCAGGCTGAAACGGCTCGTCGCCGCGCAGCCGAGGTGTACGACGAGACCACCCTAATCACCCGCGGGATCGAGGCTGCCACCCGCGCCGCTGCCGATCGGCTTCTCACCCGGGATGCCGTGGCTCGGCTGATCGAATCGCTGCGAGGCACGCAGCCGGCCGTCGTCGACCAGATCGTGCCCGGCGTGCTCACCGTGGCCCGCATCCATCGCACGCTCCAGGCCTTGCTGCGGGAAAGCGTGCCAATCAGGCCGCTGGCGGAACTGTTGGAAATCATGGCCGACCATGCCGAGGAGGCCCGCGAGCCTGAGGCACTGGCCGAGATTGTCCGCCGCCACATTGCCCGTACAATCTGCCGCCGGGTTCGTGACAGCGAAGGGCGATTGGCCGTGATCCGGCTCGGGCCGGGAACCGTGGCAGCCTTGTCCCACGGCACCGCGCGACCGTCACCACAGTTGGTAGCCAGCCTCCGCCGCGTGTCCCGCCCCGGCATCGACCGGGGAGCCCCGCCAGTGTTAGTTGTGCCCGGCCCGGCCCGGAGCCAGGTCCGCACAGCGTTGGCCCGCCACCTGCCAGACCTTCAGGTGCTGGCGGACGAAGAGATCACCGACGAGCCCCGCGTGGAACTCTTCACGACAATCCCAGACGAGGAGGTATCGAAGGCTGCCTAGCAGCCTCAGCCCACCCATGTGGGCAAACCAGGCAAGCCGCATGGGCGCCTGGAAAACCATTTAAGGACCGACCGCCGATCCGCCGAAGAAATACGGATTGGACACTTTTCGCAAGGAGTGACGACGTGGCCTATCATTCGACCCAGATGACGCCCGAAGAAATCCACGAGCTCTGGAAGACGTTCAAGAAGGACCAGTCGAACGAGACGCTCCGAAACAAGCTGATCGAAATCTATCTCCCGCTAGTGCGGTACAACGGTGAACGTATCTGGTCGCGGCTGCCCGACGGCGTCGAACTAGACGATCTCACGTCGGCCGGCACCTTCGGCCTCATGGACGCCATCGACGCCTTCGACATGTCGCGAGGCGTGAAGTTCGAGACCTACTGCGTGCCCCGAATCCGGGGAGCGATGCTCGATGAACTGCGGACCATGGACTGGGTGCCCAGGCTCGTGCGGAGCAAGGCCAGTAAGCTCAACGAGGCGGTCAAGACGCTCGAGGCCAAGCTTGGCCGGGCTCCCGCCGATGCCGAAGTGGCCGAGCACATGGGCCTCTCCCGCGAGGACTTCGAAAAGCTGCTCGTGGAGGCCAATGCCGCCAGCCTCGTGAGCCTCAACAAGAAATGGTGCGAGACCGACAGTTCCAAGGACGTTCGCGAGATCGACATCCTCGAGGATAAGAAGGGGGACAACCCGACGCGGCGGATTCAGAAGGCCGACCTCATGCGACTGGTCACCAAGGGTCTCAACCGCAATGAGCGGCTAATCATCATCCTCTACTATTACGAGGAACTCACCATGAAGGAGATCGGTGCCACCCTCGACCTCTCCGAGAGCCGGGTGAGCCAGATGCATTCGGCCATTGTCGAGCGGCTCCAAAATCAGCTTGAGCGGCGGCGGCCAGAGTTCGCCATGGAATAGGCCGCGAAGCCTATGGCAGGCTGCGCAGTCTGCGGGGCTTTGCGGGTGGAATGACTCGCACGACAGGCACAAAAAAATTTCGTTCAAGATTCAGCCCCGTCCCTGCCGATGATGATCGGATGGCGTGGCACCATAGCGGCTCGGGTGAATCTGGCATCGCCTGATTGCCAGGCCGCGGCAACAATAGATCGACATCACTAGAAAGGTTGACGGCTGGCGATTTTCGAATGAACCCTCGGGCGGCTCGCTCCGTAGAGCCAACTGTCTTGGGGGAAATGGGAATCGGATCCACTGTCTGGGAGGAGCGCATCATGAATATCTGGGGAATCACTTCGACGCACGGTTCGCAAGGCGTGGCTGGTTTGAAGGGCGTGGAGGCGGCCAAGGCCGCCGAGGCCGCCGTCAACCAGGGCGTGGGCGAGGTGCGGGATACGGTCGCCCTGTCGGTCGATGCCGTGCAGGCTGCCGGCGCCGCTGGCGACATCCGCCTCGACAAGGTCAACGCGATCCGCGCGGCGATTGCCGATGGGTCGTACGAGACGCCCGAAAAGCTCGACCTCGCGCTCGACCGTCTGCTCGAGCGGTTGGCGTAAGGCGAAGCCATTTTTGAAACCACGTGTGGCCCGACCCGAAACCGTCTGGCCCC
>JAYQOK010000218.1:0-4069 GCA_038144795.1 Candidatus Kuenenia sp. | reverse complement strand
ACTTCTTGGAATATTCGTCGATCAGGCCATCGACCCGCTGCTCGTCCTTGCCGGTGCCGAGCGTGATCGTGATCAGAGCCTGGGTCTCACCCCGCTGGAAGAGGGCCGATCCATGCACGCGGGGCAGCAAATCGACCTCGCAGTGCAGCGCCCGGAGCGACGTGTAATCGCGGCCGTCGGGCCGCTTGCCTTCGAGGATCAGCTCCCGCACGGCCCGCTCCTCGAGCCCGTGCCAGACATGGGCGAAGTCAGCCTCGCTGATGCCGCCAGCCGCCCCCGGCTGAAAGTTGAAGGCCGGCTCAGAGGGCACCACTTCGGCCTTCGCCTTCTCCCGCAGGGCCTTCACGGCCTGACCGCGATCCTGCTTTATGGCGATCGCCTTGGCCACCTTGAGCTCGCCGAGATAGTCTCGGGTGAGCCGCTCACGGAGGGCCGAATAATCGGCCAGCACATATTCCTTCTTCGGCTTGCCGGCCTTTCGAGCCAACTCGTCCTGCATCTCGCAGAGAATGCGGATGTATCGATGAGCCTCATCAAGGGCCTCAAGCATTCGCTCCTCGGGCATCTCCCGGGCAAAGCCCTCGATCATCAACACCGCCGTCGGGCTGCCCGATACGACGAGGTCGAGATCGCTCTCCTCAAGCTGATCCTGCGTGGGGAAGGGGATGAATTTGCCGTCTACCTGGGCCAGCCGCACGCTGCCCAGCGGGCCCTGAAAAGGGAGCGGCGAAATGCACAGCGCCGCCGAGGCGCCGTTCATCGCCAGCACGTCGGGATCGTTTTGCCGGTCGCTGGCCAACACCGAGGCCTGCACCTGCACTTCGTCGTAAAAGCCCTCGGGGAAAAGCGGGCGAATGGGGCGGTCCATGAGGCGGCTGGTGAGTGTCTCCTTCATCGTCGGCCGACCTTCCCGCTTGAGGAAGCCACCGGGAAACTTGCCCGCCGCGGCCGCCCGCTCGCGGTAGTCGCATGTGAGCGGAAAGAAATCAATGCCGGGCCGGGGAGCGCCGGTGGCGGTGGCCACGAGCACAGCAGTCTCGCCGTACGTCACCAGCACGGCCCCAGCCGCCTGCTTGGCCAAAAAGCCCGTCTCGATTGCCAACACCTGATCACCGATCTGCCGCTCAACTCGCTCTTTCATGGTTTTTTCTTTCGTATCCTGTGTTTCCGTAGCCTGTTTGTTTGGAGCCTTGCGGCCGTGACTGAATGCCGACACGGGGCATACGTTGCCCCCGGGCGCCGTTTCCGTGCGGCGAGAGGCCGCACCAACAAATGCCACTCACAGAGAGGGCCTACTTGCGAATCTCGAGTCGCTTGATGATGTCGAGATACCGCTGCGGCGCAACACGCTTGAGATAGTCGAGCAGACGACGACGACGGCTCACCATCATGAGCAGACCCCGCCGGCTGGCGAAGTCTTTGCTGTGCTTCTTGAAGTGATCCGTGAGATGGGAGATCCGCCCGGTCAAGAGGGCGATCTGAACCTCGGCCGACCCAGTGTCGGCCTTCCCGCGCCCGTAGGCGCCGATCAACTCGTGCTTGCGTTCCTTGGTGAGCGACATCAGCCGTTTTCCACCCATCCGCAGGTGGCATTCGTTGTTTGGAAATGACGTTTTCGTTGACACGGAGTCTACCCGCCTCCGGTTTTTTTGCAACAGGCGATCCCAAAGGGGATCCTAGAAACACACCGCGGGCAGGCGAGGCCTCCGCTGCGGGGCGAGGATACGCCAACCGGCGTCGACCTCACCCGCCCGCGGCTGCCGCCGGGTTTCGATCGCGGCTGACGCCGTGGGGCGTGTGAACCACATTCCAGGCGAGGCCGAGCTTTTCCAGGGCGAGGATGACCCAGTAGGTGGTGTCGATTTCCCACCACTTATGGCCGTGCTTCGCCATCCGCTGGAAGGCGTGATGGTTGTTGTGCCAGCCCTCGCCGAAGGCGAGCAGCCCGACCCACCAGAGGTTGGTCGAATCGTCGGTGGTCTCATAGTTGCGATAGCCCCAGATGTGGGTGGCCGAGTTCACAAACCAGGTGACGTGAAACACGATCACCATTCGCATCGCCAACCCCCACAGCAACCACGAGATGCCAACATCACGACCGTAGAGCATCCAGCCGGAGCCGAGAAGCGCCCCGCCGATGAGGATATGCCACAGCAAAAACGTGTTGTGCAGAAAACGCAGGCCGCCGTCCTTCTCCAGGTCGGGGGCCCACCGCTTCACGTGGGCCTTCACTTCGGCCGCAGGATGATTCGGAAACAGCCAGAGCATGTGGGCCCACAGGCCGCCGTCACGGGGCGAATGAGGATCACCTTCATGATCGCTGAAAACGTGATGCTTGCGATGATTGGCAACCCAGACGAGTGACGAACCCTCGCCGGAAACGCCACCGAGGAACGCGAAGAGCCAGCGAACAGGCTTGTGGGTCGTGAAACTGCCATGAGTCAGAAGCCGGTGGTAGCCGAGGCAAACTCCGAGGCCGCCGGTCACCCAGTAGAGCGCCATGCAGATCCAAAAGCCCGACCATGTGAAGTAAAAGGGAGCCGCGAGGGCGGCGAGGTGAATCCCACCGATCCATATCGTCGTGGGCCAATCGAGGTCAGCCCATCTCCGGGCCGCCTCCTCCCGCCGCGGTTCAACCTCCGCGTTGTGCTCGACCGACTGCTCCGGCACAACCACCGATGTGCGGCCAAACGAGCAAGACTCGTCGTCGAGAGAGATCTCCGCGGCCTGCCGACCACGACGGCTGGGGGAAGAAGCAGGCTTTGTGGGAGTGGCGATGGGCGTCATGAGAATTCCTTTCGTGTTGACCTTCACTGTGACTGTTTTCGACGATTTGGCTAGCGGAGGTGGTCAGACGCGGGTCGAGCCGATGTCAAAAAAAGGTCAAAACTCAGCCTGTCGTCGCCCCTGATCGGGGGGGCGAATGGCCGTGCTTTCCCCGTCTTGCGGCCGGCCCGCCGCTTGGGGCAGCATCCGCAGGAGCCACGAACTGGACGCCGAAGCCGGCACGGTGGGGGCATCGGTGGGGCCAACCAGCCATGCCAGTCTGTTGAGCGGCACCAGCCCCGCCGGTTCGTCAATCAGTGAAAGCCCCTGGCGACGGGCAAGCGAACCGTTGCGGCTTTCACCGGCGGCCATCCGTAGCCCGCGGCTGTCGATTGCCACCCGCACCTCCAGATCATCGAAGGCCCGGAGCGGCTCGCCGGAGAGCGTCTGAAACGCCGGCCCCGGCCGACACCCGCAGGTTGTTACCAGCCCGCCGAGCAGCGACTGGGCAACCCTCCCGCGGACGGCACTCGCCGTTGCCGCCACTGCCACAATGCGATCGTCTTCCCATTCAAGTCGCTCGACCTCGATCGTCAGTGAGCCCTCGAGTTGGTGCCGCGGCCCGAAGGCCAGTTCCTCAAGCTGCACTCCCTCGACGAGCCCAGTGGCGACGCCCGCCCAGCCGCCGCCGGTGGTCGATGCCTCCACCCCGCCGCTCACCAACGCTGCTGGGCCGAGCAGGTTGGCGCCCAGCGACGGCGGCACCACCTCCCGAAGCACCGCCCATGGAATCGGCGTCTGCAACTGACCACGAAGCTCATGACGCCGCGGGCTGCTGACGGTGGCAATCACCCGCACCTCATCGCCATCCTCATCCCGATCGATGCGGTGCAGGCGAACGGCACGGGAGTCGCCAATGGCAACGCACTCGATGCGTACCGGAAAGGCTGCGGGGCCACCCGGCGACAGAGTATCGCGGCCGTCCGAATGCGGCACCGGGATATCCCACGTGATGGCTTCCACGTCGATGACCCATGCCTTGGAAAACCGCACCGGCTCTTCGAGCCAGGCGCGTGCAACCGTTGCCAGCGCTGCGACCGCTGCCGGCGTGCAGGCGACCGCCGGCAGTCGCAGCCGCACCTCGTCGCTCGAGCTCTCCACCTCGACCTCAGGCACGCGAAGCAGGAGGCCGCCATCGGCCGCCGCGAGCACGCAGTCCTGCAGCCGCAAGGCCCCGGGGCGGAGATGTTCGACACCACCGATCGTCACCGGCATGCCGAGCACCTGCACGGCAAGCCGGCCG
>JAYQOK010000217.1:0-4228 GCA_038144795.1 Candidatus Kuenenia sp. | reverse complement strand
CGCGTGCTTGTGTCGCTGGAGCGGTATCTTGCTGCGGTCCGCAGCCCGCTCTCCGCGGGCACGCTCTTTCAGCGAGATCCCGAGTCGCTCACCATTCTCACCCGCCTCTTCTCTGCCAGCCCCTACCTCGCCGATCTGGTGATCACCGACCCGGAGGCCTGGGAGGAAATTCGCCTCGGCGGCGGCCGGCCGGAAAAGAAGGAGGCGCTTGCAGCGGTGCTCGCGGGCGAGATCGGCCATCTTGAAGACGACGATGCCGTGCTGGCGGCCCTGAGGCGATTCAAACGCCGGCAGACGCTCCGCATCGCCTATGGCGACATCGTCGGGGGTCAGCGGCTGGAAACAGTCGTGGCCCAGATCTCCCATGTGGCCGACTGCGTGGTGACGGCGGCACTCCAGGCGGCGACTGCAAGCGTGACACGGCAGCGGGGTACGCCGCAGCACCACGACGGCAGTCCGGCCACGATCGCCGCCTTCGCGCTCGGCAAACTCGGCGGCGGCGAGCTCAACTACTCCAGCGACATCGATCTTGTCTTCATCTGCTCCGGCGATGGCCGTGTTGTCGGCCCAAAGCCCTGCTCAACGCTTGAATTCTTTGAGCGGGTGGTGCGGGAAACACTCCGGCTGCTCACGGAGACCACGCCCCTCGGCACGGCCTATCGGGTCGACCTGCGACTGCGGCCGCACGGCTCCACCGGCCCGGTCGTGATGCCGGCTGAACAGCTTGTGCAGCACTACGATCAGGCCGGCCGTACCTGGGAGCGGCAGGCCTGGGTAAAGGCGCGATGCGTGGCGGGCGATGCCACCCTCGGGAGTCGCGTGCTCACGGAACTCGAGCCCTGGATCTATCGCCGCTGGCTGTCGGCGGCCGATATCAGCGGCATCAAGTCGCTCAAGCGGCAGATCGAACAGCGGGCCAGCCGCACCGGGGGCGATGGCCGCGACGTAAAGCACGGCCGGGGCGGCATCCGCGATGTCGAGTTCACGATCCAGTTTCTGCAGCTGCTCAATGGCGGCACCACGCCACGGGTTCGCACCGGCAACACGCTCGAGGCGATCCGGCGGCTTGCCGAGACAGGTAGCCTCACCGATCAGGAGCGGGCGATCCTCGAACGGACCTACACCCTGCTGCGAATGATCGAGCACCGCCTCCAGATTCTCTACGACATGCAGACCCATCGGCTGCCACCCACCGCAGCCGAGCGAATACGGCTGGCGATCCGTGCCGGCTTCGGGCCGGGCGAGGCGGGCCGCGCGGCCATGGAAGTGGCCCTCACCGAGGCGACGGGACTCAATCGAAAAATCCTAGACCACCTGCTTCACGATGCGTTTCCCGACGACCCCCAGCCCGAGCCCGAGGTCGATCTGATTCTCGACCCGGAGCCTGACGATGCCCAGGCCGAGCAGGTGCTCGCCGCCCACGGCTTCCGCGACATTCCCACCGCCCAGCGGATGCTCGCCTCACTCGGCGAGGAAAAGGTGCGGTTTCTATCTCCCCGTCGCTGCCGCCACTTCCTCGCGGCGATCGCCCCGCGGCTGCTCACCGCCATCGGCCACACGCCCGACCCCGATGCCACGCTCGCCAATCTCGATGCCGTGGCCGACTCACTCGGCGGCAAAGGGGTGCTCTGGGAACTCTTTAGCGTTTCGCCGCCGGCGCTCGACCTCACGGTGAAGCTCTGCTCGTCGAGCCCCTTCCTCGCCCGGCTCCTGGTGAGCAATCCGGGCATGCTCGACGAACTGCTCGACAGCCTCCTCATCGAAGGGCTGCCCGCCCCCGACGCACTCGACGCCTCGCTGGCCGAACTCTGCCGCGGCGCCGTCGACATCCAGCCGATCCTCCACGCCTTCAAGGCATCCCAGCAGCTGCGGGTGGGTGTCCGCGACATCCTCGGCCGGCTCGAGGCGAGTGAAATCTCGGCGGCGCTCACGGCGATCGCCGAGGCAACAGTCCGGGCTGTCGTGGCCCACGAGGAGGCGAAGCTGATTGCGCGGCTCGGCGAGCCGATGGCCGGCCAGGGGGAGACGGTGGGCGTGCGGGCGGGGCCGGTGGTGCTGGCAATGGGAAAGTTTGGCGGTCGCGAGATGAACTACGCCAGCGATATCGACATCATCTTTCTCTACGACCACGACGGGCTGTCGTTTCACACCCGGCGGACACGGCGGTCGACCGAGGCCACCATTAATGCTCATTTCTTCAGCGAACTGGCCCAGCGGACGATGCGGGTGTTCAACACCTTCACACCGCAGGGCCGGCTCTATGACATGGACTCGCGGCTCCGCCCCAGCGGCCGCAGCGGCCCGGCAGCGATCTCGCTCGACGAGTTTGAACGCTACTTCGCCGAAGGCGGTCCGGCGGCGGTGTGGGAGCGGCAGGCGCTGGTGAAGGCGCGGGTGGTGGTAGGGGCGAAGCCGGCGGCCGACCGTGTTTGTCAAATCATTAGCCGCGCAACCTACGACCGCCGTTGGTCAGCCGCGGAGATCCGCGCGATCCACGATATGCGGTATCGGATGGAGGAGGGTGCCAAGCAAACCAACCTCAAGCGAGGCCCGGGAGGCGTGGTCGACATCGAGTTTATTGCCCAGGCCATGCAGCTAATCCATGGCGGGGCTGAACCGCAGCTGCGAACCACCGAAACGCTGCCCGCGGTCCGGGCTCTGCACGAGGCGGGCCATCTCACCAACGCACAGTCTGATGCGCTCACGCGAACGTATCGAACGCTCCGGCTGATCGAGGGGCGGCTGCGACTGCTCGACGCCACGGCCCGGCATGATTTTCCAGCTGCCCCCGCCGAGCAGCGAAAGCTCGCCCACCTGCTCGGCTACAGCGACGCCGCCGCGCTCGCCGCCGACGTGCAGACGATCACCTCCCGCACGCGCAGCGAATTCGAAGCCGTGTTTCTACTGTGCCAGCCAACCGACGATGAGAAACCCACCGACGAGCAGTAGCCCGAGCGCGATCGTTACCAGTTCCAGATACCGATCGAGAAAATCACGGGCCCGCGCCCCACACAGCCGCATCACCGCCGCAACGAGAAAAAACCTCGCTCCCCGCCCCAGAGTCGATGCGATCACGAGCGTCAGGAGCGGCACGGAGCAGACACCCGCTGCGATCGTGAAGATCTTGAAAGGAATCGGTGTGAAGGCAGCGGAGAAAATCGCCCAACCAGCGTTTGCCTGGTAGAGTTGCTCCACAAAATTAAACTTGGCCATCGAGAAGCCGGGCACGTAGCGAAAAAACCAGGGAGCCAGCGCCGTCCACAGGCCCCAGCCGATCGCCCAGCCAGCAATGCCTCCGGCCACGCTCGCCACCGTCGACACCGCCGCGTACAGAAAGCTCCGCGTTGGCCGCGCCACCGACAGTGCAATCTGCAGCACGTCGGGTGGGATCGGAAAAAATGAACTTTCGGCAAACGAAATCGTGGCCAGGGCGGAAAGCCCGTGCCGCGAGTCGGCCCAGGAAAGCACCCAATCGTAGAGCCGCCGTAGCGGGCCGCGGCCGGGGTGTTCGGTTTCCTCAGGCATCACCATCTGCTCGCTCATCTGTTGCATGGCACCTTCTGTCATACACCGTGACGCCAATCCCAGGAAGGCGAGAACGGCGGCGACCAAAACAGCGGCAGCGTCAACTGTCGCGAGAGCACGCCGACGGCTGGTGGGCACCGTCACTGGCAGCGTTGTGGAGACGGCCTGCTGCGGATGCGTATCCAGGCCCAGGTGAGTGTCACCGGCACAATCAGCGACCAGACCAGCATCCACTGCAGGCTGTCACTACCGCGGCCAAGAGCCCCGGCCACGCTCCAGGCCAGGGCGATCGCGAGATTGCCGCTGGCCGCGGCCGCCAGAAAGGAGCGAACCGGCATCGCGGCTGCGCCGGCCATGATCGCCGCCGCCTCGGCGATGAGCGGCAGCGGGCGGGTGATCACCACCAGCACCGGCCCGAGGCGTTGCTCACCGGCGGCGAGGCTGCTGCGGGTCTCGTCGTCGAGACGGGCCAGTGACCCACGGCCGAGCATCCAGCCCAGGACCCAGCCAGCCAGCGCGCCGAGCGTCATGCCGAGCCAGCCGCAGGCGGTGCCCACGACAATGCCGAGCTGGGCCCCACCGAGCGTGGCGACCAAGCTCGATGGCACGGGCAGCAAGATGTCGACGGCAAGAATGCCCACCTCGGCAGTAGCCAGCAAGGCCGGCGGAGGCGGCGGGGCGAGCCAAGCGGCCACTCCATGAT
>JAYQOK010000216.1:0-4267 GCA_038144795.1 Candidatus Kuenenia sp. | reverse complement strand
CGCACAGTTCTAGTTTCAAGCCTGCGGGGCCATCCTTGGCCCACGCAGGCTTGGCAGGTCGAGGCAAAGCCAAGGTTTGCCTCGACCTGTGCTGGCTCGCCCTTCCGGAGAGCGATCTTTGGAAGTGGTTTGTTTGCCGCCGCCTTGAGAGCGTCTCCCAGATCGAGGGGCGCGCCGATCGTAGCGGTTGCATCGGTCACGGGTGCCGTGGCGAGAAAACTCGCTGTGACCGGTTGACAAGAACGATTCTTCATCAAGGCGGGAAGGACGCGTTGGTGGTTTCGAGCGGTGCCTGAAGGAGTGGGGCCGCGTTGCTGACGATTCCTCTCGCACCTTTCACATGCGTGATCGATGCCGCAATGGATGGCCGTTTGTCAGAAGCAATGTGCTGCCCTCGTGGTAGTTGGGCTGATTTTCTACGCCGCGACTCCAGTGTGGGCCCAGCGGACACGCGCCTGGGCGGGTACGGATGCAACGGTGGCTGAACCGTTCGCTCGAGACGAGATGCGGCTGGCCGCCACCCCGGCGGCGACTCCCCTACCGCCGAGCAGTCCGCCCATCGTGGCGGAGGACGCCCCGTCCATCGAACCGGTCGGCATCGCCTCCGGCAGCCTGCTTGCCACACTGCTTGGCGGGGGCATTCTCATGGTGCCGCTGATCGGCTGCTCATTTGCACTCGTGGTGTTTGGCATCGAGCGAGCGGTGAGCCTGCGAACCGGCCGCGTGGCGCCACGGATGTTTGTTGATCGCTTCATCGAGCAACTCCAGGCCGGTGACTTTTCACGGCAGCAGGCGCTTGCCGCCTGTGATTCCAGCGGGAGCCCGGTGGCCCGCGTGTTTGCCGCTGCAGTGCGGCGGTGGGGGCGGCCGGCGGTGGAAATCGAACAGGCGGCAATCGACGCCTGTGAACGGGAGATCGTGCATTTGCGGCGGTATCGCCGCGTGTTTAACGGCGTGTCCACCATCGCGCCCCTGCTGGGGTTGCTCGGCACCGTATTCGGCCTGATTCGCTCGTTCAATGACGTTGCTGCAGCCGGGGCGATGGGGCGGCCCGACATGCTGGCCGGTGGCTTTGGTGAAGCTCTGATCACGACCGCCATGGGGCTGCTCGTGGCCATCCCAGCGATGGTCCTGCATTCATTCTTCACCAGCCGAGTCGACCGGCTTGCCTTGCGGCTAGACGAAACCTGCCAACAGGTGATCGACGAGATCGCGCTGGAGACAGTGGGTGAGGGCCGTCGCCGCGCGGCGGCCTGACCCCGGAGAGCCCACCATGCCACTGGTCCGACTCACCGATGACGAGGAGCACGCGCCCAATCTCGCGCCCATGATCGACGTGATCCTCGTGCTGACGATCTTCTTCATGTGTGCCACGAAGTTTTCTGCTGACGAGCGGGCCTTCGATCTCGACCTGCCGTCGGCCGATCATGCGGCGGCTGTCGCGGCCCGACAGCCAGAGGTGGTCGAGGTGGAAGCTGCTGGGACACTGCGGCTTGGCGCCGAGCCCGTCAGCCTTGACGACCTTGCCACGCGGCTTACGGCTCGTCGTGAAGTCCTCCCCGACCTTGTCGTTATGATCCGCGGTGAGCGAGACGTGTCGCATGGGCGGATGACGGAGGTGTACGAAGCCTGCCGCGGAGCCGGCGTGCGACATGTGGCGATCTCCGTCCGCGGTCGGATGGCACGGTAGAGAGGCCGAGCGCCGGGAATTCGCAATGCACTTGCTCGGTATGACGATCGGCTTCGTGACGGTGGCCACCATGATCGGGCTTGTGGTCATCGTGCGAACCCGTTGGCTGCAGTCTCACACGCTCGCAAAGTGTGTCGTGCTCTCGGTTGGTGTGCATCTGCTGCTGGCTGTTGTTTGCGGGATGCTGGCCGGTTTTTTGCCAGCCTCCTGGGGCCACAGCGATGAAGGCCGGATGACGATGGTGATCGTGGCGGTGGCTGACGATGCAGCGCAAGACGAGCCTCCCGAGACCACTCCATCGGCAACGGAGCCCGACGAGGCGGGTGCTGCAGTGGGCCCTGATACCGCTCGCATGAACAAGGATATCCCTGCGGAACTCGCTCCTGCTGAAGGCGCACCGGAGGATGTTGTGCCCCTGTTGAATGTGGCTGCCGAAGCGGCGGAGGGCGAAGGAGCGCCCCCGGCAGACTTGCAGCCGGAGCATCTGGTGCCCGGCGTTTATGTCGATCGTGCCTCAGCGCGACGAACCGCCGCCGCCATGGCGCGAGGCGGCTCGGAGGCGACCGAGCAGGCGGTGCGGCGGGCGCTCCTGTGGCTGGCGGCAAACCAGGCGGAGGATGGCCGCTGGGAAGCGGTGCGGCATGGTGGCGGCAGGGGGCGCGGCCACGCGGGGCCCCATCGGAATCAGGCGACGGGTGTGGGGAGCGATCATGGTGTGACAGGCCTTGCCCTCCTGGCCTTTCTCGGCGCTGGCACAACGCATACCTCTGGTCCGCATGCTGACTGCGTGGCCAAGGGGCTTCGGTTTCTCATTGATCGCCAGCGGGCTGACGGATCCCTCGCCGGCGACGCCGAGTTTTTCACCACCCTCTATTGCCATGGGATGGCGGGAATCGCGCTGGCTGAGGCTGCTGCGATGACGGGCGATGCGTCGCTGCGGGCGCCGCTTGAGCGGGCGGTCAACTACACGCTGGCAGCGCAGCATCCTACAACCGGCGGCTGGCGGTATGCGGCCGGTGACAAGGGTGACACAAGCCAGCTTGGATGGCAGGTGATGCTGCTGGAGGCTGCTGCGGAAGCCGGGCTCGATGCTGGGCCGGGCAGCGGGATCGATCGCGGCCGGCAGCGGGCCCAAACATTTCTCCAGAGTGTCTCCTCCGGCCGGACTGGTGGCTTGGCCGCCTACCGTGCCGGCGAGCGGCCCACGATGCCGATGACAGCAGAGGCACTATTTTGTCGCCTCGTACTTGGAGCCTCGCCGGATCATCCGAGCGTGAGCGAGGCGCTGGCCGTGATTGCGGAGTCGTCTCCCGATAGATCGCGGCCGAATGCCTATGCCTGGTATTACGCCACCTTGGCATCGTTTCACGCTGGCGGTCGCCAGTGGCAGGCCTGGAATCGCCATCTGCAGGTGGCCGTGCTGTCGCTCCAGCGGCAGGATGTGGGCAGCCTTCATGGCAGTTGGGATCCCGATCCGGTCTGGGGGGGGCACGGCGGCCGTGTGTACGCCACGGCAATGGCGGCACTCAGCCTCGAGGTGTACTACCGCTACGTCCCCCTTCGCGAGAAGTCGACGGAGGTGGCCAAAAATCACTGAGTTACGAGGTGATGGTCGACGGGTCAGTTTGACCCTTCTCCGCTCGAATGTAGACTTAAGGTAAGTTACGGAAGCCCGACTGGTTTTTTGCAGGAGACCCTCCCCGTGCATGATTCGCTTGTTCCCTTGATGGCATTCATGGGTCTTGGCACCGTGGAATTGCTTGTGGTGGGCGGAGTCATTCTGCTGCTTTTTGGGTCGCGTCTCCCCAAGGTGATGCGGTCGCTTGGGCAAGGCATCGTTGAATTCAAACGGGGCGTGCAGGGTATCGAAGACGATGCCCATGCTTCGTCGTCACGGAACGCTGACCACGCCGATCAAGCTGCTGGCAACGGCTAAGAGCCGCGGGCCTTGGGGAATGCAGGATGTTTGGTCTAGGTCCGGTGGAAATTTGTGTGATTGGTGCGATTGCCGTGATGCTCTACGGCAAGCGGCTGCCCGAGGTTGGTCGGTCTGTGGGGGCCAGCATCTCCGAGTTTCGTCGGCAGTGGACGACCCTCTCTCAGGAACTCGATGTGGCAGCCCACATCGATGGCCGTGTTGGCGATTCCCGGCCTGCCAAGCGGCGGCTTTCCGGGGTGGACGCTATTGACCGAGTGGAAGCATCGCACGTGGCCACGCCCCGGTTCGATCCGCCAACGGACTCCACTGGCGAGGGCTGAACGCGGGGCTCAAAGTTTCTGCGTGTCACAGCCGGATTTTAGCCGCGGCGTGACGAACCCGCGAAGGCGCGGTAGATTTTTGGCTGGAAGATTCTCGGGCAGCTAGCTCAGTTGGTTAGAGCGCCACGTTCACACCGTGGAGGTCACAGGTTCGAGTCCTGTGCTGCCCATTAATTCGTTTTACTGCGGTTTGCGTCGCTCCGCAGAATCTCGCAGATTTGCGGTTTCATTCGGTGTTTTTGAAGAAGAGTGTGACCTGCCCCCCAGTGCGGTACCAGTTTTTAAGTTAGGGTTTTGCCCTCCACCAGACCAGTCCTG
>JAYQOK010000215.1:0-4287 GCA_038144795.1 Candidatus Kuenenia sp. | reverse complement strand
CATGACGCCGCCCGCCCCTGCATCGCGCAGCAGTGGATCGATCGCGTCTTCGAGACCGGTAGCACAACCGGTGCGGCCATTCTGGCCATCCCCGTGGCCGGCACGCTCAAACGGGTCGGGGCTGATTCCGTGATCTCCGAGACGGTCGATCGCTCCGGTCTCTGGGAGGCACAGACGCCTCAAGTCTTTTCCCGGGCCGTGCTGGAGAAGGCGTTTGCCGCCACGCAGGGCCAGCCCACTGATGAGGCTCAGGCGGTTGAGGCCACGGGCCAGCGGGTACGTGTCGTGCCAGGATCACCGATCAATCTGAAGATCACATCTCGCGAAGACCTCAAGCTAGCTGAGCAGGCACTCAAGGCCCTCCCCGTTCCGAAGTTTTCTGGTCCCTCCCATCCCTTCGCGGGCGATGACCTGTGGCGATAAGCATGCCCACTGATCTTCTCTCCGACTTCGAGACCCGAGGCCTCGTCCACCAAGCCACCGATGCCGCGGCGCTCCGGACGTGGCTGGCCACGTCCGGCCGCCGGGTCTATGCCGGATTCGACCCCACGGCCGACAGCCTCCATGTTGGGCATCTTGTCGCGCTTGTTCTTCTCCGCCGCGTCGCCGCTGCCGGCCACGAGCCGGTCGCCGTGCTCGGCGGGGCCACCGGCATGATCGGTGACCCGAGTGGCCGCAGCGAGGAGCGGAATTTGCTCTCACCCGAGGCCCTAGCCGCCAATGTCGCCGGTGTCGAGCGACAGATCCGCGGCGTCCTCGAGAGCACCGGCCAGCGGGTGCATGTGGTCAACAACGCCGACTGGATGCAGGGTGTCGGCTATCTAGAATTCTTGCGGGACGTTGGCAAGCATGTGCCGCTTTCGCAGATGCTTGCCAAGGATTCGGTGAAGAGTCGGCTCGACCGCGATGGCGGTCTCTCCTACACCGAGTTCAGCTACATGCTCCTGCAGGCGTGGGACTTCGTCCATCTCTCCGACGTGCTCGACTGTCGCGTGCAGATCGGCGGCAGTGATCAGTGGGGCAACATCACGGCCGGGATCGAACTGGGCCGCCGGCTGCGGTCCCGTGACCTGCATGGCATCACCTGCCCACTCCTCACGAAGGCCGACGGCACGAAGATGGGCAAGACGGCCGCTGGCGCGATCTGGCTTGATCCGAAACGCACGAGCCCCTATGCCTTCTATCAGTATTGGATCAACCTCGACGACGACGACGCCGGCCGCTGCCTTGCTCGGCTTACCGACCTCGCGATCGAGGATCTTGCCGCATATGCCGAAAAACGGGCTGCCAATCCAGCGGCCCGCGAGACGCAGAAGCGGCTTGCCGAAGAGCTGACCCGCCTCGTCCACGGCGACACTGGGCTGACCACGGCCCGGCAGGCCACCGAGATCTTCTTCGGCGCCGAAATCCGTGACCTCGATGATTCGACCCTCACAGAGATCTTCGCCGACGTACCGAGCCACGAGTTTCCGCGGGGGAGCCTGGATGGAGAGGGGCTACCACTCATCGAGGCGTTGCAGGCAACGGGGCTGGCCGCCAGCCGCGGTGCCGCCCGCCGCACGATCGAGCAGGGAGGCGGCTACGTGAACAACCGCCGCGTCTCCGACGCCGCCTACCGCCTCACGCCCGATGATCTCGCCGGCGGCTCGACACTCGTGCTCCGCTCCGGAAAAAAGTCCTACGCCCTGGCCCGCTTCCAGTAAGACAGGCCTCAGCCTGTCTCTGAAAATTTCTTCGGCCCGTCTTTCATCCTCGCATGCCTCTCCGCCCCGCTCTCCTTTGCCTGCTCTTCGCGCTCACGGCCGTGTCGTATTCGACCCGTGGCGACGACCTCCCGCCAGCTGGCCGCACCGCCGGTCTCGAAGATCGTCTCAAGGCCGGCCTCCGTGCCCGGTTGCCCACAGAGCAAGATTTCATCGAGAAGGTCGTGCTCCTCGTCCGGACCGGCAAGCTCCCTGGCAAACTTGTTGACTCGACCTACATCTGGGCGATCGAGCGGCGGAAGGAGTATCCGTTTCCCGCCTTCGAAAAGGCGTTGCGGCTGCAGGCCGACAAACTTGGCGTGCGGCTGTAGCCGACACACGTCGCGGCGTCACGTCTTGATGCCGGAGGTCAGATGATGCCCACGAGATCTCCGACAGTGCGATGGGACTCGATCGGATCCCGCAGGACGTCGAGGCTTCTTGGCCATGGGGTGGAATTCCTGGTGGGCCGAGCCGGTGGGCGATGAGATCCTCGAACTAACGATCACTCTCGGCCATGAGGACGGCGAGCGATGCTTGTTGAACATCCGCCGAGACGGCCACGTGCCGTCCACGGCCAGCGTTCATACGAAAAATAGTAACAGGCTGAAGCCTGTCCTACACATACAGGTTTGGAAACCTGTCTTACAACAGCATGAAGATCCGAGGATCCGTGAGCGAGTCGGCGATGAACCGTGCCCCGGGAAAATCATGCCCTCGGCTGTGGCCTCCCGGCACGGCGATCGCGATGGCACCAGCAGCCACGGCCGCCGCGCAGCCGGTCGCCGAGTCTTCGAGCACCAGCATCCGCCTCGGTTCCACGCCCATCCGCCGGGCCGCCGTTTTGTAAATCTCCGGATGCGGCTTGCCATGCATGACGTCGGCGCTCGTCAGCACGAAGCCGAAATGGTCGAGCAGCCCGACTCGGCCAAGCACATCATGGGCGAAGTCGGGCCCACTGCTTGTGGCCACACCCCGCGGCAGACCGCGTTGCACGAGATCTTCGACGAGCGACACCGCCCCCGGCATCGGCTCCAGCCGCGTGTCGAGCAGGCCCTGAAAAATCGTTTTCGTCTCGGCGGCAAGCGTCTCCACCGTATCGGGTAGACCGTGCCAGTCGATCATCACCTGCAGCGCAACCCGCTGGGGCCGGCCCATCATCGCATCGAGCAGGTCGCCATCAAACGTGCGGCCGCGACGACGGAGCATCTCCGTGCCAACGTGCTGATAGAGGTCTTCGGTGTTGACGAGCAGACCATCAAGATCAAATACGACTGCATCGACCACCCCGCCTCGATTTTCTTTCACCTGGTGAGTCCTACGGTTCTGTCGCTGCAACTATTTTGTAGACAGCGTAGTGATCATTGGCGTGGAGCCGCTCCACCCCCGGGCCATCGAGCCCCCGGATGTCGGCCGCCACGATCGCATGGTCGGCAGCATACTTTTTTGCCACGGCCACGAGATGCTCAGGGCCGAGTGCTGCCGCATCGGTTTCCATGCCCTTGATGCCGCCGTCTGCTGAAAAACAGTCCACAAGCCGCTGCCGCCACTCGATGATCGATTCCGGCGCCTGGGGTATGTTTTTCCAGTTCACCACCTCCGCCCGGCCGGTCCGCCAGACAAAACTCCCGGCCCGGCGGGGCACGATGAAGCAGGCGTCGGCGGGGGTGTTGCCGGCTACCCAGCCGCAGATCTCCCGCCACGCATCGGCCTGCATGAACTTGTCGGCCCGCGGCACCACGTCCCGCCCCGGCAGCGGCCAGTGGCGGCTCTCGTTGCCCAGGTCGATCGCCAAGACCAGGATCGCCGCCCACCGCACCGCCGCCGCTGAGCCAAAGAGCTTTTCGAGCAGCCGCGCCTCGGCGAGGATCGTCGCCGCCCCGATTGCCAGGGCCAGCGGCGCCAGGCCATCGCTGAGCCGAAACCAATAAAACTTGAGCAGGCCGTAGGCCATATCGGCATTCACCGCCTCCGTGAAGGCGATGGCATACCCGACAAGCGAAATCGCCAGTGCCGCGAGCGTGAAGCCATGGAGCCGGCGGCGGGCGGCGCTTTCCGGCACGTGTTTCGCGATCAGCCACGCGACAAACACCGCCAGCAGGTGCCGGGCGATCATGCCGTCGGCAAAGGTCCGCGGCAGGAGATGGTGCGGCAGTCGCTCGGTCACATAGATTCGCGTCGCCGCGGCCCGCACCGCCGGATCGACGCCGTACGAAAGCATGAAGGCCGGCCAGATGCCGATCAGCGCCAACGCAATTCCGGCCCCCAGTGGCACAAGCGGTATCGACAGGCGACGGGCAAACACCAGCTGCTCGATCACCAGGGCAATCATCCCCCAGCCGCCAACCAAGGGATGCACGGCCGTCGCCGCCCCGAGCGTCACCCAGGCTGCAGCCCATCGGTCGCGGGCAATCTCACCCGCCGCCCAGAGCACGCCCGCCCAGGCAAACACCTTCGCCTCGCAGCCCCCGATCATCCATTCCCCCGCCGCCGTGGTATGCCGCAGGGCAAGGGAAAAAACGGCCGCTGCGAGCAGCCTCGATTC
>JAYQOK010000214.1:0-4310 GCA_038144795.1 Candidatus Kuenenia sp. | reverse complement strand
CGACCCACAGCGTGCCATCCCGCCGCCGAGCCACCGTTGGCCAGCCTGCGTAGGCGTGTGATGGAGGTAGAATCGTTTTTGTTTCGAGAACGTCAGCCTTTGGTGCTGCCTGGGTGACCGTTGAGGTCACCACGAGCAGCAGGCTGAAAACGATCAGTGTTATGCGCCGTCCCATGGGGCAAGGATTGTCGATGCCGCCGCGATGGTCAACGGCCGCGAAATGCTCAGACGAAAAAGGGTCGTGTCTTTACCGAAGCGAGACCCGCTCTTCATCAACGCGGGCCGGGCGAACGGTACCGATCGGCCAGCTTTCGTGGCCGCAGTCGGCGAGCTGGTGGCGGATACTGTCGGCATAGTGCGGGGCGACGATGAGCACCATGCCGATGCCCATGTTGAAGACGCGATCCATCTCGGCGGCGTCAATCGAGCCGAGCCGCTGCACCCAGTTGAAGACGCCCGGCACCGGCCAACTTTCGCGGTCGATCACCACCTGCGCGGTTGGGGGAACGATTCGGGCGAGATTTTCGGCCAACCCTCCGCCCGTAATGTGGGCGATGCCGTGCACCACTTGCTTCACCCGGTAGTGCCGCAGCACCGTCTTTACCGGCCGGGCATAGAGCCGCGTGGGTGTGAGCAGGATGTCACCCACTGTGCGGTCGCCAAACTCTGGCACGCGGTCGGCGCAGGTGAGGCCCCCGATCTCAAACACCGCCTTGCGAACGAGGCTGTAGCCATTGGAGTGGAGGCCGCTCGAGGCGATGCCGATGGCGACGTCACCCGGCTGGATATTCGAGCCGTTGACGAGTCGCTTCCGTTCGACCACGCCCACGCAGAAACCGGCGAGGTCGTATTCACCCCGCTGGTACATGTCGGGCAGGATCGCCGTCTCCCCACCCACAAGCGCGCACTCGCACTCAACGCAGGCGTCGGCGATTCCCTTGACGATCTGCTCGAGGAGCGACGGGTCGTCGTGCGACATCCCGATGTAGTCAAGAAAGAAGAGCGGCTCGGCGCCGGTGCAGAGGGCGTCGTTGACACTCATCGCCACTAAGTCGATGCCGACGGTGTCATGCACGCCTGCCGTGACGGCGATCTTGAGCTTCGTGCCCACGCCATCGGTGCACGAGACGAGCAGCGGATCGGTGTAGCGGCGACGAAAGAGTCCGCCAAAGTCGAGGCGGAAAAGGGCCGCGAAGCCGCCCTCGGGGCTGAGGACGCGGGGGCACTGCGTCCGCCGCATGTGGGCCGGCAGGCGGGCCATCGCCTGCTCGTAGAGTTCGAGGTTCACTCCGGCACTGGAATAGGTGGCGCCTGACACGATTCATCCGCTTTCGGGGGCTGGAAACTGGTATCATCCCTCCGCCATGCCGCCCCGCAAGCCCAAGCCGTCGAGAGCGACCGCCAAGCGTGCCCACGGTCGTGAACCGCTGCCGGCCTTCCAATTCAGCCATCCCCTGCCCTACGGCGCGGTGCTGCACGACAAGGGCGTGCAGTTTGTGGTGTACAGTCGCTCGGCGACCGCGATGCGGGTGCTGCTCTATGACGCGGTCGATGATCCCGAGCCCACCGAGGTGATCGCCCTCGATCCCGCCAAAGACCGCTGGGGCGATATCTGGAGCATTTACGTGCCCGGGCTCAGGCCGGGCCAGCTCTATCACTTCCAGGCTGACGGCCCCTTCGATCCCGACACCGGCCAGCGGTTTGATGGCGAGGCCCGGCTGATCGATCCCTATGCCCAGGCACTGGCCGGCTCGTATCTGCCGGGTGATGACGGGATCGTGCGGCCGCCCAAGTGTGTGGTGATCGACGACTCGTTCGACTGGCAGGGGGATCGCCATCTTCGCCGTGGCCTCGCCGACACGGTGATCTACGAGATGCATGTGAAGGGCTTTACGCAGAGCCCATCAAGCGGGATCGAGCACCCCGGCACCTACCTTGGCGTGATCGAAAAGATCCCATATCTCAAGTCACTCGGTGTGACCGCTGTCGAATTGATGCCGGTGCACGAGTTTCCCACCGAGGAACCCTCGGGCGAGGTCGGCAGCCGACGTAACTACTGGGGCTACGACCCAATGGCCTTCTTCGCACCCCACCGTGGCTACGCGGCTGGCACCGAGCCGGGCTGCCAGGTTCGCGAATTCAAGGAGATGGTGCGGGCCCTGCATGCCGCCGGGATTGAGGTGATCCTTGACGTCGTCTTCAATCACACCGCCGAGGGCAACGAACTCGGCCCCACCTTCTCCTTCAAGGGGCTGGAGAACCGCGTCTACTACATGCTCAGCGAAGGCGGCCGCTACTACCGCAACTACACCGGCTGCGGCAACACCATCAATGGCAATCATCCGATCGTCCGCGAGCTGATCTTCCTCTGCCTCCGGCACTGGGTGCACACCTACCACGTCGACGGCTTTCGGTTTGACCTCGCCAGCATCCTCTCCCGCGATCGCAACGGCGACATCCTCCCCAATCCACCGATCGTCGAGGTGATCACAGAAGACCCGATGCTCGCCGACACGAAGATCATCGCTGAGGCCTGGGATGCCGCCGGCGCCTATCAGGTGGGCTCCTTCGCAAGCATGCGGTGGGCCGAGTGGAACGGCCGCTACCGGGATGATGTCCGCCGTTACTGGCGGGGTGACTTTGCCCAGACAGGCCACCTCGCCACGCGGCTTGCCGGCTCGAGCGATCTCTATGGTAAGGATGGCCGCCAGCCCTTCCACTCGATCAACTTCGTCACGTCGCACGACGGGTTCACGCTCAACGATCTCGTCAGCTATCGCGAGAAGCACAACGACATCAATGGTGAGGGCAATCGTGACGGCGACAACAACAATTTCTCCGATAATTACGGCATCGAGGGGCCCACGAAGCGGGCCGATATCGACAGGCTGCGGCAGCGGCAGATCCGCAACATGCTCGCCACGCTGTTGCTCAGTCAGGGCGTGCCGATGCTGCTCTCCGGCGACGAGTGTCGCCGCACGCAGCAGGGCAACAACAACGCCTACTGCCAAGACAACGAGATATCGTGGTTTGATTGGAGCCTCGTGGACGGCAACGCCGACCTGCTGCGGTTTGTGCGGGAGCTGATCCGGTTTCGGCTCGACAACCCCACGCTCCGTCGGCGGTCGTTTCTGGAGGGGGGACGGTCGGCCGATGGAGTGCTGCCAGATGTCGAGTGGTTTTCGCCGGAAGGCAGTCATGTCGACTGGTATGCCGCTGATGCGAGTCTCACCTGCTTCTTTGGGTCCCCTTCGGACGCCAAACTCCACGACGCCGCCGATCTTTCAGCGGGCGGCATCGAGGGCACGGCCCGCTACGTGCTCATCTTTTGCCATGCCGGTGCCCTGCCCCGCAGGTTTCATTTTCCACAGTCGCCCCTGATTGCCGATCTGCCGTGGCGGGTGTTTGTTGAAACGGCTAAGCAGCCGCCCCTCGACATCCACCCAAATGCCACCGGGCCGCTGGTCAACGTGTCGAGGCCATTGGAATTGGCGGAGCGGTCGCTGGTGTGCCTCGTGGCCGATGTGGTGGCCCAGCGGCTGCGGCTACCCGCCCCGAACCCGACCAGGGGACTGTGACGCCTCAGCGATCGGGCTTTCGGAACGCATGGTCTTTGCGCACTTGCTCTCTATTGGAGAACACTGCTACATTCTGTCCTGCACAGAAGTTGCATCTGCTTGGCAGCTCGGGGTTTCCGATGAGGAGGTGGATAGTGAGCAAGTTCGCATCGTTGGTTGAAAAGTATGGTTTGCCGATTAGGGCTGCCACCATGAGTCTGGTTGTAGTGGGCTGCGGTCCTGGCTCATCGCCCCAGACCAAGCCGGCTGCCACGGCCGCAGGCCATGACCACGCGGATAAGCAGGGTGAGAAGAGCGGCCACGAAGACCACGCCCACGACCATGACCACGGTGAGCATGCGGCTCATGACACGCTTGCCGGAGCCTTGGCAGAGCTGGAGAAAATCTGCGCGACGGTGAAGGAGGAACTCGGCAAGAAGAATCTCGACGAGGCCGACGGTCATGTGCACATGGTCGGCCATCTGGTGGACGACATGCACCGGCTCGTTGACTCGGGAAAGCTCACCGATGACGCAAAGGCAGCAGCCAAAAAAGCGCTTGATGAGGTCTTCGACTGTTTTGACAAACTTGACTCGGCTATCCATTCAACAGATGAGAAGGTAAGGGAATCAATCGACTACATCGAGCATGAGCCGCGGATCCAGTCGGCGGTGGCGGAGCTGAAGAAGGCAGTGACCGCCGTTCAGGAGGGGGCTGCGAAGGCAGCTGAGAAAGTTGAGAAGTCAGCCGAGG
>JAYQOK010000213.1:0-4334 GCA_038144795.1 Candidatus Kuenenia sp. | reverse complement strand
ACGCTGCCACGCTCGAGGAGTTTGTGCGAACGGCCGTGCGGCAGGCAGCTACGGCCGACGGGATCGCGCTTGTGCATGCCCACCGCGCGGCCGTAACCGCCAATGCATCACGGATCATCACCATCGATCAGGCCGTGCTCAACCGCAAGCTCAACGAAGAGATCCGCACTATGACCACGCGAATGGGCCGCAAGCTCGCCGAACTCTGCGAGCATGTGAGGCCGCGGGCCACGATGGCGGGCTTCCTGGCAGCGATCCGCGCCGGCTCAACCCCTGGCACCTACCCCGTCGCGCAGGCCGTTGCCTTCGCCGGCTTCGGGTTGGGTGAGCATGATGCCTTCGCAGCCCATCAATATGGCGTGGCCTCGATGATCACCGGCGCCGCGTTGCGGCTGATGCGGGTGACCTATCTCGATGCCCAGGCGATTCTGCTCAAGGTGACCGAAACGGCCAACGATGACTACGCTGCCGCGGCTTCTGCGGGCCTCGACGACATGGCGACGTTTGCCCCGCTCACGGAGATCGCCACCGGCATCCACATCCGCGCCACCGTCCGCATGTTCATGACGTAGGCGACATTGTGGGCGACTGGCGACACGACCTCACTCGGCTGACGAGTCGGAGAGGATCGGCTCGACGGTGGCGACGTGGAAGAGCGGGCAGATGTCGAACTCAGCCGGCAGATCATCATCGCCGTCAATGCCGACGAGCAGATCGTCTTTCAGGAGCAGGGCCATCTCTGGATGGCGAACGTCGTATGACTTGCCGCTCGACATGACGACCAGAAACGGTGGGAGGGCTGCCGCCGGAGAATCTTGCGGAGGGCATCGGTGGTCATCGGCGAAGCCTCTGGGAACAGAGGCAGAAACAAACGTGGACCGAATGCTCAATGCGTATACTTCAGTTCACTTCCTTATCAAGTCATTTCGCCGCTGCCTGGAACGGACGAGAACTCAGGCCATTTCGTTCGCCGTCCTATGCCTCACTGTATACTCGAAGAACCTATGTAGGACGTCAGCTACATCCGGGCATTTGTCGCCTCATTGCGGAAAGCACGATGCGCGCGTCGCAAAACAACGACCTGAGATTCGGTGTCGCAATGGCCGTAGCGTTTCTCGTGGGACCGCTGGCCGTCGCGTTATCACTCCAGGCTGCCGCTGTTGAGCCCTCTCCACGCGAGACGGAGGAAACCGCGGCCACCAGAGACCGCGAACGCTACGCGGGCACCTGGCGGGTGGTGTCAATCGAAGCCAACGGCGAGGTGTCGCAAGAAGACCAGCGGACAATCCTCGTTAAAAACCATCCGGATGGGTCATGGATCCTCACGGTTGACGGACGCGAGGTAAGCCGCGGGACCAGCGCGATGGACCCGCTCGCCGTGCCGAAGGAGATCGACCTTGAAATCACCACCGGCGACGGCACGGGCAGCATCCTCAAGGGGATCTACGAACTTGGTGAGAAAACCCGAAGGCTCTGCTTCCGCGGCGGCAACGGCTGGCGGCCCCGCGAGTTTTCCGGAGCCGCCGGCAGCGACAGCGTGCTCATTCTCTTCGAACGCCAGTGATACGCAGATCGTTTTTCGAGGACCGTTCGAAACATCCGCAAGCAGTGTAGCCTCCTGCTAAGATAACCTCGGGTTCGACATCCTGCCGAGGATCCTGACATGAAGAAAATTTCGCGGATTGGCGTGGGCGGGCCCGTCGGCTCCGGCAAGACGGCGATCATCGAGGCGATCACGCCGCTGCTGGTAAAGATGGGCGTGAAGGTGCTCGTGATCACTAATGACGTGGTCACCACCGAAGATGCCAAGCATGTGCAACGGACGCTCAAGGGCGTGCTCATCGAGGAGCGGATCCTCGGCGTCGAGACCGGCGCCTGCCCCCACACGGCCGTCCGTGAAGACCCCAGCATGAACCTCGCCGCCGTCGAAGATATGGAGGCGAAGTTCCCCGATACCGACCTCGTGCTCATCGAGAGCGGCGGCGACAATCTCACGCTCACCTTCAGCCCGGCGCTCGTCGACTTCTTTATCTACGTGATCGACGTGGCAGCCGGCGACAAGATTCCCCGCAAAAACGGCCCCGGCATCACGCAGTCCGACATCCTCGTGATCAACAAGACCGATCTCGCCCCCTACGTGGGCGCAAGCCTCGAGGTGATGGACCACGATTCCCGGCTGATGCGTGGCGACAAGCCCTTCGTGTTCACCAACTGCAAGACAGGCCATGGGATCGTGGAACTCACCCGGCTCATCTGCGACCAGGTACTCTTCGACATGAGCCTCCCCGAACCGGTGGCCTGATGGAGCCTGAAAGCACTCGGGTGGCTGTGCCGCGGGAACTCGCGGCTTATCTCGATGAGCCGCCGCAGCTTCCTTCCGGCTCGCCCGGCAAGAATGGTTACCTGCGGCTGGGCTTCGAACGCCGCGGCACAAAAACCGTGCTTGTGGACCTCGACCGCCGGGCGCCGCTGCTCGTGCAGCAGGCCCTCTACTGGGACGAGGCAATGCCCGAGCTGCCCTGCGTGTTCATGATCTCCAATGCCGGCGGCGTGCTGCAGGGAGACCGCAACACGATCGAGATCCGACTCGGGCCTGAGGCCCAAGCCCACGTCACCACGCAGTCGGCCACGAAGATCCATGAGATGGACTTCAACCACGCCACGCAGACGCAGGAGATCGTGCTCGGCGACAACGCCTACCTTGAATACCTTCCTGATCCGATGATTCCCCACCGCCACGCGCGGTTTCTCACCACCACCCGTATCGAGATCGCCCCCTCCGCCTCACTCCTCTACGGCGAGATTCTCGCCCCCGGCCGCAAGTATCACGGCGACGGCGAGCTCTTTGCCTACGACGTGTTCTCCTCGACCGTCCGCGCAGAGCGGCCCGCAGGCACGGCTCGGGAGGCGGCCGATCTCTTCACCGAAAAATTCGTGATCGAACCGGCCCGCAACACGCTCCGCGATGCGGGCGCGATGGGGGGATTCGATGTCTTTGGCAACGTGCTCGTGCTCACGCCGCCGGAGCACCACGCGGCGATCGCGGCGGCCCTGCCGGCCGAGGTGAATCGGGCAGGGCAGTGGGCGGCGTCATGCAGCCGGCTGCCTAACGACGCGGGACTCGTCTACAAGGTGCTCGGAATGGAGACCGAGCCAGTTCGCGATCTCGTCCGACAGGCCTGGGAGGCTGTCCGCCGCGAAACCGTCGGCCGCGATGTGCCGCAGCAATTCGTCTGGCGGTAGCCGCGGAGGTAAGCCGCACAGCATGGGCGGACCCTGCCGATTCGGCTGCTTTCTCCGGCCCGTTTCTGCCGATTCCAGAGGATGGAGAAGCCCTGCGGCCCGTTCTCTCGCGGCCCTGCTCGACTCAACCACCCATGCAGCACGTCAGACACCTGCTCAGGATCGCGGTCTTCATCGCCAGCGGGGTTGGCCTGCACGCAGCGAGCGCGGCCGACACCGCCCCGGAGCCGCTCTCGCCCGATCTGGTCGCCTATGCCCGCAAAGTGGAGGCGCTTGAAAAGGAGGTGGCGGCCGCCAGCCAATTGCGCGACCAGGTGGAGGCTTTGCAGGAGCAAGTCGACCGCCTCGCCGGGCGGCGGCCGGTGACGGAGAACCCGGATCCCGAGGATGCCTATGTCGCAACAGAAAGCCCACTCTCGTTCGAGCCGTTGGATGCGGGAGGAGGGTGCACCGGCGGGCTGGGCTGCGCTGGCTGCCCCCACTGCTTAGGCCACGACGGCTACGGGCTCGCCGACAACTCACTCGTGGGCTCTTACAACTACAACTTCGGCGGCGGCTATCTCCAACTTCAGTCTCGCGACAAAGACTTCACCTTCCAGATCCAAAACCAGCTCACGCTCGACGGCACGTTCTATTCGCTCGACAATGCCAACACGCTTGAGAAGGGATTCAACGTGCCCTTCTACCGTCTCTATTTCATGGGCAACTTTCTCGAAAAGTGGGAATACCTGGCGTCGGTGCAGCAGTCGCTCGGCAGCTTCAATATCCTCGACGTTTACGCGGGCTACCTTTTCACCGAGGAGCTCAACATCCGCTTCGGCCACTACCTGAGCCCGTTTCTCTACGAATACTGGGCCTTCTCGCCGGCCTGGGAGCCGGTGATCACCAATTCGCCGCTCTTCCAACTGGCCGGCAAGCGTCAAACCGGAGTGATGCTGTGGGGCCGGCTCTTCGACAACGTCGTGCAGTATCAGGTGGGCGCCTTTAACGGTCCGACCGGCGCCTACTTCGATCTCGACCGCCATGTCGATGGCATGGGCGAGGTCACCTGGACGCCCTTCAAGTCCGACGAGGGCTCGCCTCTGCAGAGC
>JAYQOK010000212.1:0-4341 GCA_038144795.1 Candidatus Kuenenia sp. | reverse complement strand
GCTCCTGTACTCGCCCGACGCAAGGGCGCCGGGCTGATTACCGCCCCGCCCCGCGACCATGAAAGCGTTGGATTTTCTGACAAATTGATTTCCCTACCACCGCTGCTTCTGAAGTGGAGACTTCGTCCATGTCTGACCGTATTCCGATGACTCGTGCCGGCTACGACAAACTCAAGGCGGAAGCCGATGAGTTGGAAACCGTGGAGATGCCCAAGATCACGCAGCGACTGGCTACGGCCCGGGCCGAGGGGGACCTAAGCGAAAATGCCGAGTATCACGGGGCTCGTGAGAGCCAGGGAATGCTTCAGGCGAAGATCAACCTCATTCGCGACAAGCTTGCCCGAGCCGTGATCGTGGAGCGACCCAAAGAGGCAGGTGACGAGGTCGTATTCGGGGCGACCGTCGTCGTAAAGGATCTCGAGTTTGGCGACACCGAAGAGTTTGTGCTCGTCGGTGCCGGTGAGGAGGACTACGACGCCGGCAAGATCAACGTTGCCAGTCCTCTCGCTCAGGGACTCATGGGCTGCAAGGTTGGTGAGAAGGTGTCGATCGACGTGCCGGCCGGAACAATGAAGTTTGAGATTCTTGAGGTTCGTTTTGACTGACATCACGGTTTGTGGCCATCCATCGCCCGCAAAACCTTGGTGGCCTCCAGCTATGAGTGTAGCGACACGCGAGTGTCTGGCTTACTGGGGCTGCGTAAACCCGTGTAGTACGAGCCAGTCTCGGAGCCGGTCGGGCCACGTCGAGAGTATTGGATCGTCCTTCGCCAGGCCGACGCCGTGCTTTCCTTGTTCGTAAATATGCAACTCTACCGGCACCTTGTGCCGACGACAGGCAAGGTAGAATGCGATCGCATTCTCGGCGGGCACGGCGGCATCTGCGTCGGTCTGAAAGATGAACGTCGGTGGCGTGGCGGCAGTCACTCGCGTTTCGGTGCTGAGCCGCTCGGCAACAACATCGTCGCCGGCGGGCCCAAGCAGGTTGTTTCGTGACCCGCGGTGCGTGGCGGCAGAGTTCAGCGTGATAACCGGATACCCGAGGACGGCCAGATCGGGACGGGCCGAAATCGCGTCGACGTCATCACCTGTTTCTCCCGCCGGCTGTTCTTCGAAGAGCGTCGCCCCCATTGAAGCCAGATGGCCACCGGCCGAAAAACCCCAGATTCCGATTCGCTTTGGGTCAACTCGATACGTGGCGGCGTTGGCCCGGGCAAAACGCACCGCCCGCTGCACGTCGAGCAGTTGCGTCGGATAGTGGTAGCCCTTGCTGCCAAGACGATAGTGCAACACGAAGGCGGTGATGCCACGCTCATTACACCATTCAGCAATTTGTTTGCCTTCGTGGTCGATCGCGAGTCCGCCGTAGCCTCCACCCGGGCAGATGACAAATGCCGCCCCAGAGGCGTTTGTCGCAGCGCCTTGCCACACCTCCACAAACGGCTGATCAATGTCGGAATCTCCCTTGGCTCCGGGCGCTCCGTTGGGCCACAACGGTACCTTCACCGGCTCGGCGCCCCCCACGATCCACGTCACCACCGTGACCATCCCCACCACGCTGACCCGCGAAAGTCCTCTGATCATCGATATTCCCCTTTCTTTTGGTTCACTCGAACAATGCCGATCCGATTCGCACTATTGTCGCCCCTTCGAGGATCGCCTCGACATAGTCACCACTCATGCCCATCGACAGTTCCGTCAGCATGGCGGCCGACGATTCACTGCGCAGCCGGTCACGGAGTTCGCGAAGGTCGGCGAACTGCCGACGAGCCTGCCCAGACGGGTCGGCCCCGCCGGGAATACTCGCCATTCCCATGAGTCCACGCAACCGTATGTGGGGCGATGCCAGGGCTCTCCCAACCATGGCCCTCGCCTCGGCCTCATCGGCCCCGGTACGGCCCGGATCGCCGGCGAGATTCACTTCAATGAGGGCTTCGCAGACTCTTCCCTGCTGAGCCGCCTCATCAGCCAGCGTTGCCAGCAATCGTTGGCTGTCGAGCGTGTGAATGAGGTGAACCACCTCCAGCGTCCGCCGCACTTTATTCCGTTGGAGATGGCCGATCAAATGCCACCGCGGTGTCGGCTCGACCTCTGCAAGCGCTTTCGCCTTGTACCACATTGCCTGCGGTCGGCTCTCACCGAGATCAACGCAGCCCGCGGCCAGCACACTGCGGGCTGTATCAACATCACCATATTTGGTCACCCCGATGATGCAGACATCATCGGCTGAACGGCCTGCCCGCCGGCAGGCCTCTCCAACCCGCCCACGGATCTCCGCAAAACGCTCGACAACGTTCATTACTCGATCTCGACGGCCCGCTGCACGGTGCCGTCAGGTGTGACACGGCCAACCAAGAACTCACAGGCTACGTTACACCCCAGGAGCGTACGGTTGCGTGGCGCATCGAGCGCCCGATAGAGCAGCCACTGATCAAGCCCCACCTGCACCCGGTGTCCCGCGGCCATACTGGACGGCAGGTTGATGCGGGTATCGGCCACGGTAAGCTGCCGCCATGTCACCTGCTCACCGAGTCGACGCGGATCGCAGTCGAGCCACACCGGTGCGAACGTCCGCCCTTGGCCATACTGCTCGATCACCAATCCTGCAGGCGTCGGGACAAACCCACCACGACCGGACATCTGCCACTCGGGCAGCCCCAGCGGCATAGCGAGGCACCGCATGACCGTATCGTAGAGATAGACTTCTCGGGTTTCGTCAGCAGGGCTGAGTTCCAGCCCGTTGGCGACCGGCAATGTCGCCGTGAGCCGTAATTCCCCCGCCGGCGGCCGGCCATCGCGACGGGTGACGGCATCCGCGAGGACGACAACCCGGTCAATCGCCAGGAGCGTCACTGATCGCTCAAACTGAAGTCCTCCTGCAAGCGGTGCCTTAATCTCAAAGACGATGGCATCCCGCTTGGCGACCAGACAATTCGTTTCCCAAGGTCCGTCGGCCGGCAATCTTTCACCATCGCAGGTCACGTCCCACTGCCAGTCTCCATCAAAGAGGAGCCGATCGCCCACAGCCAGTTCAAGTCTGGGGATCGCATCACGATATTCAACCTGCACCCGGAGGCTGTCTGGAATCCAGCCGGATCGCAAAATTGCCACCGCAGCTTCTTGGTCGTCGTGACTGCAGTCCAACAATCTCTTGGCAGCGACTTTCCGCATCGTGCCCGCCACCAAAGCGCGGGCGGTCCGCTGCCCCCGACCCTTCATGCAGTTGCTCGCAGCTTCCAGCAGCGGTTGCGTGAAAACCTGCGGGAGGCGGCCTACGCCGACAAGCATCCGGCCATCGTTGCCCAGCAACCGAAGCCCCTGTGCAAGGCAGGCGGTGAACCGCTCTTCAGTCGGGTGATCCCATGGCACGCTACCAGATTCGATGCCGATTCGACGGCACCGCGCCCACCGACAGATGCGGCTGATCACGGGAGCCGACCCATTCAATCCCAACGACCCATCGCTCGAAACGAGCCGCGCGATTTCTTCCTCAAGCGCAGAAGTCACGTTGGCCTCCGTCATCCGACAGGCCTCGATGTCGCAAAACAGACGCGCCAGCGTGAGAACGAAGGCCGCAGGCGCGGTGTCCCGCGTCGCCATGACCGTAGCCGCAGCAGCAGCTCGTTGCACCGCCTGCTCCAACAGTCCACCGGCCGACCCGCCTGCGCGTCGAGCGCGGGCCAACCAGGCCAGACTCCACACTGCTCCCTCTGCAAGCAACCACTCGTCACGGACAGCCGACGTATGATTCGATTGTTCGAGACATTCTCCAATCGCCGCCTCGACAAAAGACAGATCGCGAACATTTTTCGGACGGTCTGCGATGAGTCGCGCGAGTGATCGCAGCCGCTGCCGCGCGGGGAGCGACTCGCAACATTCAGCAAGTTCCTGAATCTGCTTCGCAACCACCCTGCCCTTCACGCTGGGCGGCAGTCGATGCCGCTGTAGTCGACGATCACCGACCGACTCCGCGGACGGCAGGGAACCGGTGCCGACTGGCAGTTCTCCCTCACTCTCACCAGTCGCTGCCGCGACGGCCTTAGCCCTCTGCTTGGGCCTCTTTTTGGTCGATTCCTTCGTGGCGGTCATGGCTAAGCTCCGTGCAGGGCGGTCGTTTCAGGGTTGGCAGACGGTGCCAAGAGCGTCCGAAACCGTATGATCCTTTAACGCAAGATCGACGCGGTGGAAGTATCGTACCGCCGCATCGACGTTCATTCCACGGTCGTTCTTCTGCCACGCCACCCCGCGAGGATCATGTCATGTTCGCCCCGCTTCCCGGAATTGATGCCCATACAATCAGTGCTTTGCCCGGCAGATGTGTTTTGGTGGTCGTGGCTATAAC
>JAYQOK010000211.1:0-4380 GCA_038144795.1 Candidatus Kuenenia sp. | reverse complement strand
GTTTAAAGATACTAATTGTATTAATATAATAGCTCATATTATAAAAGTTTAATTTTTTAATTAAATATTTTATTACTTTTTTAAATTTTTGAGGAATTAGTTTTGATAAATTTCTTTTTAAAAAACTATTTTTTTTTAAATAAGTTTTAGAAAAAAATATTTCAAAAATTTCTAAGATTTTTTTTTCATCTAAATTTTTTTTTGGATTACTTAAAATTTTTTTGCACACTCTACTAGTTCTTATAAAAAAATCTTGCCTTTCATTTTTCATCTTATCACTAAACCACCATTTAAGCCTTCCGCTTGAGAGGTCTAATGAGGGACTTGTGCCCCTAATAGCAGGAACCTCTAAATTTCTCATAGTCATCAATTCAGGAATAATTTTTGACTTTCCGGCTATAGGTAATAAAAATTCTATTTGTAATTCTAATGCTGCATATAAATTATACTCTTTTTCAAAAATATATTTAGAAATTATTCTCCAGGTCTTTGTGTGCATTACAGAGTAAACATGGGCGGGCTCATAATTTGACATATGTTGTTTAGCTCTTTTCAAGGGATCATTATCAATCAAAGAGAAATTTTCTAATTTGGAGTATACCTTTCTTCCATAAAACTCATCACTACTATTCCTTCCAAAACCAAGTGTTCTACCTCCACAGCTTGAATATTCTTTATTTTTTTCTAAAAACTCTACACAAGATGACAAAGCTGAGGGTAAATAAAATTCATCGTCGCAACCTAAAATAATAAAGTTAGTATCAATAAAATTAACTGAACTCAGCAATCTATCGTAAAGACTTCTTGGATCGTGAATATATTTGATATTTTTTGCACTCAAACAATCATTTTCAAGCTTTTCTTTACTTCCATCTAGAACTAATACTTTTGCATTAAAATTAGACCAGTATTTTAAAGTACGTATTAAATATTTATGTCTATTGAAGGAATATATTACTATAGTTAATTTTTCTAAAAAAGAATAATACATCTTTTTTTTTATTTAGATATTCTTTTTAAGTAACCATCGGGAGCAGAACTAATCATTAATTTATTGTCTATATCTTTATCTATTTTAAATTCAGGATGGTTCTTTAAATACTCTATAATAGCTGTTTTTGGATTATTCCCTACACCCCAGTCACGATCTAGGAACGTTTTTTTTGGCATATTTTCAATAAATGTATCAAATACAATACAATAACTATCAATACTAGTTAATGGTGCATAAGCATTCAGTTCAGCTAAAACATGTTCGTGTGTATGATTAGAGTCTAAACACACTAGAACACGATCGTACTTTTTTCTGATTTTTTTCACTTCTTCAATTACTCTGATATCAATACTTGATCCTTGCAGTAGCTGAATACGTGATGACAAAGGATGATTTTCAATTGCTTCACGATTATGTTTGCGAATATCAATATCTATACCTAAAACTTTACGATTAGAATTTTTTGGATCAAAAATTTTACCCAGTTTTATTGCATCACAAATATCCAATAAAGCCAACATCGAAGCACTCATAATTAATGACCCTCCATGAGCTATCCCTGTTTCAACAATTAAATCGGGCCTTATCTCCCAAATTAATTCTTGTATTGCGATGATATCATTTGGCAATTGAATAATTGGCCTTCCCAATGACTCAAAGTTATACATGTGCTTATTGATAAACGCTTTGAATAGCCATTTATTAGACTCGGAAACCCATTTCAAATCATTGGCATTTTTTTTTATGTTTTTTTTACATTCTTTCTTGAATTTAATATAATTATCGTCTTTTATTATCATACTATTTTTCTTTAAATTTTAATCAATTTTATAAACTCAGTTAAAACACATTTTGGCTCAAATGAAAATTCATTTACTATACGATCAATATTAATTTTTGGAAATTTCCTTAAATTAGAATTATTTAAAAAACAAACATTATAATTTAAATTTTTTTTGATAATGTTTGCTAATGATTCGTGAGTTGTTAAAGTTCCGCTTGCTAAGTTATAAATTCGTTTTCTACCGATTGTTGCAATTAAATACAAAAGTCTAACAACATCAGAGATGGCTATATAATCTTTTGATGATGCTTGATCTTCTTTAATTAATATATTATTACCTGATTTAATTTCATTTATTAAAGATCCAATAAATGTACTTTTAGACTGCCCTTTCCCAATAACATTTGAAAGTCTCACAACTCTAACTTTATTATTACCAATAGAAAGACAAATAGATTCTCCAAGAAGCTTACTAATATCATATATGCTGTCAGAATTAGGAAATACATTAATACTAGCTGTCTCATCGGTATTCGATGAAGAAAAGTAAATACGAGTGCTTGATAAATATAGCCAAGAATCATATTTTGACTTATCAATTAATTTCAATAATTTGGTAACATGAGCATCAACGGTAGCAAAAGGAAGATCACGAAAATTTCCAGTTAACCCAATTGCATAAATTACGTGACCTAGATTTTCTGACTTGTCAATTTCATCTAAATTGGTTGGAACAAAAACTTCGTGGCCTAAACTTTTTAAATATAGAGAGAGATTAGAGCCTATAAAACCATTGCCACCAAAAATTGTAAATTTCATTTTCTCCACCCTAACTGCTTTAGAGGAGAACCTGCTTGAATACTGTTACTAACAACTTCTCCTCTGACAAGCGACATTGCTCCAATTACACAACCTTTTCTTAAAACTGATCCATCTAAAATTGTACAGCCGGCACCAATCCAAACATCATCTTCAATAAAAATTCCGCCTTTAGATTTTTGAAAGCCTTGTTCGCATATTGGAATATCTTTTCTTTTATATTCATGGTTTACAGGTGAAAAGGTGCAGTTGGATGCAATTGCCACCCCTTTGCCTATTTTTAAACCATTCCCGGTGTAAATAACACAGCCAGAATTAATAACAGTATATTCACCTATTACTACATCTCCACGACCGCCTGCAGGTTTAATTTTTACAAAACTATCAATTATTACATTTGATTTAATTATTATTTTTGAACCATGCTTGGAATCCTCTATATCAGCTAAGTGTGATACTTGAGCTGTTTTATCTATTTCAATCATAATTGGAATAATTAATCTAAAAATTCCAATTTGGAATACCTAATAAACATGGTGGCTCATTAGAATAAAAAGATTTAGAACCAAAACTTAACAAATCGCGTCTTTTATATTTATCAGCAATTTTTTTTGCGAATGCCTCTATTGTAACAGGAATACCTGAGCAAATATTTACTGCACCAATTTTTTTACCAAGAGCAACCTTGACAATCATCTTTGCAGCCATTAAAGCTTCAAGATAGTCCCGAATATAGTGTTTATTTGTTAATTCTACTTCCTTTCCATTTTTAATTTGATTATGAATATATGGTACAAGTCTTCTCTTATCTTCACCTTTTCCGTAAAGATAAAATAATCTACACCATAAAAAACCAATTGATCGATTTGAAAAAAAAGTCAAAAGTTTTTTAAATAAATTTACCTTTGCTCTAGCGTAAGGTGTTGTTGGGTTTAATGGTGTATTAATTGAAAGTTTGCCAAATGATAAATCATATTTAAAGCAAGTTCCAATACCAATAAAACGTTTAACACCTGCAAGTGTAGCACCTTTTGCTAAATTTAAGGAACCTATTAAGCATTGCTTGTTTTTAATTGATTTTAAATATTTTCCTGGTTCGACAAACCATGCGGTATGAACAATAATATCTACTCCTTTGCATTGCTCTTTCCACCATAACTTATTTTCTTTAAAAATATCTTTTGAAAAAATAATACGCTTTATATTTTTAATTTTTTTAAAATCTAATTTTTTTTTAGATTTTGGTCTGATCACTGGAATAATGTTAACTTTTTTTTTATTTAATACTTTAATTATATTTCTACCTACAAAACCAGTAGCTCCTGTTAAAAGTATTGTTTTCATAAAATAGTTAATTCTGGAATAGCTACAACGAATTTAGTTTTACTCCCTAAAATAGAGCTAATTTGTTCTTTGATTTCTTGAGCAATATTCCATGGCAAAATTAATACAAAGTCTGGATTTTCTTTAGCAAGTTCTTCAAAAGGTAATATAGGAATATGATTTCCTGGCATAAATTTTCCTTGTTTAGATTTTGCCAAATCATAAATGCATGGAATTAGATCAGCTTTTATTCCTGCATAATTTAGCAAGGGATTTCCTTTTGCCGCTGCACCATATGCTAAAATTTTTTCTCCTCTATTTTTTTTTTCAATTAAGAATAAAATAAATTTATTCTTAATTTCATTTACCTTGTTTTGAAAACTTTTATAAATCCCCAATTGGTTTAAACCTTTTGAAATTTCCTCATTTAATAAATTTTTGACTGAATCTTGCGTTAATC
>JAYQOK010000210.1:0-4433 GCA_038144795.1 Candidatus Kuenenia sp. | reverse complement strand
GAGCAGTATTCATCCCAGGCAAAGGCGTAGAGGATCCTCGCAGCCTCGGCAAACCTGTAGTCGTCAATCGCCTTCGTCACATCCTGTGTGACGCTCGCCAGCCGGCTGGCGAGCCAGCGGTCTTCCAACGCGGAGAAGGCCGGTTCGCCCCCGACTGCGGCAAGATCCTCCCCGGCAAAGCCCTCCAGGTTCATGAGCACAAACCGCGTGGCGTTCCAGAGTTTGTTGGAAAAATTCCGGCCCGACTCAAACCGCTCCGAGAGCGCCGGGCCGCGGGGGAGAGCGAGATCGTCGGCCGTCTGGGCCCACTGCGTGCGAAAGGGCTGGCCGCACTTCGGGCAGTCGATCCGCGGCCGCACCCGGTTTTGCACCGTCTGCTCGATCCGGGCCGAGCACTGCGGGCACTGAAACTCCACCGGCATCCGCACGTCCTGCGTCTCGGTGGCCATGCTCGCCATCCCAAACCGCAGGGCGTCGGCACCGAGGGCCTCGATCACGTCGAGGGGATCGACGCCGTTGCCCTTGCTCTTGCTCATCGTCTCGCCGTAGCGGTCGAGAATCTTCGGGTGGATCGCCACCTCGCGAAACGGGATTGCTCCCGTATCGAAGATGCCCATGATCACCATCCGCGCCACCCAGAGGGTGATAATGTCGCGGCTGGTGACGAGCGTCGATGTCGGATAGAAGCAGGCCAGTTCGGGCGTGGCCTCCGGCCAGCCGAGCGTGGAGTGCGGCCACAGCGCCGATGAAAACCAGGTGTCGAGCACGTCAGGATCACGAACAAGCGGCTGGCCGGCAATGGTCTCGCAGCCCAGATCCTCGTCAGACGAGCAGACATGCCAGCCACTCCCGCCGTCGCTTTCCCACGACACGGCGTCGCGACCGGCGAAGGCCGAGACGAGATCGCTCTCGTCCACGCCCTCGACATGCCAGATCGGAATCCGGTGGCCCCACCAGAGCTGACGGCTCACCGGCCAATCCCGCTTCTCACCGAGCCAGTCGAGGTAGCTCTTCGCATACCGCTCCGGCACGATGCGAATCGCTTGCTGCGTGACCGCATCGAGGGCCGGCTGGGCGAGTTCGTCCATCCGGATAAACCATTGATCGGCGAGATAGGGCTCGATCGGCGTTTTTGATCGATCTGAATGGGCCAACTCGATGACGCGGTCTTCCACCTGTAAGAGCTGGGCGGCAGCCTCCAGATCGGCCACGACCTTCGTCCGCGCCTTCTGGATCGCGAGCCCCTGGTACGGCCCCGCCTCGGCATTGAGCGTGCCGTCGGGGTTGAGGATGTTGATCATCGGCAGCTGTTGCCGCAGGCCCACGTCGTAGTCGTTGGGATCGTGGGCGGGCGTGATCTTCACGCAGCCGCTCCCCATCTCGGGCTTGGCCCACTCGTCGGCAACAAGCGGAATCGCCCGGCCGAGCAACGGAAGCGTCACCTGTCGGCCGGCCCGGGCCATCGCTGCGAGGGTCTCGAGCACCGGCAGCAGGTCGCGGCGACGGTTGGCGAGATCTTCGATCTCCTGGTCGATCGCCGGCTGTTCCTTGGCCGAGGCGGCGGCCCGCTTCTCGCGGAGGGCCTGCTCGGCCGCGTCGAGCGCGCGAGCGGGCTCGGGATGCACCGCCACGGCGGTGTCGCCGAGGAGCGTTTCCGGCCGCGTCGTTGCCACCGTCACGCTCGTCGGCTCGCCCGCCTGCGGCGCGATCACGTCGTAGCGAATGTGCCAGAAGTGGCCCTTCACCTGCTCGTGAAAGACTTCGTCGTCGCTGACCGCTGTCTGCAGAAACGTGTCCCAGTTCACCAACCGTTTGCCGCGGCGAACGAGGCCTTTTTGAAAAAGCCGAAAGAAGGCCTCGCGAACCGCCCGCGCGCACTGCTCGTCAAGGGTGAAGCGTGTCCGGTCCCAGTCGCAGCTGGCGCCGAGATCACGGAGCTGGCCGAGGATCCGTTTTTCGTATTGCTCCTTCCAGGCCCAGATCCGCTCCACGAGCTTCTCGCGGCCGAGATCGTGCCGGGAAAGTTTTTCCTCCTCGAGCAGCCGCCGCTCGACGACCGCCTGCGTGGCGATGCCGGCGTGATCCGTGCCGGGCATCCAGAGCGTGAGGTAGCCCTGCATCCGCCGGGTCCGCACCAGGATGTCTTGGAGCGTGTTGTTGAGGGCATGGCCGAGGTGCAGCGCACCGGTGACGTTGGGCGGCGGGATGACGATCGAAAAGACGGGGCGGCGGGGAGTCGCGTCGGGGGCCTGTGGCTCCGCATGCCAGTAGCGGCCGGTGTCCCAGAGCGCGCGGCAGCGGGCCTGGGCCGCGGTGTGGTCATAGTGCTTCGGCAATTCGTGCATTGATGAACTCATAAAAACCGCAAATCTTGCCAAAAACAGGAACGGGCCGCCACTCGTGGTTCCTGGAGAAGCGGATGACGAGATCGGCACAAGGCGTCGAGGCGACGAAGAGGCCCAGAACCTCCGCCATTCGCCGTGTGAGCGACTCGAGGAGAGTTTTCGGCAGTCGTGAACGGCATAACAAACGAGGATCACTGACCTGCCCCCCCTTAAACGAGGCCTTGCCGACGACGATCCGCAACTCGTGAAGCGGATCGTGTGGACAGCCAGCGAATACGGTTGCCGCCTTATTACGCCCCTTCTGCGGGCCGCAGGCTAGAGGGCCCAACGCATCTCGCTTCGGCTACGCCTCAGCAAACGGGTAGGGTCCATCCCTTTGCAAAAGCCATCCTCGTTATGAGAGAATTTTTCTGTGGTTCCCGAAAAACGCCAACGGGTAGGTATCCTCACACAGGCGACAAACCCTACATTGGAGACATGAGGAATGAAGAACAGAGTGCTGTTCTCGTTGCTGGCCATTGTCGGCACGACTCACCACGTCGCGGCCGAAACGCCCCCGAAACCGAACATCATCCACATCCTGACCGATGATCTCGGCTGGCAGGATGTCGCGGCGTACGTTCGCAAAGTGCAGGGCAAGGAGGCGGTGTACGAAACGCCCAACCTCGACCGCATGGCGGAAAAAGGCCGTGTTTTCATGCAGGCTTATTCGCCCTGTGCCACATGCGCGCCGTCACGTGCGGCCTATATGTCGGGGAAGTTTACTCCTCACACGGGAGTGCTTCATGTCACCGGCGGGCTCCCGCCCCGACCTATGCGTGTGGAGCAGAATTATTTCGACGGCCACTACCCAGCGCGCCTCGACCTCGACACCCCGACCATCGCGCGCGTGCTCGGGGACACAGGATATCTCACCGGACACATCAAAAAATGGCACTTCGGCGGACGGAATGACACCTGGCCCGACCCATTGGCCTACGGGTTTGAGTTCAGTTGGGAGGCCAGTTCCAAGGATTACAACGACACCGATGTCTGGGACAAAGACCGCAAAAACAAGGCTGACTACTGGAACGGCATCTGGAAGCCTCTCGACCCCCGCCATACCGGATTCGCCACCGCGGATCCGAAAGATCCATACCGCACCGACCCCAACGATGACGATCGGCCGCTTGACGGGGTGAGCGACCTCGCTGTCAAGTGGCTTGATAAAGCAAAGAATCAGGGCAAGCCGTTTTTCCTCAACCTCTGCCCGTCGTTGGTCCACGGCCCGATCAGCACGCGGGACAAAAAACGCCTCAAGTATTACTGCCAAAAAATGGGCGTCCCCTTCCCGCAGGACTCCGGAAAAATCACGGAGAAAACCTCGGGGCAAGTAAACCCTTACTACGCCTCCATGATCGACGGACTGGATTGGAGCATCGGCAAACTGTTGACCTTTCTCGAAACCACTGACGATCCGCGCAACCCGGGTCATAAACTGATCGACAACACCTTCCTGATCGTCAGCGCAGACAACGGTGGAGCCGAGGGCAACTTCGGCACCCGCGAGCGCGTTGCCGACAATTCCCCGCTGCGCGGCGGAAAGTCGTCGATCTACGAGGGAGGAATCCGTATCCCCTTTCTTGTCATGGGGCCAGGCGTGGAACCCGGGAGCTCCAGCGAGACACCGGTCAACCTCATCGACCTCTTCCCCACCTTCATGGCCATCGCCGGCGCGGATCCACGGGGGGATCTCGACCTCGACGGATGCAACATCCTGCCGGTCATCCGCGGCGAATCGGACACAGCCAAATTTGCCGATGGCAAAGTGCGCGACACGCTTTATTTCACGCTGCCGACCGGCGGGAGTTCCGCCAGCACGATCCGCAAAGGCGGGTGGAAGTTGCACCTGAACCACGCCCCGGAGGATAACGAGCGGCCGCCGGTGGAATTGTTTAAGCTCTACAACGACGACGGATCCGTGGCCGACTTGGGCGAGCAGACGAATCTCGCCGGGAGCGAACCGGCCAAACGCGACGAGTTGCTGGCCGACCTCAAGGCCTGGCACGAAAAGTTCGACGCCCAGCTGCCTTACAAAAACGCGCAAGC
>JAYQOK010000209.1:0-4502 GCA_038144795.1 Candidatus Kuenenia sp. | reverse complement strand
CATTGGCAGCAACAGGCACGCGGGCGGCGAATGAATGCCGCAAAAATGAGAAGACGAGCGGCCAGGTCTTCTCTCCCGGGCCGTGGCCCGTGTGCGGTTCCACGGCCATGTTCCAAACCGCGTCGTACTTCTTTCGGATAGCCGGCACCACCGCGAGATTCTCTTCACACGAGGGCCGCGTCAGAAAATGATCGTCTTCTCCGAAGATCACAAGGCCCGGCACGCGAGCGGCTCCGGGCTGATAGACCTGAAACGTAATACCGGGCCGCATCGACACCCAGCCCCAGACCCGCTCGGATTCGTACGCGGGAAAAACGGCCGAGAAGCCCGTGCCGTTGGAGTGGCCGTACAGAAAGAGAGGCGCATGCTCCAACTCGGGGTGCCGTGATTTTGTGGCAAATGCCGCCAGCCTCTCGAAGAGCAAGCCCTGCGGCCAGAATCCACGTTGCAGCGGGTCACCAACAAACTTGAACAGACCAAGCCCAAGATCCTTTGCGAGTGACCGGAGGTCGGTACGGTGGTAGAGAGGTTCACCACTCCCATGGCCGGAGATCACGACGAGTCCATGAATGACCGGCACCCCGTTCGGGAGCCAGAGGTCAAACTTCACCTCATCGTGGCGGCCCTCACCTTTCTGCTCGACCGCTTCCCGCCACTGGACAGTGGTGATCTGCCAATCCCAGTCGCGGGAAATCGCCTGATGCGGCGAGGGCGTGCCCCACTTCGCCTCGTCGAGTACGCCGTCCCAGCGGATGGCGTTTTTCGCCCGCACATGAGCGTTGACCCAACCGATGCTGTGGCACTCCGGCAGTTGGGCATACTCCGACCATTCCGTCCCGCCGTCAGCCGCGCGGGGCTCGGTCCACTGCCGTCGCAGCCAGGGCACCACTTTGTCTGCCCACTTTTCACCGTGGATGCGGAGACCCGCCCCGCTGAAGTGCACACCCTTGCCGCCACGCTCGCGGAGAGTGCCTGTGAGGGCGTCGGAATCGGGCCCTTGCAGGGCGATGCCATCCTGCCACAGCGATGCCTGCGCGTTGCGAATGTCATCGCTCCCCTCGTCTCCCGGCTCATGGTAGCTGGCCTGGGCGACAAACCAGGGGGCTGGCCAGCCGATGTCCCGCCGCGACTCGGTGATGATCCTCTCGAGGTATTCGCGATACAGGCTGCCCGGCAAGGTACGCGATGGATCCTTCTGGTTCGCGTCGCTCTCGCCTTGATGCCAGAGGACGGCCCGAAATCCGTTTGGCAGGACCGACTTCATCCTTCCGATGAGCATGGAATAGGCGTCTCCCTTGCTCATCCATTGTCCATCGGCACGCTGCTGAACCCGCGATTCAATCGTGGGAGGGTGTGGAAATGGCACACCCCGCGGGAGCCACTCCCGTATGCTCGTCGCACCGATTCCGCAGGCGATGATGCCCACCGGCACGTGTTCGGCAGCGACGACCGCGTCTGCGAAGGCAGGCAGGAAACTTCCACCATTGCCGCTGGCACCGGGCTGGGGATCGTGGGCTGGTCGCCAGGCTTCGCCGTCGAATGCGACAACGAGGTCGGTCTGCGGCCGTTGTTTCTCCTCACCATGGTTCGCCGAGTTTGATTGACCGGCGACCACGAACACTTCGCCGATGCCGACATGGGCAACGGAACACCGGGCAAGTTCCTGCCCATCCTCGATGATTCGCACTTCCAGCCGTCGCCATCCCCCCGCTGCTGCCGGGATCACGGCCGTGACACGGCGGCCGGCCACGGTGCCACCGGCCCGCAGCCAGGGAGCCTCCCCCGTGTCATCCGAGAGCCGGGCTTCGATCACGGCATCACCGGCGGGAATGTCTCGGGTCAATTCCCCCATGATTCGCACGAGCCCCTTGCCGGGGGAACTGCGTTGCACCACTTGAAAGTCGCGGGGGGCCGTCAGGGTCAGTTCCGCGGCCCCGAGCGGGACGGGGAACCCCAAGGTGAGGGCAAAAGATGCGAAAAAAAGTGGCCGAATCACGGATTGTGGCTCCAACGTCGCGGGCCGTACGCGCCTCAACGCGAAGGCAAACCACGTATTCCCGCCTTGAATCTCCGCTTTTTTACCACGTGATGCGGTGGGGTATTTATCGTGTATTTTTAAGGAAGCTCGTTTTGTGTCCCGCCGCCCCCGAGGAGTCCTCACATGGCCACCGCCTCTGCCCCCAAAGCCACCGAAGCCTTTGCCAGCGGGGCCGATGTGGTCGTCGAGTCGCTGGTGCGGCAGGGCGTGGAGGTGATCTTTGCCTACCCCGGTGGCGCCAGCATGCCGCTCCACCAGTCGCTGACGAAGTATCAGCACAAGATTCGCACCATCCTGCCCCGGCATGAGCAGGGGGGCGGCTTCGCGGCCCAGGGCTATGCCCGCACCACCGGCAAGCCGGGAGTGTGCATGGCCACCAGTGGGCCGGGCGCGCTCAATCTCGTGACGGCGATCGCCGACGCGAAGATGGATAGCGTGCCACTCATCGCACTCACCGGGCAGGTGGGCACGAGCGTGATCGGTACTGATGCCTTTCAGGAGACGCCGATCGTCGAGGTTTGCCGCGGGATCACGAAACACCATTACCTCGTGACCGACGCCAACGATATTCCCCGCGTGATCCGGGAGGCATTTTTCATCGCGACGACCGGGCGGCCCGGGCCGGTGCTGATCGACCTTCCCAAGAACATCCAACTCACCAACATCGTGCCCGACTACGAGGCGGCGATGAACCTGCCGGGCTATCACCCCGAGGCACGGCAGGCCCACCCCGAGCAGATCGCGCAGGTGGCGGCGGCGATCAAGCGGTCGAAGCGGCCGGTGATCTATGCCGGCGGCGGCGTGATCACGGGCGATGCCTCGGACGAACTGCGGGAACTGGTGCGGAAGACGGGCATCCCCGTCACGATGACGCTCATGGGCCTGGGGGCCTATCCCGGTGACGACCCGCTCTCGCTCGACATGCTCGGTATGCATGGCAGCGTGTATGCTAACTACGCCGTCGACGAGGCCGATCTACTGATCGCGATCGGCGTGCGGTTTGACGACCGGGTGACCGGCAAAGTGGCGGAATTTGCCCAGCACGGATTCATCGTGCACATCGATATTGATCCCTCCGAGCTCAACAAAAACAAGCTCGTGCATGTGCCGATCGTGGCCGACGTGGAGGATGCCCTCCATCAGCTCAACAAGGTCGTCGAGAAGCCGACAGCCTCGCTCCAGCCGTGGTACGACAAGATCAACGAGTGGAAGAAGGAGGATCCCTTCTCCTTCGACGAAAGCTATCCTGGCATCGTGGCCCAGCGGGCGATTGCCGAGCTGTCACGGCTCACGGCTGATCGCGATACGATCATCACGGTGGGCGTGGGGCAGCACCAGATGTGGGCGGCCCAGTTCTACACCTTCCGCCGGCCGCGGACCTGGCTCTCCTCAAGCGGTCTGGGCACGATGGGCTTCGGCCTGCCGGCGGCGATGGGAGCCAAGGTGGCCCATCCGGAGTCGCTCGTGGTCGATATCGACGGCGACGGCAGCATCCTGATGAACATCCAGGAGTTTGCCACCTGCAAGACGGAAAACATCCCGGTGAAGGTGCTGCTCCTCAACAACCAACACCTCGGTATGGTGGTGCAGTGGGAGGATCGGTTCTTCAAGGGCAACCGAGCCCATACCTACCTCGGGCCGATCGAAAACCCCGAGGCCTGCGGGCAGGGCGACGGCATCTCGCCGGAGTGCCGCTATCCCGACTTCGTGGCGATCGCCCAGGGCTTCGGCTGGCAGGCGGAGACGGTGTCGGAGCAGGCCGATCTTGAAGGGGCACTCCAGCGGCTGATCGACGCTCCCGGGCCGGCGCTGCTCGACGTGCAGGTGCCGTATCAGGAGCACGTGCTGCCGATGATCCCGAGCGGGATGACGGTGCGGGATTTGATCAAGAAGTAGCGCGGCGGGAGGGACAGCCGGCGGCTGGCGTGAGGGGCTGCCCGAACCGCACTCACCAGAACGCCTGAAGCAGCCTTTCCCCCTCCTCAGGCAGCAACATTTCGCGCCTTGTAAAGATACGGATTCATCGACGGGTCGTTGTACATCTTCATCTGACGGAACACTCGTAGCGGTCGCTGGCCCGAGAAGATCTCTTCGAGCAGCCGCGTGAGCGCCTCAACGAGATGTGCCTGCTGCACGTCGAGCACCGCCATCCGGGTGGCCGCCTTCTCGCGATGTGCGGGCGTGGCATCGGCACGCGCGATCTGCTCCCGCATGTGGAAGCGGCGGAGTTGGAGAATCGAGAGGCGATCGATCGCGGCGCCGGGGGTTTCCGTGGCTGCCGGTGCGTCGGGAGCCGCAGCCACGCCACGGCGGGCAAGCTCCTCAATCAGCCAGTCGTCGACCTTCTCGATCGCGTCGTTGCGGGCCTGGTTATAGCCATCGATTGCCCGCTTCACCTGGGCGATCTTCGCGTCTGTGACGTCGGGCGAACGGGCGATGTCTTCTTCGTGCCAGAGAAGAAAGT
>JAYQOK010000208.1:0-4525 GCA_038144795.1 Candidatus Kuenenia sp. | reverse complement strand
GGCGAAGGCTGTCACTGAAACCTCGCTCGATCTCGACGCGGCCGCGGCCGAGGCCGATCTCGTCGTGGTGGCCACCGACGTGGGCTCGATCGCACCGCTCCTCGATCGGATCGACTCCGCCGTGCGGCCGGGCACACTGATCACCGACGCCGGCAGCACGAAGGCCTCGATCGTAGCGGCCTGGGAGAAGCGCCGCCGCACCCGCCGCGGTCGCTTTGTCGGTGGCCATCCGATCGCCGGCAGCCACAAGAGCGGCCCTACGGCCGCCGATGCCACGCTCTTCGAGGGCCACGTGACCATCGTGACGCCCGCCCGTGGCACCCCCGCCGCCGATGCCGAGGCGATTGGTGGCTTCTGGGCAGGCGTCGGCTCGACCGTATTCATGATGAGCCCGCAGGAGCACGACAAACACCTCGCCGCCACCAGCCATGCGCCCCATTTGATGGCGGCCGCGATCGCGTTGGCGACCCCGGCCGCCGCCCGGCAGTTCACCGCCGGCGGCTGGCGGGATACCACGCGGATCGCTGCCGGTGATCCTGAACTGTGGGCTGACATCCTGCTCGACAATGCCGCGGACGTGGCGAAGTCGCTGGCCCGGATTGCGACGGGGGCTGAAAAAATGCTCGCCGCCATCGAGTCGGGGGATCGCCGTCGGCTGATGACATTGCTGGCCCGCGCCAAGGAGGAACGTGATGCTGTGGGAGGTTAATGTTCACCATAAGGCTGCCAGCGGCGACCACACCGCCCGCGCGGTCGTGGCGGGCGCCGCCGCGGTCGGCGTCGATGAGTGCACGCAGGCCGTCACGGCCACGGGCTGGCTGATCGAGGGGGAGCTGTCGCGGGCCGACGTCGAACAGCTCGCCGCCACGCTGCTCACCGATCCGGTCACCGAATCGTTCACCGTGGCCGAGGTGGGTGATGCGGCAGCCACCGCGGGCCGCGACCATCTCCCCACCGTGCTGCACGTGCTCCCGCGGACCGGCGTGACCGATCCGGCCGCCCTCACGGCCCACCAGTCGCTCGCCCTCCTCGGGCTCCGCCCCACCGCCGTGCGAAGCGTGAAGAAATACTGGCTCCCCGCGCTTGATGAGGCCGCCACGCAGCGGCTCGCGTGGAAGCTGCTGGCCAGCGAAGCAATCCACGACGTGGTCGTCGGGCCGCTCACGATCACCACGCTCTCCGGCGGCCGCACCTGGACGTTCACGCAGGAATCGATTTCGCTCGAGGGGCTCGACGATGCGGCCCTGGCCCAGCTGAGCCGTGATCGCTGCCTCGCCCTTACGGCCGCCGAGCTCCACGCCGTCCGCGATCACTTCCACAGCCTGGGTCGCGACCCCTTCGAGATCGAACTGGAAACAATCGCCCAGACCTGGAGCGAGCATTGTTGCCACAAGACCCTCGGCAGCCCCGTCGATCACATCCGCCCCGACGGCACCACCCGCTACGACAACCTACTCAAGGAGACGGTCTTCGCCGCCACCCAGAAAGTGCGGGAGCAGCTCGGGCTGAGGGACTGGTGCGTGAGTGTATTTCGTGACAACTCGGGAGTTGTGCGGTTTGATGGTGATCACGACATCTGCGTGAAGGTGGAGACCCACAACCATCCCTCGGCAATCGAGCCCTACGGTGGCGCGGCCACGGGCCTCGGCGGTGTAATCCGCGACGTGCTCGGCACGGGCCTGGCGGCCAAGCCGATCGCCAACCTCGACGTTTTCTGCGTGGGCCCGTCGGACCTGCATGCCGACGATCTGCCGCCGGGCGTCATTCACCCGCGACGGCTTCTGGAGGGCGTGGTGGCAGGTGTTCGCGACTACGGCAATCGCATGGGCATCCCCACGATCGCCGGCGGCGTGTTTTACGATCCAGGTTACCTCTGCAACCCGCTGGTCTTCTGTGGCACGGTGGGCGTGATGCCCCGCAACGCGGCCGACGCCGCGGTGCAGCGGGGCGATCTTGTCGTGGTGGCCGGCGGCCGCACCGGCCGTGACGGCATCCACGGCGCCACCTTCTCGAGCATCGAGCTCTCGAGCGAGAGCGAGGCCGAGTCGGGTGGAGCGGTGCAGATCGGTCATGCGATCAATGAAAAGACGCTCTGCGACTTCGTGCTGGCCGCTGCCGAGCAGCGACTCTTCCATGCGATTACCGACTGCGGAGCCGGCGGGCTCTCGAGCGCCGTAGGCGAGATGGGGGCCACGCTCGGCGCCGAGGTCGATCTCGATCGGGTGCCGCTCAAGTATGAGGGGCTCTCGGCCACCGAGGTCTGGATCTCCGAGGCCCAGGAGCGGATGGTGCTTGCCGTGCCGCCTGGCAAGTGGGAGAAGCTCGCCGCAGTGGCCGCCGCCGAGGGCGTCGAGGCAACGGCGATCGGCACCTTCACCGGGACGGGCCGGCTCGTGCTCAAGTGGCAGGGAAACATCGCGGGCGATCTCGATTGTCACTTCCTCCACGAGGGCCGGCCACGGCAGCGGCTGATCTCGCGATACACGCCGCCGCCGCGGGAGGCGACGGTCTGGCCCGCCACGCTGCCGTCGCTCGATCAGTGCCTGCTCGACATGCTGGCGGCACCTGACGTGGCCAGCAAGGAATGGATCATCCGGCAATACGACCACGAGGTGCAGGGCGCGAGCGTGGTGAAGCCGTTGCTCGGGCCCGGCGAGGGCCCGGCCGATGGCACCGTGGTCCGCGGCGTGCTCGGCCGCGACCGTGGCATCGTGCTCGGCGTGGGCCTCCGGCATCGCATCGGCCCCCGCGATCCCTACCAGATGGCCGCCGGCGGAATCGTGGAGGCGATCGCCAACGTGGTGGCTGCCGGCGCCGATCCCGACAAGATCGCGCTGCTCGACAACTTCTGCTGGGGTGACACGCGGCGCGAGGCGTCGCTCGGCACACTCGTGGAGGCCTGCCGCGGCTGCCACGACATGGCCGTGGCCTTCGCCGCGCCCTTTGTGAGCGGCAAAGACAGCCTCAACAATGTCTTCTCGTATACCGACACCGCCGGCACTCACCATGAGCTTTCGATTCCCCCCACGCTGCTGGCCACGGCGATGGGGCAGGTCGATGACATCCACCGCGCGGTCACCCCCGATCTCAAAGCAGCCGGCAATCGGCTGGCAATCGTCGGCCTGTCGCGGGATGAACTGACCGGCTCGCAGGTCGAATTGCTCTGCGGGCTCACCGGTGGCAGTGTGCCGCAGGTCGATCCCGATGCCTGCCGCCGCGTCTGGTCAGCTGTGGCCGCTGCAATTCGCTCACGATGCATCGTCTCCTGCCATGATGTCTCCGATGGCGGCGTGGCAGCGGCCGTGGCGGAGATGGTGATTGGCGGCAACTGCGGCGGGCGGCTCGATCTGGCCGCGATCCCCGCCGAGGTCGCCGCCACTGGCGCCGCCCGCAACATCGCGTTGGCCTTCACCGAGACACCAGGCCGCTTCGTCTGCGAAGTGCCGGCCGCAGCGGCCGAACGATTTCAGGCTTTTCTCGACGGCCTGCCGTGGGCCTGGGTTGGCGAGGTGCTTGCCGAGCCGGTGCTCACGATCACAGGCACGGCCGGCGAAAGCATTCGCCTCCCCGTCGCCGAGCTGTCACAGGCCTGGCGGCGGATTGCTTCCTCCCACTCATAACCCTCTTCACACCGATGCTCGCACCCCGCGCCCTGATTCTTCGTGCTCCAGGCACCAACTGCGACTACGAAACGGCCCATGCCTTCGAACGGGCTGGCGCGATCGCCCGCCGCATGCACGTCCACGCCCTTGCCGAGAAGCCGGCACTGGCCGATGACTTTCAGATCCTCTGCATCCCCGGCGGTTTTTCCTATGGCGACGACATCGCCAGCGGCCGCATCTTCGCCCTCGAGCTCAAGCTACGGCTCGGCGACACGCTGCTCAAGTTTCGCGACAAGGGGGGGCTGATGCTCGGCATCTGCAACGGCTTCCAGGTGCTCCTGCAGACGGGGCTTCTGCTCGGCGATGTGGCCACGCTCGCCCACAACAACACCGGCCGGTTCGTCGATCGCTGGGTACACCTGCGGGCCATGCCGGGCAAGTGTGTCTTCCTCCAGGGGATCGATCGTTGCGAACTTCCCGTGGCGCACGCCGAGGGACGGTTTGTGACCCGCTCCCCGGAAGACTTCGCCGCGCTCGACGCGGCCGGCCAGCTCGTGCTTCGCTACGGCCCCGATGCCTCGGGCGTATCGACCAATCCCAACGGCTCGATGGGCGACGTGGCCGGTGTCTGCGACCCGACCGGCCGCATCTTCGGCCTCATGCCGCACCCGGAACGGTTCATCGATGCCACGCAGCATCCCAGCTGGAACGGCCGCCTCGACCCCACCGCCGCCGGCGCCGGCCTGACGATCTTCACCAACGCCGTGAAAGCGGTTGCGTAACGGCGTGTTTCACGCCAGCTTCGGCACATGGCGTCAGCCTGCTTGGCGGCCTCCGGTCAGCAACAGGCTGAAGCAAATACCAGTTACAGGGCTGAAGCCTGTCCTACTCAGCGAGGGGTTGCCCGTGCCACAGAGCCGGCC
>JAYQOK010000207.1:334-4595 GCA_038144795.1 Candidatus Kuenenia sp. | reverse complement strand
CTTCAGCACCGGCGTAGTGCTCTACGAGACGACAGCCTTGCGGGAGCCCTTTCGCGGGCGGGTCATACAGGAGACGTTTGAAAACATCCTTCACGACACGCCGCCGCCCCCCTCGGCCCTCCGGAAAGAAGAAAAAATACCATCTGCCCTCGATGCGGTGATCATGAAGGCGATCGAAAAGAATCCATCAGATCGGTTTCAGACGATGCGGCAGATGCTCGACGCCTTGCGGGCCGTCGAGTTGCCGGAGTGAGGTCGCGAGTGTTCCTAAACGCGAAAAGCCCCCGCGGCGGATGCTGCGAGGGCTTTTCGTTTCCGCCCATGGAGTGGGGTTTGGCTACACAGCGGTCGCCGCCATGGCTTCCTTGACCGTCTTGATGATCGCGGCGGCGACCTTGTAGGGATCGGCATTTGACGCCGGGCGGCGATCCTCGAGACGGCCCTTCCACCCGTTCTCGATCGTGCCGACGGGGATCCGAATCGACGCGCCACGGTCGGAGACACCGTAGCTGAACTGGTCGATCGAGGCCGTCTCGTGCTTGCCAGTGAGCCGCTGGTCATTGTCAGCGCCGTAGACGCTGATGTGCCGATCGATCACACCGCCAAACCCTTCACAGATCCGCGTGAACACTTCCTTGTCGCCGCAGGTCCGCATCAACTCGTTGGAGAAGTTGGCGTGCATGCCGGAGCCATTCCAGTCGAGTTTGCCGAGCGGCTTGGGATGCCACTCGATCGCATAGCCATACTTCTCGCCGATTCGCTCAAGCAGGTAGCGGGCCACCCAGATCTCGTCACCGGCCCGCTTGGCCCCCTTGGAGAAGACCTGGAATTCCCACTGCCCAGCAGCAACCTCGGCATTGATGCCTTCCACGTTGATTCCGGCATCAAGGCAGGCATCGAGGTGCTCTTCAACACAGGCGCGGCCGTGCGAATTCTCAGCACCGACCGAGCAGTAATAGGGACCCTGCGGGGCCGGATAGCCGCCGGCGGGGAAGCCCGGAGGATTATTGTTTTTTGTGCACCACAGGAAATACTCCTGCTCGAAGCCGAACCAGAAATCTTCGTCATCATCGTCGATGAGCGCCCGTCCGTTGCTCACGTGGGGCGTGCCGTCTGCATTGAGCACCTCGGTCATCACGAGATAGGCATTCTTGCGGCCTGGATCTGGAAAAATCGCAACCGGCTTGAGAAGACAGTCGGAATCACCGCCTGTCGCCTGCTCGGTGCTGCTGCCGTCGAATGACCACATCGGGCATTCTTCAAGCGATCCACCGAAATTAGAGCGGATCTGCGTCTTTGACCGCAGGCTTTGAGTGGGCTTATAGCCGTCGAGCCAGATGTACTCGAGTTTGGCTTTTGTGCTCATGACTGAAGCTGTCCTTCCATTGAGAAGAGAAAAAAATTGCACAGGGGCCTGGGGACCATCAGGACACCACGACTTCGACCTACCGCGTCACCTCAATCGGTAGGCAACGCGGACAGCCGCCTTATCGGAGTCTTCCGGGCTTCAGGGTTTTTTAGCAAAAATGCAAACGGCATGCCACTTGCCACGTTACTGGGCGCTGGTTGCGGTTTCTTGGGAAAAGCCGGGGGCAAGTTATGGAAATGCCCGACAAAAAAAGAATCGATCGCCCGAAAACTTAGCATGGGGCTGTCTTGGCTGCCCGGAAAATCGGCACTCGGAAAGACACGTTTACTCAGTCGGTATTGCGGCAGGAATAGTCGCCGCTGGCGATGACGGTGGCTGCTGCCAGCGAACGCTCGTAAAAGTAGGCCCAGGCCGCGACGGTCGAACCGTCGGGCCTTGTCGCCTCTGTCGCCTCCCGCCGATAGAGCGGGTGATCGCCCCCGCACTCCTCGTAGGTGTCGAGCGTTGCGAATTGCCGTTGGTCGGGAATCACGAACAGATCCCCGTGGACGATCCCCGGCCCCGTGCCGAGCGCAGGATACGCGCCCAGGTCGTAAAGCAGGCCTGGCACCGTTGCCGGCCCCGCGACCGCGAGCCTGGCGATCAGTCGTCGCTGCTCGGCTCCGGCCAGACAGGGGCGGAGCGTGCCGTAGACGAAGAGATAATGAATTGCGGACTCCATGGGGCCGCGAGTATAGCGGAACGATTTCCGCCGCCCTGCTATTCGGGCAAGCGGCCAGTTTCGACCTCGGGCAAGGGCCCGGTAAAGGCTCGCAGAAAGGCGGTGAGATCCTGCTTGTCTTGGTCGGAGAGCGACACGTTGCCGGCCCACGCGTCGCGATAGTCAAGATTCCGATTGGCCTGCCCGGCATGGGCATACCAGTCGACGACATCCGCGAGCGTGGCGAGGCTGCCGTCGTGCATGTAGGGAGCCGTGTGCACCGCGTTGCGGATCGTCGGCGTCTTGAAAGCTCCCCAGTCCTCGCCGCGGCCGGTGACGCGGAGGCGGCCCAGATCGGGATCTGCCGTCGCAAGGCCGATGCCGATATTGTGAAACTGCTCGTCGGTGAAATCGACGCCGTTGTGGCAGGCGGAGCACCAGGCGCCGTTGTCGAAAAAGAGCTGCTCATCCAGCCCGATCAACTCCGGCGGTAGCTCCTCGTGATTCGCCCCGCTCGGCCGTCGCTTGCCGAAGTGCCATTCGCCGACCTATCCTTTGTCGACCGTTCCCTCTCACGGCAACACCTCCAATGCGTCACCCATCGCTTGTCTCCTCGCTCTCCCTCATCGCAGCTGTTCTGTCATGGTGTGCTCCGACGATTGCCCAGGCGTGCACCCGATGCATGCATCGCTTTGACAACGGCTGTGTGATCGTCGGGCGTTCGATGGACTGGGTCGAAGACCCGGGCTCCGAAGTTTGGGTGTATCCGCGAGGTCTCGAGCGGCATGGCAACGCGGGGGCCACGAGCCTTACCTGGACAAGTCGCTATGGCTCGGTGGCCGTGAGCTTTTACGATGCCGCCAGTGTTGACGGCATGAATGAGAAGGGGCTGGTCGCCAACACGCTCTACCTTGCCGAGAGCAGCTACGGCAAAGCCGTCGCCGGACGTCCTACCCTTTCGATCGGTGGATGGGCCCAGTTCGTGCTCGATTCGTATGTATCGGTGGCAGAGGCGGTGGACGCCCTCTCGAAAGAGCCCTTCACGATTGTGGCTCCCATCCTTCCCAACGGCGTGCCTGGGTCCGGGCATCTGGCGATCTCTGACCCCAGTGGTGACTCCGCGATCCTGGAATACCTCGACGGAAAACTCGTGATCCACCACGGACGCGACTACACCGTGATGACCAACTCTCCTCCTTTCAACCAGCAGCTTGCCCTCGACGCATACTGGCGGGAGATCGGTGGCGACGTGATGCTGCCCGGTACGATCCGATCAAGCGATCGCTTCGTGCGGGCGAGGTTCTATGTGGATGCGATCCCTCGCAGCCTCGAAGGCCTCACGGCGGTGGCCTCGGTCTTCAGCGTGATCCGCAATGTGTCGACGCCGCTTGGCATCCGCACACCCGGAAAGCCAAACGTGTCGAGCACGATCTGGCGCACGATCCACGACCAAAAAGCACGCGTGCTCTACTTTGATTCCGCAACAAGCCCCACGGTCTTCTGGATTCCGCTTGAGAAGATCGACTTTGCCGCACATGCTGCAGTCGCACGCCTGCCGCTGAAAGAGGGCGAAACCTACAACGGCGATGCCAGTGGGTCACTGCAGCCCGCCACTCCGTTCGCGTTCCTCAAAGCCACGCCAGAGTGACGGTGCTGCCGCCATCGCCACCGCTGCGTGTCAGCCGCGGGGCAGTTCGTCTGCTTCAGTGGTTGCCCGGCGTTTGCTGAAGAACCCGTACGAACGGCCGACGTTGGTGCGTTGGACCATCCTCTTGGTGGCGACATCCGGCTCATTGCATTCATTACCGATCCAGGGCCGTTCCGGAAGATCCTGACACATCTCGGCGAACCGCTCGAACCACCGCCCGTGTCTCCCGCCCACGGGCTACCTGCCAACTGGGGAGAGCTCTTGCAGGGGCACTTTCGACCGGGCAATCTTTCAGGCGTCTCCCGACGAACTGCCCGTGATCTACATCGGCAGCCTCTGACCGGATCCCATGCCACGGTGCGGACGGCCCGTGAGAAGAGCGGTTTCAAGGCCGGTCTGCGCCGACCAGAAAAATCTGTCGTTGAGTGTGGACAGGAAGCACCTCGGCACCTCCACGGTCGGGCCCCCGACCGCCCGCCCCACACAGGCCGGTGGGGCACCGGGTTTTGCCCCCGCCGCCCGCGCGTGGCGCAATGGCCATTGG
>JAYQOK010000207.1:0-324 GCA_038144795.1 Candidatus Kuenenia sp. | reverse complement strand
CCACGGTGCGGACGGCCCGACCAACTCCGGCGGTCGCTCCTCGTGATTCGCCCCGCTCGGCCGTTGCTTGCCGAAGTGCCATTGGCCGACCTATCCTTCGTTGATGACGGTTTCGATGTCTGATTTTTTGGCCTCGGCAATCTTCTGAACAAGATTCTGCACCGCGGTATCGAGGTAGGCCGCCGGGGCCAATGATTCAACGGTCGGCCTTTGGGAGTTTCAGAGTGCCCGGCGATGCTTGCGGCGCTGCCGGCCAGCCGCTGGGGCAGCGGCGGTAGCAGCCGGCGCCGGCGTCGGCATGGGCTCCGCGCGACGGCCACGCGG
>JAYQOK010000206.1:4297-4619 GCA_038144795.1 Candidatus Kuenenia sp. | reverse complement strand
GACGAGCAGCAACTACAGCGTGGGGGCGGCGCGGGAACCGCTGGAACTGCTCATCACGGTGAGCGGCAAGGATAAGTCGGCTCTGGGTCGCGCTGACTTCGTGCGGGTCGATGCCACCGGCCGGCCGGTCGATGGCTCGGGCAAAAAGTCATCGGCTGAGACGCTGCTGCATTGTCTCCTCGCCGAGCTAATTCCGTCTGTCGGTGCCGTGCTCCATACCCATTCGGTCTGGAGCACGATTCTCTCCGGGGCCCACCTCGATCGGGGGAGCCGGCCCAACCGCGGGGTCGCGGTGCGCAACGGGGGCGGCAAAGCCCGGGCC
>JAYQOK010000206.1:0-4287 GCA_038144795.1 Candidatus Kuenenia sp. | reverse complement strand
GATCTTCGCCAACAGACAAGACATGACGGCCCTCGCTGAAGAGATTCGCACGCGGTTTGCCGCCGCCGACTGGAGCGATCCGCACCGGCCACCCTTTCATGGTTTCCTGCTCGCCCGGCATGGCCTTTACACCTGGGGCCGCGACCTCGATGAAGCCCGTCGCCATATCGAGATTCATGAATTTCTCTTCGAAGTCGTTACTCGCAGCCGCATGCTGGCCGCCACCACCTGACCGTCCGCTTGGCTCACTGCGTTTTCTGTATCCTGTTCCCTGTTGTTGCTTTCTGGAGGTGTTTTCATGGCAATTGTCACCGTGCCGGCCGAGGCCCGGCGAATCACCGACCCAGCCGAGATCACGGCTTTTCTCGCCGAGCACGGCATCGAGTATTCCTTGTGGCCGCTTGAAGACCGCGTCGATCCAGCCGCACCAGCCGAGGAAATCCTCGCCGCCTACGACCCCGAGATCGAGGAACTGAAGCGGCGGGGCGGGTTTGTCACGGCCGATGTGGTCGACGTCTACCCCGACACGCCCAACCTCGATGCGATGCTTGAGAAGTTCAACAAGGAACACACCCACACCGAAGACGAGGTGCGTTTCATCTTGCAGGGCCGCGGCGTGTTTCACATCAATCCCGGCGACAAGCCGGTGTTTGCGATCGAGGTATGGGCCGGCGACATGATCAGCGTGCCGCTGGGAACGCGGCATTGGTTTGACCTCTGCACCGACCGACGGATCCGCGCGATTCGGCTCTTCCAGGATACCAGCGGCTGGACCCCCCATTACCTTGAGGACGGCGTGCATGCCGGCTTCGAGCCGCTCTGCTTCGGTCCGGCCTGGATCGCCCCCGCTGGAGGACCGGCCACGTGATCATCTTCGACGGGCAGGCGATCCTGCTCGACGTCGAGGGCACGACGTCATCGATCTCGTTTGTCTACGACGTGCTGTTCACCTTCGCGAAGGACCACGTTGCCGACTTCCTATCCCGCGAGCGTGGGACGGAAGCCGTGCAGGCTGCGGCGGTTATGCTGGCGGCCGAAGTCGAGATGCCCGGGGCCTCCCTCGACGACCCCGCCGGCAGGCAGCAGCTGGTGCAGGCGGCCCTCGACCTGATGAACCGCGACGAGAAGAGCACGCCACTCAAGGCCCTGCAGGGCATGATCTGGCGAAGCGGCTTTGAATCGGGGCAACTCGTGTCGCATGTGTTCGACGATGTGCCGCCGGCACTGGCCCGCTGGGCCGATTCGGGCCTCGATGTGCGGATCTATTCCTCGGGCTCCGAGGAGGCCCAAAAACTCTTTTTTGCCCACACGGCCGCCGGGGATCTCACCCGCTATCTCCGCGGCCACTACGACACCACGACTGGCCCCAAAAGGGAGGCCTCCAGTTATGCCCATATTGCTGCCGATATGGCCTTGGAGCCACGGCAGATTCTGTTTTTGAGCGATGTCGGTGCCGAACTCGACGCGGCGCGGCAGGCAGGGATGGCCACGGCCCTGGCCGTACGCCCTGGAAACAGGGATCCGGGCGGCCTCCTCGAGCACGAGCCGTTTCAGTCTTTCGCCGACATCGTCACCTGAGCACGCGACCGCCATGGATGGCTCCGCCCTCACCAGCCCGCCCGCCCAGCACGGCATTCGCTGCGCCGCCGCGGTTTCCACGGAGCCGGATCTGGCAGCCGCAATTGCTGCCGCGGTGCAAGGGGCCGTGGCCGAACTTGGGCCGGGCGGAGAGGCCGATCTGGCCGTCGTTTTTGTGTCGCAGGCTCATGGGTCGGCGATCCGGCCAGCCCTCGAGCACCTTTCGGAATCGGTGCCGGCGGAGGTCGTGCTCGGCACAACGGTCGAGGGCCTGCTTACCGGGAGCGTGGAACACGAGACCGGCCCGGCCGTCTCGGTCTGGCTGGCCCGCCTCCCCGGGGCCACGCTTGTGCCGCTGGCTCTTGAATACGCCCAGACGGCCGACGGCGGCTCGTTTGTCGGCTGGCCGGCGGAACTCGATGCCGGCTGGCCACCGCATGCGTCACTTTTGCTTCTGGCCGATCCGTTTACCTGCCCGGTCGATCGGCTGCTCGCCCGCCTTGATGAGGATCATCCCGGGGTGCCGGTCGTGGGCGGCATGGCCAGCGGTGGCTATGAGCCCGGCTGCAACACGCTCGTGGTGGGAAATCGTTCCTACGATTCGGGCGCCGTCGGCGTCGTCATCGGCGGCGGGGTGCGGATCAGGCCGGTCGTGTCGCAGGGGTGTCGGCCGATCGGCAAGCCACTGGTGATCACGCGGGCCGAGGCCAATGTGATCATCGAACTCGGCGGCAAGCCGGCGCTCGAGCGGCTCCGTGAGATCTACGCCGAGCTCAGCCATGAAGACCGCGTGCTGGTTCGCACGTCGCTTCATGTGGGCCGCGCCGCCAACGAATATCAAGACTCGTTTCAGCAGGGCGACTTCCTCGTGCGAACCGTCGCGGGGGCCGACCCGGAATCGGGTGTGCTGGCCGTCGGTGATCTGGTGCGGACCGGCCAGACGGTGCAGTTTCATGTTCGCGACGCCGGCAGTGCCCATGATGATCTTGTCTCGCTCCTGACCCGTGAGAAGGAGCGGGGTCCAACGGCTGCCGGGGCGCTCGTCTTCACCTGCAACGGCCGCGGCAGTCGGCTCTTCAATACGCCCAGCCACGATGCCGCCTGCCTGCAGCAGGTGCTCGGGCCACTTCCGGCGGCAGGGTTTTTTGCGCAAGGCGAGATCGGCCCGATCGGCCGCCGCACCTTCGTACACGGATTTACCGCCAGCATCGCGCTCTTCGAGCCGGCCTAATGCAATCCGGCGACCGGCCTTGACCGGCATCATCCCGCTTGCGACTCTCCCGCCATACAGGGTGGCGTCTGGAGTTGTTTGCATGCCCGCTGCCGCTCGTTTCTGCTGCTGCCTTTTGTTCTGCCTGCTGCTGGGCGGCGTTGGCTGTGCCCATCATCGCAAGGATCAATACGCCTACGCGCCGCCGTATGCGCCGCCGGTCTACCCCCAGCCGGCCAGCTACCAGCAGCCGGTCGTTGCCGGAGCGCCGGTGGCCGGGGCTCCAGTCGTCGCTGATGTGCCACCGGCTGGCGCCGTCGTTGCGGGTGCCCCCACGATGACCGGCACTCCGTGCGACCCAGCCGTGCAGCCAGCATCCATGCAGGGCGCGCCCTGCCCCCCGGGCGAATACATCGTGCCCGGCAGCATGACCGGTGGGGAAATGCCCTGCACTCCCTGCCAGTAATCGCAACGCCCACTCGACACCGACCGACTATAGTGGAGGCGTTCCACGACAATCGTGTCAGTGGAGGTCGAGCAAGTTCGTGGCGTGACGTTGTCGTCGAGGTTTTCGAATGGGCCTGTTGTCTCTGGAGCATGTGCGGCAGGCTGAGCTGATGGACGACCCAGGCCTGCCGGAGGCCGAGCATCTCCATGCGCTCGATGCCTTGGCGACGATCAATGCCGTGTCGCGAACAGCTGCCCAGATCGCGGCGGCGGCGGCGGCGGTCATACCGCGCGACGAACAGGGGCCGGTGCATGTCGTCGATCTCGCCTGTGGCGGCGGCGATGTCACGCTTGCCTGCGGCCGCCGGCTGGCCGGTTCACTCGGTAGCCGCGAGATCGTCATGACGGGGGTCGACTTCAGCCGCCGTGGCCTCGACCGTGCAGCCGCCCGCATCGCGGCCGCCCGTGCGACGGTGGTGGGGCTGCCATTGCGGTTCACCTTTGCAACCCGTGACATCGTGGCGAGCGGCTGCCTGCCGTGTGATGTTGCGATCAGCTCGCTCTTTCTCCACCACCTCGACGATGAGCCGGCTGTGCGGGTGCTGCGATCGATGGCGGATGCCTGCCGGCTTGGATTCGTGGTGTCCGACCTCATTCGCAGCCCGCTTGGGCTGGCGCTGGCCATCCTTGGCACGAGCGTGCTGTCACGGTCGCGGGTGGCGCGGATCGATGGCCCACTCTCCGTGCGGGCCGCCCGCACCCCCGAAGAATATCGCCGGCTCCTCGCTGCAGCGGGGCTGGCCTCGGCGACGATCCAGCGCACGTGGCCGGAGCGGGTGCTGATCACATGGCGGCGGGAAACGGCATGATCCCGACCGCCAGCATCGCTCGAGTGCCTGCCACCCTGCTGCCCGAGCAGGCCGCGGAGAGCGTGTGGAACACGATCGTGGTCGGCGGCGGCCCCGCCGGTGCGGCGGTGGCGATTCGCCTGGCGCGGGGGGGCCGCCGCGTGCTCCTCAATTATCGACAGAGCATGCCGCGGCCGAACGTGT
>JAYQOK010000205.1:0-4623 GCA_038144795.1 Candidatus Kuenenia sp. | reverse complement strand
TGGGTGAGCCTTCCGGCCGATCGGACTCGACTCGCCCAACCCGGCACGGGATTGCCCGAGCCACATCGCCGGACGCTCACTACGGGCATCGTGCCCTTCGTTCGCTCGGATGCAGACATCGCTGCGCAATCCTTACGCTGCGCAATCCTTACTTTGCTTGTCTGCATACGCCGGCTCCGGGGTTCGGGCAACCCCGTGCCTTCCCCATAAACCAGCGTTGAGAGGCTTCGGGTTCCCTATGCCCTGAGAGACGGCGTAGCTGGCGGGGGGCGCTTTGTTGGCCGACGCCCAGCCGGGGCGGTGGGTGCGCCGCCCGGGTGGGGCGCCCCCAACGTCCGGCGACAGGGTATAGGGAATCCGAAGCCGGTTTGGGCACGAGAGCGTTACGATAGAGTCAATGCACCGCTACCACCTCACCGACAGCCCGTGGTTTTGGGGATTGATGTTTTCGCTGATGGCACTGGTGGGCATCGGCTTGATCGCGCCTAAATTCGACCGGCGGCAGCGGCAAGTCGAAGGCCGCTTCCTCGGGCGACAGCAGTCGGCAATCGAACGCGAACGACGGGCGTCCGGGCTACCGGCGGTGGACCTTGCCGAGGCGGCCCAGGACCGCGAGCTAGTCGCCCCACGGCGGATCGTGCCCCTCTGGACGCTCGCTGTCGCGGCTGGAGCGGCCGCGGCCGGCTCGGCCATGATGCTACGGCGGGAAATACGGCACAATGCGGCGTCGGTAGCCACACCAGGCGTCGACTGACTGACAGCCGCCCCCGCAGGTTGCGCCCATGCCCTCAGCCCCGTCCACCACCACCGGCACGCTCCAGATCGGCGACCAGTGGAATGCCATCACGATCATCGCCCACTCGCAGACGCATCCCCTGAAGGCGATCTGCGAACTCACCGAAAACGCGATCGACGCCGGGGCCCAACAGGTTCGAATTGCGCGGCGGCGGTCGAAGGGGCAGCTCTATCTTGAAATCGAGGATGACGGCCGTGGCGTTGCCCCTGACGAAAATGGCCTGCCCGACTTCCAGCGGATTGCCACGCACCTCTGCGATTCGATGAAGCGGCAGCTCACCGCCAACCAACGGCGGGGCGTGCATGGGGAATTTGGCATCGGTCTGCTCAGCTTCTGGAGCCTGGGCGAGGAGCTGCGGATGATCTCTGGCGGAGACGGAATTCCGCTGCGGGAGCTGTGCCTGGAACGCGGCAAACGCGAGTATGAGATTCGTCCAGTGAAGGGCCGGCTCGCCACCGGCGGCACTCGCGTGGTCGTCGGCCCGCTCCTGGAGGCGACGAAGAATCTCGTCACCGGCGAGAAGATCGCCCGCTACCTGTCGGCTGAGTTGCGGGATCGCATCCGTTCCACGGGTGTGGCGATCGACGTGGCCGACGCGGTCGCCCGCCGCGAGACGCGGGTGGTTCCGCGGGAGTTCGAAGGGGAGCGGCTGGAAATCCCGCGGCGGTATGCCACACCGCTCGGCGACGTAAATGTGGAGCTCTACGCCCGCGGCGACGATGCCGCCGATCCTCCCGGAATCGGCCTCTGCAAAGACGGCACTCGTGTGCTCGCCAGCGTGACCGAGTTGCTCCCGTTTCAGCATGCCCCGTGGAACGATCGCCGGCTCATCGGCCTGATCGACTTCGAGCCCTTGAGACTGGCGCCGGGCACCCGGTCGGGAATCGTGCCCGACGCGGCATTCGAGGCCCTCGTGGCCGTCGCCCCCACGATCGAGCGAGACATGTTCGCGAGCCTAGCGAAACGAGAGCAGGCCGAGGCGGAGCGAGCGAGTCGGCAGCTGCTCAAGCAGGTGCACAAGGCCTTCGCATCGGCGCTCGCCGACCTGCCGGCCGAGGATTATTTGTTTTTCGATATTCCGAAGCAGTCACCCGTGTTGCAGCCGAATGCCGGCGGCGCTGGTGACTCGCTCGCCGACCGCGGCACGGCGACCGCAGGCACCGCCTCTGACCCGACCGATGCAGCCGATCCGGCCACGCCGCCGCTGCTCTTCGCCGTGGAGGCGGGACCGCTGGCGACGATCCGCATCACGCCGCGGCATCCCCGGCGGCCCCCCGGCCGCGAATGTCGGCTCATAGCCACCGCCTACGACGCCCAAGGCGTGGAGGTGGTTGAGGGCCTGAGCTGGACATGGGGCGTGGTAGCGGGCACGGCGACGATCGAGCCTGACGGTGCTGCCTGCATCGTCACCTCACCGGCCACGGGCTTCGTCGCGGTGCAGGCCGTCGCGCGGCAGTTTCTGCTCGAGGCGACCGACCAGGTCGATGTGAAATTCGTCGAGCCGACGCAGGGGGAAGGCGACGGGGGCCGGGGGCTGCCGTCGTACCGGCTCGAGGCTGAGCATGGCCAGCCTTGGAGGTCGCGGTACGACTCGGCCGCCAATGAGATCGTCATCAACTCCGCCCACCGCGATTTCCTTGCCAGTCGCTCGTCGCCAGGTCGGCATCGCCGCTACATCGGCAAGCTCTACGCCAAGGAAGTCGTGCTCACCAACTTCCCCCACGAATCTCCCGCCGAAGTAATGGAACGGCTCATCGAAGTCACCCTCCGCACCGAAGACGCCCTGTAGCCACTCGCCTCATCAGAAGCCACCGCCGGTCTCGGCACCTTTTAGGCGATCAGTGAGGGGCTGCCCACGCCCCGGGAGCCGGCGTTGTCAGCGAGCGCAGGCATGGATGCCGAAAGTGCAGCTGGCATCGAGAGAGCGAAGGCCTGGAGGACCGTAGCAAACGTCCGGCGACGGAGCATTGGCAGCCCCGAACGCTGTTCACCCCAGAATGCTCCGCCGGCGGCTGACATAATCCCATACCACAAACCGGTCGAGATCCTTGCCCGCCGTAAAGAACACGCGACCGCGGGCCGTCTCGGCAAGCCGATAGGCAAACTGGATATCTTCCCGCGACTGCGACCAGCCGGAGAGCAGGAAGACGTTGATCGTGATCCCCTCGCGACGGCAGGCCCGCGCCTCGCGGAGCGTCGCCTCTTCGGTCCGCGGATGGGGCGGGTAAAGCAGATAGAGTTGCTCCCCTTCGAAGTGCGCCGTCGGCAGGCCGTCGGTGATGAGGATCACCTGCTTGTTGGGCGTGTCTTGCCGCGCCAGATGCTGCCGTGAGAGCTGCAGGGCATGCTGGATGTTGGTGAAGTGAGGCGGGATATCGCTTTCGGAAATCACCGGATCGGCCATGTCGGCTCGGAGCCGCACGACGGCATCGAAGATCGTCACCGGCTTGGGCAGCAGCGTGGGAATTTCACCGAGCGGCCGCGGCTTCGCGAAGGAATACATCTCGATGAACTGGAGAAAGTCGCCGGGAAACTCCTTCTGCACGAGCCCCTGTAGGGCGAGCGCCATCCGTTTCACGCCCACATAAAGTCCGCCGTACCGCATCGACCCGCTCATGTCGAGCACGACACTCGTGGCGCACTTGGGTGTGTTGCGGGTGCGATGCACCTCGATGTCGCGGGAATAAAGCCGCAGCGGACGGCCCGCCGCCGCCGGATCGCCCACCTGCCGAAGCATCGCGTTGACGAGCGACCCGGGAATATCCATATGGGCCACGGAGTCGCCAAACTCATACGGCCGCGTCGGCACCATTTCGACGGCGCCATCGCCGGTGATATTTACCTGATGGCGGCCGGTGCGGGAGGGATCGATCGCCGAAAAGATCTGTTCGAGGAGCTTGCCCTGGAAGATTCGCATCGCCTGCGGCGTGAGCTGGTAGCCCCGCTTCGTGCGCTCGAGCCCCTGCTGGGCCGCCATCTGCTCGACCAGATCCTGCACCTGCTGCCCGAGGGCGTCGAGTTCGTCGAGTTCTCCTTGCTCGACATACTCGCCGAGCGCCTCCATGTCGATGAGAGCCACGCGAGCATTCTTGCGGGCCTCCTCCATCTGCTGCAGCAGCTCTTCAATGGTTTCGAGCTCTTCCTTAATCTCGATAGCCTCGGACACGGTGAGCTTTTCACGGCCGGTAAACGTCCACTTCGCCGCCAGTTCGTCCACCTGATAGACCTCACCGAGGCGATCCATCAGCCCCACCAGCTGACCGCTAAATCGGCCCTGATCGTCATCCTGCGTGTACCAGAGCCGCTCCAACTGCCGCAGCTGCTCCGTCTGCACGGCCTTGTGAAACGCCTCGCGAAACTTCGCCGGCGGCTGCGCCCGCTGGGCCGCCTCACGAAACGCATTCTTCGCCTTTTTCCGCACCCCATCAGTCTCGTACCGTTCAAGGATCTTCCGCCGGCGCTCTTCGAGCTGCTGCCTGATGGAGTCGAGTGACCGCCCGAGCCCCTTGATCTGATCGGGATCAAGCACGACCGCCTCGGCCAGTTGTTCCGCGGTCAGCTCATCGATGCTGCCGAATTCAAGGAGATGCTCGACGGCCGGCGTGACCAGATCGACCTGCGGCGGCCGCGGCGGCGGAATCCGCGCCGGATCATAACGCTGGTACGAATGCACGATCCCACCAAGCGAATCACGAGTAGGCATGGACTGATGGCCCTTTTTGTTCAAACCGCTTTGCAGCGGGGGGTATCGATCACCATCTGCCTATTCAAGCGATGTTCCCGTGAGGGGTTGCCCGTGCCACTGAGCCGGCGTAGCTGGCAAGCAC
>JAYQOK010000204.1:0-4810 GCA_038144795.1 Candidatus Kuenenia sp. | reverse complement strand
CCCCTACCCAGCTCGACCTCGACTTCTCGGAGCTTCGGGATGATGACCTCCGCCTGCTCCGCCTTTCCTCGTGGCATTTCTTGCCCTCCCTTGGTTGCGGCCACCCAGGATTCTCGCTCCCGAAGTGGCCTCGTTTAAGGGGGGCAGGTCAGGGAGACGCCACATCCTGCGCACGTCAGAGACACGATACGTCCTACTCGGCGGAGATCGCCTGGAGGAGATCGAGGCGGGCGGCGCGGCGGGCCGGCAGCCAGGCCGCCACCACCGCCACTACCACCGCCGCGGCCAGATTGGCCGCGATCACCCCCGGCCGAAACTTCGCCTCGATCGGATGGCCTAACAGCGGCTGGCTCGAAAGCTGGATGAAGAGCGCCGTCGTGATCCCCCCGAAGAGCCCGATCAGGCTGCCGGCAATGCCGAGGATCAGGCTTTCGAGCACCACCACAAGCGTGACCTGTCGGCTCGTCATGCCAACAGCCCGCAGCAGGCCCAGCGTTCGCTGCTTTTCGAGCACGTTCATCGTCACGGTGTTGGCCACGCCGAGGCTGCCAACCACGAAGCCGAGGCCGAGGATGGCCCACAACGAACTCACCACGCCCTTTACGACCGTATCGATAAAGGTCTGCAGGTCGCCAAAGGAGCGAAGCAGAAGGGAGTGCTCCTCGGCGATTTTTTCGAGCGGCTGCCGCAAAGCCGGTGCCTGCCCCGGGCTGGCCTTTACTAGGAGTAAGTCGGCTGCTTCAAGACCGAACAGCCGGCGGGCGACGTCACGACGCACATGGAGCGACGCGCCGCCGGAGGTGTAATCGACCACGAGGGCCGCGATGCGCACGTTGGTGGTGCGGCCGAAGACTTCAACTGCCACCTCGTCGCCCGGCTTGATGCCGGTGCGGCGAGCGAGCACGGTGCCGGCCACTGCCTGGCCACGATCAAGTGCCGCCCGCACCTTGGCGTCACTGGCCGACACCGCCTCGAGGGGGAGCGGCTCACCAGCGGGGAGATCACGGGCCACGACCACGCAGGCCGTACCCGCCACGCGGCCCACCGCCACGCCGATCCCCTCGACGCTGCGGACGCCCGGGAGCGCCGCCACCTCCGTCTCTGCCGAGCCGGCCTCGGCGCTGCCCCCATCCCCTGCGGCGCTCACAACCCCGGCATGCATGAGTACCCAATCCGCCTGCATCAGTCGGGCATACCAGCCGAGTACATTGTCGACGTTGTCGCGGATGGCGTGTCCAAGGCCGACGCCGTTGGTCACCGCTACCACGAGCACGCCGCTGGTGAGCGCCGTGCGGATCGGTTGCCGCAGGATCTGCTCGAGGGCCAGCTTCGTCTCGATCAGGAATCGTCGTGGAGCGAGGGCGGCCAGTCCGCGGGCAATCCAGGGCAACACCAGCGGGGTGAGCGCTACGAACGCCAACAGCAGTACGATTCCTCCCGGCACCGCCATCCGCGGCGGCAGCACCTCGGCGATCACCAGCAACTGCACGACCGCCGCCGCTCCACCCAATGCGAGCACGACACAGACAAACCGCCAGGAAACGCCACGCGGTGGTGGCGCCGGCGCCGTCGAGAGGCCCTCGAGCAGATCGGCGTCGGTCGCCTCGCGAGAGGGCCACCAGGCGGCGGCAATCGCCACGACGACACCCATCAGGATGGCGATGGGCAGGATGAATGGGTTGAAGGTGACCGCAGAGAAGGGCGCCTGAAGAGCCCGCGAGATGCCGGCCGCGATCGGCTTGGCCGCGAACCAGCCCGCCGTGGCGCCGAGGAGGGCCCCCACGAAGCCGAGCAGGGCGGCCTCACCGATGAGAAACCACTGCACCTGCCGCACCGTCGCGCCGAGCAGCCGCAGGAGCGAAAGCCCGCGGCGCCGCTCGGTCACGTTCATCAGCATCGCATTGCCGACGATAAACCAGGCCATCGCGACAGTGAGGCCGGTGACGAAGTCGAGGCCCAGATCAGCCGAGTGGAGCACGTCCTCGGCCATGCTCGCCTTGCCCGCCGGGATTTCTGCCATCAGCGAATCAGGCAACTCGTTGGCAACCTCGGCTAGGACCTGCTTTCGCGAGCCGTCGGCCATGATCGCCACGCGGACACGATCGAGGAAGCCAAGGGCCAGCGACATCTCGGAGAGGGCCTGGATATCGGCGATCACGCCGGCGCCTTCGGCAAACCAGCCGATCGATTGGCGGTCGGCCAGGCCGACCACTTCCATGCGGCGGATCCGCCGCCGGGCAAAAAACAGGATCTCATCGCCGAGGGAGAGCCCGAGGCTCTCGGCTAGGGACGTTTCGAGGATCGCCTCCTCGGGACCGAAGCAGGCCCGACCGGCGGAGAGCGTGAGCAGCCCGGTGGCCACCATCGCCTCCACGTCAACTCCCACGGCGATCTCACGGACTCTTTTTTCACCCACCCGCAGCATCCTGAGCCGGTAAAAGAGCGGCACCACGGCCCGCACGCCCGGAATGCCGACGAGACACGGCACATTAGCCGCCTCGAATCGTCCGCCGCCGCGGCTCACAACGTCGACCACAGGCACGCCGTCGATCGCCTCGGTGAGCCGGCGGTAGCCGGTTCGTGAAGCGTCGGCCGACACCCAGGTGGCCACCACCGCGCCGACCGCCACCGCCACGCTCGCCACCGTGGCCAGTGCCCGTCCTGGACGGTTCCACCATTGCCGCACAAGGAGACGCTCGAGCCTCATGAGCCGAGCGCCTTGGTGGTGGGCGGGGCGTGCGGCAGATGCGAATCCGATTCGATGAGACCGTCGCGGACCCGCACCGTGCGACCGGCCGCGGCCGCTGTCGCCGCGTCATGCGTGACCAGCACGACCGTCTGCCCCCGCTCGGCCACGAGTTGTTGCAGAAGCTCGATCACCCGTCGGGCATTGACCGAGTCGAGCGCGCCGGTCGGTTCATCGGCGAGCACGATCGCCGGATCGGTGACCAGCGCCCGCGCGATAGCCCCCCTCTGCTGCTCGCCCCCTGAAAGAGCATCGGGCCGATGCCCGCCGCGATGGGCCATGCCGACAGCCTCGAGCGCCGCCGCTGCCGCCGCGTCGTAGGTGCGCCCCGAGTTTCCATCGAGCACGAGCGGCAGGGCGACATTTTCCAGCAGCGACAGTTCGGGCAGCAGGTTGTAACGCTGGAATACGAAGCCGATTCGTCGCCGCCGCACCAGCGCCAGGGCATTGTCATCAAGGCCGGCCAGATCGATGCCCTCCAGCAGCACACGGCCCGATGACGGCCGTGTGATCCCGCCGAGCATGTGGAGGAGCGTGCTTTTTCCGGAGCCGCTGGCTCCCGTGATGGCGAGAAACTCGCCGGGCTCCACCACGAGATTGATGCCGCGGACGGCGGCCACGCCCTGCGCCTCGGCGTCAGGTTTGTGGAACGTCTTGCAGAGGGATTGAGCCTCGAGAATCGGCACGGCAACAGTCTCGCAGACGACGTGAATACGTCGACACTCTACCTGCCGGCGATCTCCAGTGGGAGGCTGGCGTGGGCGGTAGCGTGAGCCACCGCATCCGTGACGGCCAGATCAAGCCGACACGACCCTTCAGGAAGATTCACAGGAATGCGGACAACGTAGCGGGCGAAGTAGTCGCGGCGGGGCGTGCGGCAGGTTTCTTCGAGTGGTTCAAACCGCCATTCGTGGAGCCGCTGGCCAGCGTCATCGATGAGCTGAAGCGTGGTGTCGACCCGTGTGGTGTGCCCCTCAGGCGACTTATCGCCGGTGAGATCCTCCAGTTCGAAATAGACGATCAGCTCCTGCCCGGGCTGGAAGCGGCTGCTCGCAAATCGCTCGACCGATCCCCAGCCCCGCACCCGCGAGGCAAAGCAGGGATTGACCACGGAGAGGCTGGCCGCAGTCGGCAGATCGGTCGGCGAACTCGGCAGGGAGGCTCCTGTCGACTCGATTCCAGTCGTCTGTTCGGTGGCCAACTCGCTCGCCGGCTTAGGATCAGCAGTCTGCTCGATTTCCGGTGAGGCTTCCGCTTCGTCGGCCACCGGAGCATCCACTGGCCGCATGGCCGTTCGCTGCGGAGCCGGAGTCGATTCGATCGTGGCCACGAAGGCATCGATAATGTCGGGCCAATCCTGGGGCGGAGCACCTTCGACGGCGGTGGTGAGCGCATTCTCGGTGGCGGCGGTGAGCCGACCGGTGGCCGCGAGCTGCTCGAGGGCTGCATCGAGTGCCTCTTCCGCGGCGGCTGGATCCACGGGCTTTGTGTTTGTAGTGAGCGAGATGCCTTCCTGGTCGTCCACTACGACCTCGTCAGCCGCACCAGTATCGGCATCGGTATCGTAGGAGGCCATGGCCGAGGCATCACCGTTATCCTGAAAGGCCTCCTGCAGACCGCTGGCGGTGAGGAGCGTTGTGCATCCTGACTGGGTAAGCAGTGCGCCGACAGCGAACAGCGCCAAGCAAACGACTGCCGCTGAGTGCTGAGGCAGGCAACGTGATTTCAGGGAGCGACGTAGCACCAGCATGCGACGGATGATCGGTGAAGGAATGACGGGTTGCTTGGGAGACCCTAAGCCCGTCGCTAGCGCGGAGGCAAGCCCAAGCGAAAGACGAGTCATGGTTTTCGACGCAGCGAGGAGCTGTTTGGCGAATCTGGGGAAAGTTGGCTAAAATCCTGGCAAATTCCTCACCCTCACCTTCCCCCCTATGGCGAATGCCGTCTCCGCTCCCGCGACGATTCCGGCCGGCTGGTCTCACCGCCATCTCCTCGACCTGGAGCGGCTGACGCCCGACGAGGTGCGGCTGTTGCTCGATACGGCCGCGCTCTTCAAGGAGGCGA
>JAYQOK010000203.1:0-4840 GCA_038144795.1 Candidatus Kuenenia sp. | reverse complement strand
GGACTGGTCTGGTGGAGGGTGATACCCTAACTTAGAAATTGGTGCCGCACTGGGGGGCAGGTCACCCGGAGCGGGGCGGCGAGGCGGACTCACCGGTCGGTTCAGAAGACCCTCGCCAACCGCGAGAGGCACGACGGTTATCCAAGGTGAATCGGGGCGACTGGATTCGAACCAGCGACCTCTACGTCCCGAACGTAGCGCTCTAGCCAGGCTGAGCTACGCCCCGATCGCGGCGACCGACCCAAACCCGGCCACCGCGAGGATCGCTGGAAGATACCGGCCGGAGCGGTTGGAAACAATGTCGGCCCGCGGCGGCCGAAGCAGGGAGCACAGTCGCTGCTGCGCGGTTCGGCGGGCGGCAGTCCAGCATTACCTTGCCAAAGAGAGGCAGACGAGTTCCTGATCATTGCGGGCAAACACGCATCGCCCGGCAAAAGCCGGATGGCTCCAAACCACCTCGCGGCCGAAGCACTCGTTGGTGGGCGCGAGAATATGTGTCCGCCAAAGTTCCAGATACCCCTGGCGAGAAAGCTCCGCGAGGATCAGGTCGCCTGTCTCGCTGAAGATCCAGGTGCGATTGGCTGACGGCGCGGAGGATGCGGTAGGCTCATGCCGCACCAGAAACGCCGTGCCATGCTTTCCACGGCGGCTGCCGCCCATCGTGGCGTCGGGTGCCTCCCAGAGCCGTTCGCCCGTGGCCAGATCGACCGCCGTGAGCATGCCCGTATCACAGTCGCAACCGTAGATCGCGTTGCCCTCGATGAAAGGCGTGCTGTTGGCGCAGTAGACGGCTGTCTTCGGCGCGCCCCGCCAGATCACCCCGGCCGTCGAGCCATCGGCTGCCAGCCGAAAGAGCGCCCCGACGCGGCCGATGCCGCTGGCGAAGAGCACGCGACCGGAGGGCGTGTCGGCTACCTGCGGCGTCATGATCGACATGCCATACATCGGCTTGAGCGGCTCCGACCAGAGCACCCGGCCCGTGCCGGGTTCAAGGCCGTTGAGTTTGTCCGCATCCCAGATCACCAGTTGCTTTGTGTCGCCAGCCCCAAGCATGGTCGGCGGACAGTAGCCGCTCTCACTTGCGGAGAGAGCCCGCCAGACTTCTTGGCCGCTGTCTTTGTCGAACGCCACCGCCACGCTGCCGCCGCCGCCGACAAGGCAGATGAGCCGGTCGCCATCCACGAGCGGATGGCCGCAGAAGCCCCAGATTGGCGTGGGGGCGGCAAAGTCCTTCTTGAAGTCCTTGGCCCAGATCACGCGGCCCGTCACGGCGTCGAGGCAGGTGAGATTCCCTTCGGCGCCAAGGGCATAGACCTTGCCATCGGCGACGGTCGGCGTGCACCGTGGTCCGGAGGCATACGAGATCGCATACGGGCAGTCGTATTCATGTTTCCATAACAGCTTTCCGGTGTTGGCCTCGAAGCAGAGCACCCGCTCGCGGCCGGCCAGCTGCGTGCGGTCATTGGGGGCGTTGGCCAGCGGGCCCTCCGGCCGATCGTAGTCGGTGAGATAGACGCGGCCCCCAGCGACGGCAGGGCCCGAGTAGCCCCCCTTCACAGCCACCCGCCACTGCACGGGGAGACCGGTGGCAGGGATCGAATCGACGATGCCTGACTCCCGCCACACGCCATCCCGCTGCGGCCCCCGCCACTGCGGCCAGTCATCGGCACGGGCGCTGGCATAGCAAAGAATCAGGGCTATGAAGAACTGAGTTCGTGTCATCTAGAACACCTCCGCAATGAATTGGCCATTGGCATGGAAAATCGTTTCGTCAAGCAAATTGCTGGCCTCATGAGCGGGATTCTTCCTGCGGCTGCGCAGAGAGTTCCACCGCCACGTCGATGCCCTCGGGACGCCAGTCGATGATTTCCATCTCCGCAGACCGGCGACCACGAAACTCGTTGATCTTCGGCTTGAAGGCGACATGAAACGGCTGGCCCGGCGCGGGAAGATGCTCGAGCCATTCCGCGCCCCCGAAGGCCACGCCTCGCACTCGGGCGCCGTGCTGAACCAGATTCATGGAGAGATGCCGTCCACCGCTGCCGATCACGCGGGGCGGCTCAGCCAGCTGCACGGCCGAGGCACAGAGCACCGGCCGCCGGTTGGCCTGTCCGAACGGAGCGAGCTTCTCCACCTGTTCGACCGCTTCGAGCGTGAGGCCGGCAAGTGTTGCCTCCCCGTCGATCGTGAGCTGTGCCAGCCGCAGCGCCGCGGGCATCCGCGCCGCCACCTCACCGCAAAACCGTTCGCGAAACTCGTCGATCTTAGCGTCTTCAATCCGAAGCCCGGCAGCCGCTGCATGGCCGCCACAGGTGACCAGAAGATCCCGGCAGGCGACGATTGCCGCGTGCACGTCAAACCCCGGCACGCTTCGCACGCTGCCGATCGCTGGCCGGCCCTGGTGCTCGTCGCGGGCGATCATCACCACCGGTCGATGAAACCGCTCCGCCAGCCGGCCGGCCACGATGCCGATCACCCCGGCATGCCAGCCACGGTCGGCGAGAACGAGGGCCGCATCGGCCTCCGGGTCGAACCGCTCCTTGGCCTGCTTCGAGGCTCCGAGTTGAATGCTTCGCTCCTCGTGCTCCCGCTGGGTATTGAGCTCGTGAACGTAGTCGGCCAGGGCCACGGCGCGGGCTGTGTCGGACGTGGTGAGGAGTTCGATCCCGCTGGCTGCCTGGCCGAGCCGGCCGGCCGCATTGAGGCGAGGGGCGAGCCGAAATGCCACGTCTTCGCTCTCAAGCTGCGATTTTTCATGGAGCTTGGCAAGTTCCAGGAGCCGCGCGATGCCGGCGCCACCCCGCTTCCGCAGGCATTCGAGGCCATGCTTCACATAGATGCGATTTTCGTCGAGAAGCGGTACGACGTCGGCCACCGTGCCGAGCGCCGCAAAGCCCATCCCACGAAGGAGCATCTCGCGGAGCCGTGGTGTCACCTGCTTCGCCCCGGCCGCCCGCGTGGCGATCGCCCAGGCGAGCTTGAAGGCGACGCCGGCGCCGCAGAGCTCACCAAAGGGATAGCCGGCGTCGGGAAGCCGCGGGTGCACGACCACCGCCGCTTCGGGGATCGAATCGGCAAACGAATGATGATCGGTGATGATCAGTTCGAGCCCGAACTCCTTGGCGAGGCGGGCCTCGGCCACGCTGGCGATGCCACAGTCGACCGTGACGACGAGGCTGGCGTCAGCTGCGGCCAGCGTGCGGAGGGCCTCCCCATTGAGGCCATATCCCTCTTCAAATCGGTCCGGCACATACCACGAGGCCTGGGCATCGATCGCCTCGAGGCAGCCGGCAAGGATCGCCGTAGCACACATGCCATCGGCGTCGTAGTCGCCATAGATCACGATCTTCCGGCCCGCCCGGGCTGCGGCAAGAATCCGATCGGCCGCCTCGGCGATGCCCGGCAGCAGTTCCGGGTCTCGGAGGTCGTTCATGGTGCCGCCGAGAAACGACCGCACGGCAGCGGCGTCGGTCAGGCCGCGGGCGGCAAGCAGGCGGGCCACGATGCTCGACACCTTGGCCGACCGTTCAAGGCCGGAAACGACCGCCTGATCGTGCGGCTGGATGTGCCAGCGTTTGGGCATCGTGGCCGACTCCGTTCGTGAAGAGCCCGAGAGTATACGGCATGCCCGGCCCCATGGTGCACCGGCCCGTGCGGCAGGCAGGCAGTCTGGTATAGTGCGGCCCCCGAATCGGAGGTTTTCATGTCGACGCTCGTTGCTGAACCGGTGCTTCCTGTGCTTCCCGCCAAGCCCAAGCGGGAGACGGTGCCCCCCGAGACGGTACTCTGCGAATTCTGCACGGCGAAGTGCTGCCGCTATTTCGCCCTCCCACTGGAGACGCCGACCACGCGCGAGGAATTTGAATTCATCCGCTGGTTCTTGCTGCACGATCATGCGACCGTCTTCACTGAAGACGGCGACTGGTATGTGTGCGTGCACACCGTCTGCAAGCACCTACAAGACGACCACCGCTGTGGCATCTACGAGACACGGCCCCAGATCTGTCGTGACTACACGACGAAGGAATGCGAGTACGAAGACGACTGGGTCTATGATCAGTACTTCGAGACGGCGGAGCAGGTAGTCGAATACATGGAGGCAGTGCTCGGCCCGGGTGGCGAGGAGATCGGCGACGGCCGCAAGAAGAAAAACCGGAGGAAGTCGATTCGCAGCCCCAAGCCGTCGCTCCTTCCGGTCCTTTCGTGACTCAGCCATGATTCAACCGCGCACCCTCAAGGGCTTTCGCGATCACCTGCCCGCCCAGGCACTAGCCCGCGAGAAGATTCTCGACATCGCCCGGCGGGTCTACCGCTCGTACGGGTTCGCGGCGATCGACACGCCGGCGCTGGAATACCTCGAGATCCTGACCGGCAAGGGGAGCGAGGAGACCGATAAGCAGCTCTATCGCTTCACCGATCACGGCGGCCGCGAGGTGGGGATGCGGTTCGACCTGACCGTGCCGTTTGCCCGGTTCTGCGCCCAGCACATCGCCGACCTTGGCACGCCTTTCAAGCGTTATCACATGGCGACGGTCTGGCGGGGTGAAAACACGCAGCGGGGCCGCTACCGCGAGTTTATGCAGTGCGATTTCGACACGATCGGCACGATCAGCCCCGTGGCCGATCTGGAGATGGTCCTCGTCGTGCACGACCTGTTGGCCGCGATCGGCCTAGAGCGGTTTACCGTGCGGGTAAACGATCGCCGGGTGTTGTCGGGCGTGTTGCAGCAGCTTGGGCTCGCCGATCGTGCGACCGACGTATTGCGGTCGCTCGACAAACTCGGCAAGGCGTCGGCCCACCGCGTCCCTGCCGAGCTGCAGCCGCACGGCCTCCGTCCCCC
>JAYQOK010000202.1:0-4854 GCA_038144795.1 Candidatus Kuenenia sp. | reverse complement strand
GACCACAACGAGCCCACGAGCGTTGCTGGGCCGCTGCGAAGCGATGCTTGCAGCGGATGCGATGGGCGCAGTTGCCTTCATGGCTGGGATCCTGGAGCCGGTGCGGACGAGTCCTCAAGGTACTGGACGCATGAATGAAACGCGATAACGTGATCAATGTGTGCCGGTTCTCTCGCCGCACTCCGGCAGATCAGCCACGGGTCGGAGTCGTTTTTGAGGGCCAGCGAGTCGCCGATCTCTTGGATGCTGGCGTGTCGTCCCTGACCAGTCTGCTGGAGTCTGACGATCCGGTCATGATGGCAAAAACTGCGGCCGAACGCGTGTCCGCAACGTATCCGCTGGTTGACGTCGCCCTGCTTCCACCGGTCGAGCGGCAGGAGGTCTGGGCGGCAGGTGTCACCTATCTCCGCAGCAAGACGGCACGGATGGAAGAGTCTGACTTCAGCGCAACGGCCTATGACCGCGTCTACGACGCCCCACGGCCTGAAATTTTTTTCAAGTCCGCTGGTGAAAAAGTCGTCGGCACTGGAGATACGGTCGGTATTCGCCGTGACGCAAACTGGAACGTGCCTGAGCCAGAATTGGCATTGGTCATGACTTCACGGGGAAGGCTGGTCGGCTGCACTGTCGGAAATGACATGAGTTCCCGTGATATCGAGGGAGAGAATCTGCTGTATCTACCCCAGGCAAAAACCTACGACCGATCGTGTGCCCTTGGCCCATGGATCACGCTGGTAGACGATGAGACGCTGATCCGGCAGTGGACGATATCCGTGACAATCACGCGGAGTGGCACGACGCTTTTCGCTGGTCAAACCGGGATTGACCAACTCAAGCGCACATTTGGTGACCTGATGGATCACCTCTGGCGGTCACAAACGTTTCCCCAGGGAGTCATTTTGCTCACGGGAACGGGAGTCGTGCCGGATGAGTCATTCACGCTGGCACCACACGATCAAATCACGATCGAGATCAGCGGGGTCGGTCGGCTCGAGAATACCGTGGCCGTTGTCTGATCCTCTCGTACCGGAGTCTGTATGCCCTTACCACACGGGAAGAACTTTGTTGCTGGATGCCTGCGCGAAAGCGGGCGGACGTATAGTGTCCGGAGCCCCCTCGATGGCATCACTCTACCCGGCGCTTTCTGCATGGCATCGCTGAATGACGTTGACTCAGCAATGGAGGCCGCCACCGCGGCCGCCAGCACTTTTGCCCTGACGACAGGAGAGACACGAGCGACTTTTCTGGAGCGGATCGGCGAGGAAATTATGGGGCTCGGTGACTCGCTCATCGAGCGAGCCCATGCCGAGACTGCCCTCCCTCTGGCTCGGCTCACCAGTGAACGCGGCCGAACGGTAACCCAGTTGCAACTGTTTGCCGCAATGGCACGTGACGGGTCATGGGTCGATGCCCGCATCGATGCTGCCATACCCGACCGGCAGCCTCTGCCGCGGCCCGACCTCCGTCGAATGATGCGACCGCTCGGACCGATTGTTGTGTTCGGGAGCAGCAACTTTCCGCTTGCCTTCTCGGTAGCTGGAGGCGACACCGCCAGCGCTTTGTGCACTGGCAATCCGGTCGTTGTGAAAGTTCACCGGTCTCACCCTGGCACCTCGGAACTTGTCGCGGGAGCCATCCAACGGGCTGTTGAGTCGTGTCATCTCCCAGCGGGCACCTTTTCGATGCTGCATGGCGAGGGGAGCGTGATCGGTACGGCCCTTGTGACACACCCCGCAACCCGGGCGGTCGGCTTCACCGGCTCGCGGGCCGCGGGACGAGCCCTCTGCAATGCTGCGGCTGCCCGGCCCGATCCGATTCCTGTCTTTGCCGAGATGAGTAGCCTCAATCCTGTCTTTCTTCTCCCGGGCGCTCTCGCCGACCGCGCCGGGGAGATCGCGAAGGGCTTTGCCGCCTCGATGTCACTCGGCGTGGGACAGTTTTGCACGAAGCCGGGTCTGGTCTTCGGGATCGAGGGCGCACTGCTGGACTCATTCATGGCGGGCGTTGCCGAGGCGATCACCGCTGTCGCTCCCGCCTCGATGCTGTCGGGTGACATCCTGACGGCGTTCGAGCACGGCCGTGACACACTGAGCGGGGAGGCTGGCACAACGGTCGTTGCCCGCTCCGCTGCTACAGCCGTTGCGATGAAAACGGAGGCGGCGGCGATCCTGATGCGGACCGACGCGGAAACCTTTTTGGCCCGACCGTCGTTGGCCGAGGAGGTGTTCGGGCCGTTTAGCCTCGTGGTGAAGTGTCACTCGACTGAACAACTCGCGACTCTTGCCCGAGGGCTCGATGGTCAGCTTACGGCGACGATCCACGGAACCTCAGAGGACCTGTCGACAGCCGGTGACCTCCTGGCAATCCTCGCGGCCAAAGCTGGCCGGCTCATCATCAATGGCTGGCCAACCGGTGTCGAAGTCTGCCACGCGATGCAGCACGGCGGGCCATGGCCGGCCACGAGCGACGCCCGGTTCACCAGCGTGGGCAGTGCCGCCCTCAAACGTTTTATCAGACCGGTCTGCTATCAGGATGTGCCGCAGTCGCTGCTCCCCGACGCCCTCAAAGACGGCAATCCGCTTGGGATCATGCGGATGGTCGAGGGCATTGTGAAACGCCATTGAACCGCCCCACAGCCTGCCCAAGCAGATAGCCACCCACCGCAAACCCGAGACCCCAGAAATCAGCCGGGATCGTTGTGAGTGCTGAAACCAAGGGGACGGAGATGACGCCATCAAGGTGTTCCATCGTGAAGGCGACCAACCAGGCCCCGAATCCCATCAGCATCGAGAGCACTGCCGGGGGGGCACCGCGTGGCCGGCCGTAAATTCCCATCAACACCGGCACAAAGAGGGCCACCAGCTGAATCGAAAGGGCCACGTCGAGCAGCTCCATGAGCGACTTCCCCCACATCGCCAGCGCGCTCCCCCCGAGCGAGACGATCACCACGCACAGCCGGTCGCGAACGAGCGGGCGGCTGGAGAGCGCCGGCAGCCGTGCGAGCAGGTTGTGGCCAAGAATCGTGGCCGGGGCGAGAACGGCGCTGGTCGCCGTGGAGACCACCATCGACACGACGGCCACAACAAACACCACCAGCATGCCGGTGGAAAGATATTCTCCGGCAAGAAACCCGACCGGATCGATCGAGGAATTGGGGTGCGTCACCAGCGACGCGAGGCCAAGTGTCACCGGGATCATGCCAAAGAGCAGGTAGAGCACACCAGCCAGGATACAGGCATACATGGCCGTGTCGGCGCTCTTGGCGGAAAAGGCCCGCTGCTGGAGATCCTGCCCTGGAATGTTGCCAAACAAGCCCGTCGCCCACGCCCCCAGCCACCCCAGCACGACCGCCAGCGACATGTCGGCGGGCACCAGCCGCAGGTGGTCGGGATGGGTGGCCGCCACCCGCTCGAATACGGCCATCAAGCCGCGCACCGGGTCGCCATCGCCGAGCCGCGGATCAGAGAGCGTGGCGATCATGAGCACGACGAGGCCGGTGAGGGCAATCACGATCTGCACGGTGTCGGTCAGTGTCACCGACCACATGCCGCCGACGAGCGTGTAGACAAGCGTGATCGCGGCGACCAGCACGATGCCCGCTGCCAGGGGAATCTCGAAATAGAGCTCGAGGATTCGGGCGAGGGCCGTGTATTGCAGCGCAACCCACGAAAAGTAAGCCGGCACCTGAATGCAAGCACCAACGATCTCCGCCGAAGGACCGTATTGCCGGCGGTAGAAATCGGCCATCGTGAAGAGCTCCATTCGCCACAGCGGCCGGGCGAAAAAAATGCCAGAAAGGATAAGGGTGCCGGCGCAGGCAAATGGATCGAGCACCACGCCCAGTAGGCCTTCGTCGCGGGCCGCCCCGGCGGCGGCAAACATTGTCGCCGCCCCAAACCAGGTGGCGATCAGCGTGCCCCACGCCAAGAAGAGCGGGAGCCGGCGGCCAGCCACGAGATAATCGGCTTCGTTCTCGACGCGGCGACTGGCGTAGATGCTAATGCCCAACAGGAACAGCACGTATGCAATGAGCGCGCCGCCCAACAACTGCACCGCTCCCGACGACAAGTTGAGCGTCACAAGGTCACCTTCGGCGAGAAAAGGCCAGAGAAGCGGCATGATGCCAGACACTCCAAAACGAGAGCTGGGAGTGTACCGCGTGAGACCTGCGCGTGCCCGGTACATGGCGGGGATCGGCGACAGGCTGAACCCTGTCCTACTGGCCGCGGACGAAAATGCCGTCGGCGGTGAACTGGACGATGGGGAGGGCGAGTTTGGGATCAAATACAGCCGTTCCCTTCACCACCACCTCGCTCCCCTTGGTAATGCCGAAGAGTTGCCGCGAATCGATCGGGATTACCTTGCCGTCGGCCCCGAGGAATTGCACCGCCACCATCGGAGCGCTGGCCTGCCGCTTCTTGCAAAACGGGCAATTGTCGGCATCGTGGCCTGGCTTCTTAGCGTGGTCATCCGCCGGGATTTCCACGAGCACAAACGACGCCTTGTTTTCCAAAAACGGCTCCATCCCCTTGGCCCCGAGCCGCCCCGCCACCACCAGCGGCAGCGGCAGATTGGCCGGAGCCTTGAGCAACTGCTGTTTGGCGGCCGTCGGGGTGACCGCCCCGGCCGGCTCGGCGCCGAGCACCAGCTGCTGCCGCACTCCGGCAGCGTTAATCGCTTCCAATGCCACAGCCTGCGGAGGCACCAGGTATGCTGCGGCAGCAATGCACAGAATCGCTTTCGCTGGATGGCTCATCGTCACTCCTTTGTAGATCGGCACCCTTCGGGCAACTACTGGTCGGCATCCGTTCCGCACGCACCCTTCTCCACCGCCTCGGCTGCCTTCTCAACTTT
>JAYQOK010000201.1:0-4858 GCA_038144795.1 Candidatus Kuenenia sp. | reverse complement strand
TAGGTGACGTTGATTTTAAATCTGTGGTTAAAAAAGCAAAAGTTATTACACCAGTTCCAGGAGGTGTTGGTCCTGTGACAATTGCGTGTCTGTTAAGTAATACTTTAAAAGCATTTAAAATAATTCATAATACTAAAAAATATAAAATAAAAAATTTAAGTTTTTAACTTTTTTTTGAAATTAAAAAAATTAATTACAACTTGAGCTATTACAATTATGTTTAGCTAAATATTGATAACTTTTATTAAGTTATTTATATCTTTATATATGTCCAAAGACGTTAATATTTTAATTAAAAAAGCTTTTGAAAGTTTTCAAAATCAAAATAAAGATTTAGCAATAGATTTTCTTAATCAAGCTTTACTTATTGACTGTTTAGATTTTAATGTAAATCATATGATGGGAGTTGTCTTAGGAACCCAGGGTCAACATCAGGCAGCTCAAAAATTTTTAAAAAAAGCTACAGAGATAGATCCAAATAATTATTTTGCACAGTTTAATTATGCCAAATCGTTAGTAGAGAGTGGAGATAATAAAAAAGCAATTATTTATAATGAAAATGCTATTAAAATTGATCCTAAAAATAAAGAGGTATGGTTGAATTATGGCCAAAATTTAAAAAATTTAAAATTATATTCCAAATCTTTGGAATGCTACGATAAAGCTTTAAATATTGATCCAAAGTATATTGAGGCATTAGTTAATAAAAGTGATATTTTAATTATTAAAAGAAATTATTTAGAGGCTTTAAATATTTTAGATCGAGTATTATTACTCGATTTTTCAAAAGAAAATATTGAGCTACTAGCAATTGTTTGGCTTAATAGAGGTGTTATATTTTTAGAGATAGGTAAATATGAAGATTCTTTAGCATGTTTTAATGAAGCAATTAATATTAATCCTAAAGAAGCCCTTTCATGGTGCAATAAAGGAATATTATTAAGCAATCTTAAGCGATATGATGAGTCTTTATTTCACTTTGATCAAGCAATTAAATTAGAACCAAATTATGCCGAGTCATATTTTAACAAAGCTTCGACAAAATTGCTTCTAAGTGATTTTGAAAATGGTTGGAAACTATATAAATATCGTTGGAAAAAAAATGATTTTGAACAATATCGCTATTCTAACATTATAGAACTTAACTCTGTTGAAAATTTAAAAAGTAAAAAAATATTGGTTTGGTATGAACAGGGCCTTGGTGATACTATACAATTTTCTAGATATATATATAAATTAATTGATCTTGGAGCCGAAGTTACTTTTGAGGTTCAAAAGGATATTATTCCTTTTTTTAAGGATCAATTTGATTGTAAAATTAAAGAACTATCATTAAAGAATAATAATGACTACTTTGATTATCAGGTACCACTTTTAAATCTTCCATATCTTTTTAAGACGTCAATTAATACAATTCCTTTGAGTCAAGGTTATTTAAAAGTTCAAGACAGAGATAAAATTATTTATTGGAGAGAGAGGCTTAAGTTATTAAAAGACAAATTAAATGTTGGAATTGCTATCTCAGGTAATTCTAATCATATGCATAATCATATTAGATCAATACCTTTAATAAAGATGAAAAAATTTTTTAAAGATGTAAATTTTTTTATTATTCAAAAAGGATTAAATGATGAGGATATGAAAGTTTTAAATAATTACACGAAAATTAATTTTTTAGGTAATGAAATTAATAATTTTTTAGACACAGCGGCTATTGTTGAAAACATGGATTTAATTATTAGTATTGATACTTCACTTATTCATCTCGCAGGAGCTCTAGGAAAAAAATCTTTTTTATTACTACCTTTTGTTTCTGAATGGAGATGGTTAACAGATAGGGATGATTCACCATGGTATAAATCTATTAAGATATTTAGACAAAAGTTTATGGGGGATTGGAATTCTGTAATTAATCAAATTGAATTTGAATTTAGTGAATTAAAAACAAATTTATTTAACACTTAGATTTATATAGAGGTGAATATATTAATTAATTACTTGTTAAGTAAACTAGCATTCTTTTTAATAAAATTCTCTACTCTTTTTTTATTAAAAGTTTTATTTTCTTCAAAAGAAACATTTCGCATTGAGTAAATACTTTTATTAGAAATTCTTGAAACAATACTTACATTCCCTTTGTAAATTTTTAACTTAATAGATCCTTGAACTCTGGATCTTTTTTGATCAATAATTTTTTGTAATCTCAATCTTTCTTTTGAAAACCAAAACCCATTGTAAATTAGTTCTGCAAATCTAGACATAACAGCATCTTTTTTATGCGCAGTTTCTTTATCTAAAGTAAGGGATTCTATAGCTCTATGAGCAAATAAAAGAATAGTTCCACCTGGAGTTTCGTAAACACCGCGAGATTTTATTCCAATAAATCTATTTTCAACAAGGTCTACTCTGCCTACTCCATTTTTGCCGCCGATATTATTTAAAAGAGAAAGTAATTTACTTGGAGAACATTTTTTATTGTTAATACTAATTGGATCGCCATTTTTAAAACCAATGGTTACATAAGATGGTTTATTTGGAGCCTTTTCAGGTGAAACTGTTCTTTGAAAAATAAATTCAGGGGCTTGCTTTGATGGATCTTCTAAAATTTTACCCTCGGTTGAGGTATGAAATAAATTGTCATCTACAGAAAATGGTGGTGCTCCTTTTTTATCACTTGGTACAGGAATATTATTTTTCTTTGCATATTTAATTAGATCGCTTCTGGATGTAAAATCCCAATCACGCCATGGAGCAATAATTTTAATTTTTGGATTAAAATAATAATAAGCCAACTCAAATCTTACTTGATCATTACCCTTTCCTGTTGATCCATGTGATACTGCATCTGCTTTAAATTTTTTAGCAATTTGAATTTGACGTTTTGCAATAAGGGGTCGAGCTATAGAGGTGCCAAGTAAATAAATACCTTCATATAAGGCATTTCCTCTAATCATTGGAAAAATATAATCTTTGACAAAGATATCTTTTAGATCTTCAATAACAATATTTTTAACACCTAGATTGGTTGCATTTCTAATTATTTTTTTTCTATCTATTTCTTGACCAAGATCTGCGGTGTAAGCAATAACTTCTGCATGATAGTTTTCTTGTAACCAACGTAAAATTACTGAGGTATCTAGCCCCCCAGAATAAGCTAAAACAATTTTTTTAACTTTTTTCTTCATTACTAAATAAAATTACATTTCTTTTTAGCAGCTTCATAGGCTTCACCAAAACCACTCAACGAGAAAGTGTCGATAGTTTTAGAGCCTTTAGCCGAGGTAGCCGTAACTTTAGCTTGTGAAGATTTTTTCATCATGTCTATCATAGAAACTTCTTCTTCATATTTTGTAAGCCAAGCAAAATTGTCTTCAGTTTCAAACTTGAATTCTTTTTTGTCGATAGCAACATTTACTTTAGAAGAGGCTTTGTAATTATAACCACTCGTAACGCTTATTTCGTTTTGTATTTTGTCATTATGTCTAAAACTTACAAATATTCTAGACTCTGCTCGATTAAGATTTTTTGGGTCAGAAGCTACAGGGCTTGATACAGCATAACAAACTTGCTGGCCGTTAATATTTGTATTTTGGGCAGTCCAGTTTTTAAATTGTCCATCTAGCTTAATTTGTGCGAATATTTTTTGCTCAAAAGATAATAAAAAAATTACAGAAAAAAATAAAACTCTTAAGGACATGGGTTTGAATATATCAATTGAACATTATTAATGTCTTTTATTACATCATTAGTCAGTAACAGATCAATACTATCAATATTCTTCTTTAACTGTTCCATTGATGTTGCGCCAATAATCGTTGAAGTTACAAATTTTTGAATAATGCAAAATTTGATTGCCATTTGAGCAGGATCGATATTGTATTTTTTTGCAACTTCGCAATAAGCTTTAACTGCTGCTTCAGTATTTGGAGTTCTATATCTATCAAATCTATTTCCCCACAAAACCTCTCTAGTTCCAGCAGGTTTTTTGCCGTTTAAATATTTTCCTGTTAAATGTCCACCACCCAAAGGAGAGTAAGCAAGTAATCCAATTTTTTCTCTAATTGAAATTTCCGAAAGACCCACCTCATAACTTCTATTAAGAAGACTGTATGCATTTTGGATTGTTATAGGTTTAGGAATATTATGTTTTTCAGCAAGTTTTATATATTGACTTGTTCCCCACGGAGTTTCATTAGACAATCCATAATATTTTATTTTTCCAGCTTTTATTAAAGAAGCCATTACTTCCATGGTTTCAAGAATAGGCACTATTTCATTTGTATCCGTGTGTTCATATTCAAGTCCACTAAACACATTTAAAGGTCTATCAGGCCAGTGGAGTTGATAAATATCTACGTGATCAATTTGTAAATTTTTTAAACTATTGTCGATTGCAGTATTAATTTGTTTTTTATTTAATCGAGTTTCTTTTTCGCCTGGTCTAATCCAGTCCATTCCGGATCTGCCCGTTACTTTGTCTGCAATAATAATTTGATCTCTTTTTTTTGTTTTTTTTAACCATTTAGCAATAATTCTACTTGTTGCACCGCATGTTTCCTTTGTAGGTGGGATGGAATACAATTCAGCAGTATCAAAAAAATTAATCCCTTTGGAGACGGCATAATCCATTTGATCAAAACCATCTTGCTCGGTGTTTTGCATGGAACCCCAAGTCATAGTGCCAAGACAAATTTGACTAACGTTTAAATCAGTATTTGGTATTTTGTTAAATTTCATATTTTTTTACTTCTAAAACGATAATGGAATAGCCTTTTTTTAACCTTCTTGAAATGAACATATTTTAACATTATGTATTGGGTCAAACAAACATATAGGTAAAAAAAATATGAACTTAAAG
>JAYQOK010000200.1:0-4927 GCA_038144795.1 Candidatus Kuenenia sp. | reverse complement strand
CGATTGGTGCCGTGATCCCCAGAGCCGCGCACCGGTCGCGAAACCGAAACAGGTCAGTGTTGTCGTAGAAGAGTTGCGTGACGATCACTTCGCCTCCGGCATCACATTTCCGCTTCAGGTTTTCCAGATCAGCATCGGCACTCACCGCCTCCTGATGGGTTTCAGGATAGCCGGCCACCAAGAGGCCAAATTCGGGGAACTCAGCGCGGATGAGAGCGACCAACTCTGACGCGTAGCGGAGGCCTCCAGCCACCGGCGTGAAGGCCGTCTCTCCCTGGGGTGGATCACCCCGGAGAGCCACAATCGCCGCCACACCGAGGCGGGCGGCATCACGAAGATACTCCCGGAGTTCGGTCACCGAACTCCCCACGCACGTCAGGTGACTGGCCACGGGAACATCGTGTCGCTCTCGGAGACCCCTCAGCACGTCGAGCGTGGTGCCGCGGGTTGATCCGCCGGCACCGTAGGTGCAGGTGACGAGGCTGGGCTCAAAGGCCATGAGGTCGTCAACTGTCCGCCACATGACCGCCTCGGATTCGGCAGTCTTGGGGGGGAAGAGTTCAAACGAAAGGCCAAAGCGGCCCGACGCATACGAGTCTTGAATGGACATCACCATATTGTAGGACAGGTCTCAAGCCTGTCACGATCAATCATGCCCGACTCACCGCGTCAATCAATTCACGGTCGGCAGGGAGGAAATCGATTCCCCGGCGGGCCATCATCCGCTCGAGCACGACGGCCGCCTGGGCCGCGGTTGTCATGCTTCCTCCCTGCCCACCAACGAGCAAATTGTGAAAGGCAGGGACCACGTCGGGGACGGTGTCACCGACCGTCGCTGCCACACCGATGCGAGCACCGCACGGCAGGGACGCGTGGATCGCGGTCTTGGCAAGGTCGCCGACGAGTGCACCCATGAACTGCCTTCCGGTATCAACGGTGCCGGTCGGGTGTTTGATGCGGATGGTCCCGTAACTCACCTTGAGATTACCGGTGATCGTACCGGCCGCCATGTTCGCCCAACTTCCGAGGTGACTGTGGCCGACATACCCATCATGGGGTTTGTTGGCAAACGGCTCCAACACGCTGGCTTCGATCTCACCCCCCACACGACAGTGATCGCCGATCGCCGTTGCCTCGCGAATCCAGGCATGTGGATTGATACGAGCCCCCTGGCCGATGAACGCCGGGCCGTCGAGACAGACAAATGGACCGATCTTGGCGTTCGATTCCACGACCACCGGCCCGCGGCGGATGACGAACGGTTCGTGCAACGTGACGTCGGCGGCGACGAACAGTCCGGGCTGCACCTCCTTGTAACGCCCGCTGTCGATGAGCATGGCGAGAAGCCCGGGCATGGCCCACTCGTGGGCGGTCACCACGTCGTGTGGCTCATGAAGCAGTTCCAGGCCGCAGTCAAGTGGCTCCAGACCGAGCGCAGAGATGGCCTCAGTGGAACCGGTGGCGACGAGCTCGTGGACAGCCTGGTCATCCGCACCGGCTCCGTCGGCCGTGCGGTGGAGGATGGCCACGGCGATTGTGCTGCCATCGAGCACGACGCCTCGGTGACCGGCTTCCACCAGAGAGCGGATGGCCACGATGGTGGCGCGGCTGGGTACCACACGGGCATTCACGACGACAGCGAGGGCACCGTGCCGTGACATCAGTGGCTTGTCTGTCAGAGGAATCGAGGGCACCCCCCAGAGTGTCACGCGGCTGTCAGCGACGGCCTCGAGATGGCGGGCGAGAGGAAGCCGTACGACGCGGTGCACGCTGCCGATCGGGGCCAGCGCCTGACACAGGGTTTGGGCCCCGATCGTGATGTCGCAGGCAGGGCGAAGGGTGGTGACCGGCCAGAGTCGGTCAACGCCGGCATCTTCAAAAACGATCACCTGCATGGGAAATATCCTCGCCGGAGGCGGTCAATAAAACCCTATCATGAGCGATTGCCCGGCGCAGAGGCCAATGCTGGCAAAACGCACTCTGGAGGCGTAATCTTTCGCTGAGATCGTCCTCACGAGCCGGAGTGGCGGAATGGCAGACGCGACGGACTCAAAATCCGTTGCCCGCAAGGGCGTGTGGGTTCAAGTCCCACCTCCGGCATTGCTGAAACGTCGCGAAAAGTGTGGTTCACGATCGGGCGGCCCCTCGTGCTCACCCCCTGAAGGCCCGCCGAACCGAGCACGACCACCTCGGCGCCGGCGGCAGTCAGGTCGGCCAATAGCACTTCGGCAAGCATCGGCCGAGCGGGGCGGATCATCAGGAGCAACATCCGGGACCGGTCGGGCTGGATGCGACCTGATTGTGGAGTCGCCGAGGAGCTTCCTACTCACGTTCAAGGCGAGCTTTTTCTCGTTGGTGACGCGCTGGCAAGGAACTCTACCGGCGATCGGCTCAATAAATCGCCCGACACGGCCCCTCCGGCAGTTGGGAAACAGCGCGTTGCCACGCCCCTTGTGCCGTGCCTACCATCTCGGCATGCAACGTCGCTCTTTCCTGGTGATTCTTTGCGGGTGTGTCACTGTTGTCACGACAGCGGGCGGCCGACCACTCGTCGCTGATGCACCATCAGCGGATCGCGTCAAGTTCATCACGCACAATGTATGGTACGGGTTCACCAAGAAGCCCGACCCCCGCCGCGAGCGCTGGCGCGCATGGATGGCGGCGGAGGCGCCGGATGTGGTGGCCCTCCAGGAGCTCAACGGCTTCACGACTGAAACGCTGGCAGCCGATGCCTCTTCATGGGGTCACCAATACTCAGCCTTACTCAAGGAGGATGGCTTTCCAACTGGCATCACATCCCGGTTTCCGATTCACGATGTTGTCCGCATCCGGGAGGGCTTTCATCACGGGTTGCTCCGCTGTCACATCGAGGGGCTGTGGATCTACGTGATTCACTTCCATCCATCCAACTATGACCATCGGATTCGGGAAGCGGCCCTGCTGGCGAAGGATATTGCGAGCCTGCCGGGCGCTGCTCCCCAGATCGTGCTCGCTGGCGACTTCAACGGCCCTTCACCACTCGATCGCGTTCACTACACACAGGACACGCAACTCATCCCATTTTTCACTCGACTCGACGAGGAAAACCCTCAGGCCCGCAACCTGAATGCTGGTCGGTTGGATTACGGCGGCCTGCAGGCGATCCTTGATCAGGGTTTTGTTGATGTCGTCAGCCTTTCGCGAGAGGCTGATGCGCTCTTCGAAGGTACGTTTCCCAGCCAGCTTGTTCGTGATGAGGACCATGGCACCTCCCGGCGCATCGACTACATCTTTGTCTCGCCAAACCTGCGCGAGCATGTCGAATCGGCAGCGATCCTGCGCAATGCCACCACCGACATGCTTTCGGATCACCTTCCAGTCACCACTACGCTGCGACTGGGCCCGCCCGATTGACGAATAAGAGTCAACGCCTAGAACACATCCCGTTTATCTGTAGCGACGGTCAGACAAAGTGAGAAAGGTAGGCGAGGGGGTCGGCGAACGCTCGAGGGGCGTTGGGCGCATCCTCACCCCGCGACGAGACTTTTGCCGCCCTCAAGCCCGGCGCTACACGTAAGTCGGATGCGCTCTAGGTAGAAATTTGACGTTTCCGTCGCGGTACGATGAGGGGTGATGAATCGTTTCTTCAAACCCTCATAATAGTTGGCTGGGAGTCTGTCTTTGCTTCCGCGATCAATCCGGTGGGTGTGACGTGACGACTCGTGAGGCACTGCCGCTCCGCTCCCGATGGCTACCGGTCGCGGTGGTGGGATTTCTGCTGATCGTCGGCACCGTAATCCTCATCGTGATGAACCGGTCGCATCAGGCCGAGAGCACCGCGTTTGCCACACCCGATGCACTCCTGCGACAGGCCCAGATCGCGATCGCTGAACTTGAGAACCAGTCACTCACGTCCGCCATCCCAAAGCTCGAACGCCTCAGCCGAGATCTGCCCACGGATCCTTTCGGTCCACGGAACCTCGCCGTCGCCGGGCTGCTTGCGGCCATTCAGGCCCCTCCCGACGCGGTGGCGGTCCGCACGATCACCGCGCATCTCGAGGAGGCCCTTCGACGAGGAGATGACAATGACGTGATTGAACGGCTCGCGGCGATGCTGGCTGTCGCAGCTGCAGATGACGAGGCCGCAGCAGCACGCTGGATGGGCATCGTTCACCGTCATCCCAGTGATGCCATCGCTTGGTATGGGTTGTGGAGAACCGGCCGGCAGCGTGATGGTGGCCCCGTGACTGATCCGGAACCACTCGCGCGTGCCTTGAAGACCATGCCGTCCAACATTTGGCTTACCGTCGAATGGCTGCGGTCGACAGCTGCACTCCTAGAAGGAACGAAGAACACCGAGTCTGACGCGACCAGAGACGAATTGGCAGCCGCCAGCATGGCACGGTGGCCTGCAATCGCGCCCTACTCTCCATCGATCATCGCCTTCACCAAGGCTGACCCCCGCGGCCTACTCGATCAGGCCTCCGATGCGATCCGCTCAGGAAACTGGACAGTCGCCGCCGTCCGCTTGCGGGCGCTCGCGAATCTTCTCGCTCCCCAGAGTGAGGCTGATCGACGGATCGTCGAGCCGCATCCACTGGAGTTTGTTCGCAGCACATTCACACTCGCCACCCTCAATCAGCTTGGCTTTTCATCACCCGCGATTCCTCCGGCGGTTCCCATCCGGTTCGTCGCCGGGGAGGCCCCCGATGCCCAAACTGCCGCAGTTGGCGGTCCGCTGGCAGTAATTCTCGAAGACATCGACCTCGATGGCACACTCGATATGGTCGTGGCCCACGATGAGACCGTGCGTGTGTGGAGCTTCCGCGATGGCGGCTGGAGCCTCCTGTGTGCCGCAGCCGTGCCGGCTGGCACGGCTGGGATCCTCGTCGCCGATCTTGATCTCGACTTTGACGAAACGCGTCGGGTGCGGGCCGTTGTGCCGGCC
>JAYQOK010000199.1:3532-4943 GCA_038144795.1 Candidatus Kuenenia sp. | reverse complement strand
GAGCGAGGGCGCCACAGCGACCGTTTCCCTGGGAGGCACCGAGGCAATTCTGCCGCGGAGCGAGCAGATTCAAGGAGAGACGTATCATGCCAACGAGCGAATTCGGGCCACTATTTTTGAGGTGCGGAAGGTTGGCAGCCGAGTGAAGATCATCCTCTCTCGCATCCGCCCACAACTGGTTCAGCGGCTCTTCGAGCAGGAAATTCCTGAGATTGCCGATGGCGTGATCGAGATTCGTGCGATTTCCAGGGAGCCGGGCTACCGTAGCAAGGTGGCGGTGATCAGTTCCGACGCACGCGTCGACTGTGTCGGGGCCTGTGTCGGCGTCCGCGGCAATCGGATCAAAAACATCGTTGAAGAACTTGGTGGTGAAAGAATCGACATCGTTCGTTGGAGCGATGATTTGCAGGTGCTCGTGCCCAATGCCCTGCAGCCGGCCGAAATTGATGAAGTCATCCTGTGCCAGATGCTTGGCCGGGGAATCGTGCTTGTCCGCGAAGATCAACTTTCACTGGCGATCGGCCGCCGCGGCCAAAATGTGCGTCTGGCCAGCAAGCTCTGCGGCTGGGATATCGAGATCATGACCCGCGAAGAACTTGATCAGCAGATCGAGCGTGCCATTGCTGGCTATTCATCGATCGAGGGCCTTGATGAATCGGTTGCGGAACGGCTCGTGGGCGAAGGCTTCCTGTCATACGATGATTTGTCAGTGATCGAGCCCGAAGATCTTATGGAGATGGGAGACCTCTCGGCCGAGGCGGTTGACGCGATTGTTGCCCAAGCGGAGGAGCGGGCCGCTTTGGCGGAGGTGGCTGCTGCTGATGAACGACGAAAGCAGCGAGATCTTGAGCGGATTGCGAAGGCTACTGCAGATGCTGAGGCGGCGGAGGCAGCCGAAGCGGAGGCGGCGGCACGGGCAGAAGGCGATGGGCAGGATGCGGGGGCCGGTGAAATCGGCTCCACAGAGGCAGTGTCGGCAGAGGGTTCCCAGGCGTCCAGTGGCGAAGCGTCGTGATGAAGACGACAGCGTGGCCCCGGGTGTGGATTGGTTTGCAGAGAGAGTGGCAGCGGTCAAAACTCGGACAACAACAAGACGGTTTGGCTCGGGGAGTTTGGCGTGGCAGTTCGGATTTACTCACTTGCGAAAGAACTGAAGCTCGACAGCAAAGAGCTGGTCGAGTTATGCGCCCGCGCTGGCATTCAGGACAAGGGCTCTGCTCTTGCCAGCATGACCGACGAGGAAGTGGCCAAGCTCAAGGAATTCATCGCTGGCAAGTCTCGGCCAGTTGAGCGGCCGGCCCCGGCCAAGCCCGGCACAGCGGGTACATTGCGACGAGAAGATTACATTGCGCCGGCCGGCGTGGCCCCCCGCGGAGGCCAGCCGGAACTTCCACCGGCTCCGCCCGTCGCC
>JAYQOK010000199.1:0-3522 GCA_038144795.1 Candidatus Kuenenia sp. | reverse complement strand
TTGCCGGAAAAACCTGTAACGCCGGAAGTGAGTGCCGCTCCGCCCGCCTCCCCGACACGACCTCGGCCCGGTGGCCGCAGTACGACGAAGCCGGTGCCCAGGCCCACTTTCAAGCTCGCCCCGCTGCCTGCCGCATCCCGGCCCCCGGTGACCCGTTCCACGCAGGAGCCGGTGGCTCAAAAACCAGATGTCAAACTACCGATGGATGCCATCCGCAGTGCAAAGGCCGGCGGAACCAAGCCCCTGGCCGACCACATGCGGAAGCACGAGGAGAGGCATGCTGGTGGACGGCCGCCGCTCGGCGGACTGACCCGTGGCAGTGGCCGCGGTGGGCCGATGCCCGTCCCTCCCCCGATGGAGCCGGGTGTACGCCCGCGGCGAACGCCCTCCAAGGGGCAGGATGGTAAGTCGGACGATCTGCTTGGCGGCCGCGAATTGCGGCAACTCAGCCGCAAACGGATCAGTGAGCCAAGGCTCGGTGATGACGACGACAGTCGTCGTCGCGGCCGTCGACCGCGTCAGCGCCGTGGGGCGTCGGTGTCGACGGCGGCTCCACGAAAGACCAATGCGACGATTCAGGTGCCGTGCACGGTGCGAGCATTCTCCGAGGCGATCGGGCTCTCTGCCAGTGATGTGCTCCGCAAGTTGCTGGAATTCGGTATGGAGCAGATGCCGAGCATGGGGTCAGCGCTTGACCGCGACACGGTGGAACTGCTGGCAGCTGAATTGGGTGTGCAACTTGATGTCAAGACGCCCGAAGATCTCGAGAAGGAGTTGCTTGCCGGCTTTGATGCCGTTGACGAAGATCCGAGCTTGCGGACGCCGCGGGCTCCAGTGGTCACCTTCCTCGGCCATGTCGAGCACGGCAAGACGTCGCTTCTCGACAAGATCCTGAAGAGTGATGTCGCTGCCCGCGAGAGCGGCGGAATCACGCAGCATATTCGGGCCTACTCCGTGGACCACAACGGGAAGTCGGTGACCTTCGTCGATACGCCCGGCCACGAGGCCTTCACACAGATGCGGGCGCGTGGTGCAAACGTCACGGATTGTGCCGTGCTCGTGGTGGCCGCGGATGACGGGATCATGCCGCAGACCGAAGAGGCAATCAGCCATGCCCGGGCCGCCGGAGTGCCGATCGTGGTCTGCATCAACAAGATCGACCTGCCGGGTGCCAATGTTGATCGGATATACCAGCAACTTGCCGCCAGCGAACTGCTGCCCACCGAGTGGGGTGGTGACACCGAAGTGGTTAAGACAAGTGCGGTCACCGGCGAGGGCGTCGATGCGCTCCTCGATACGCTCCTCACGATCGCCGATCTGCATGACCTGCGGGCAAATGCCGAACGGACGGCTGCCGGCGTCTGCCTCGATGCTTCGGTACACGAGGGGAAAGGCGTTGTGGCCACCGTGCTCGTGCAAAAAGGAACGCTGCGGGTCGGCGATGCGGTCGTCTGCGGTGAGGCCAGTGGACACGTCAAGTCGATGCAAGACACGCTGACCCGTCGCAAACTGGCCGAGGCGGGGCCGACGCGGCCTGTGCTTGTGAGTGGTCTCGATATTGCTCCCAATGCTGGGGAGCGATTCCAGGTTGTCGAATCGATCGCCATGGCCCGCGAGGTCGCGGTAAAGCGGAGTGACATCCGGCGGCATTCGGCTCTGGTGAGCGCCCCGGTGCATGTCACCTTCGAAAATCTTCTCGATCGCCTCGGTACCGAGAAGACACCAACCCTCAATCTTATTATTCGTGCCGATGTGCGGGGATCGATCGAGGCGATTCTCAAGGAACTGCAGAAACTCGATCACCCCGAGGTCAAGATCCGCGTTCTGCAGGCCACCGTGGGGGGAGTTACCGAGGCCGACGTGCAGTTGGCCGACGCGTCCGATGCTGTGATCATCGGCTTCAATGTTGTCCCCGATGAGCGAGCCCGATCGCTGGCGGAGGATCGAGGGGTTCAGGTGCGGCGATATGAAATCATTTACCAGGTGACCGACGACCTGCGGAACGCCCTCGAAGGCATGCTCGCTCCGGAGAAGCGGGAGGCCGAACTCGGACGGGCGATCGTGCAGCGAACCTTCTCGATCAGCCGACTGGGTGTCATAGCCGGTTGTCGAGTAATTGCCGGCATCATTGCCCGCAATGGTCGCCTGCGGGTGATTCGTGACAGCCGGGTGATCGGCGACTATGGCATCGATTCACTCAAGCGGGAGAAGGATGATGCCCGTGAGGTGCGCGATGGTCTGGAATGCGGTATCAAGATTGCCGGCTTCAACGATGTGAAGGAGGGCGACATCCTCGAGTGCTACCGAATCGAGGAAGTCGCACGCACGCTCTCGTGAGTTCCCGACGATTACTCAAGGCTGCCGAGGCGGTAAGAGAGGTGGTCAGCATGGCCATCCTCACGCAGGTGCGTGATCCACGGGTGAAAGATGTTACGGTGACTCGCGTTGATATGGCCCCCGATATGCGATCGGCGGTCGTCTATGTTTCGGTAATGGGCAATGACACCAAGCAAGAACTGGCCCTGCGGGGGCTGGCCAGCTCTGCTGGATTCCTGCAGTCGCAAATTGCGGAACGCATAGAGACTCGCTACACGCCCCGGCTCACGTTCAAGCTCGATAAGGGCGTGAAGCACTCCCTCGAGATTGCCCGGGTGCTCGAAGAGGTGCTCCCGAACGCCTCGGCCGCTTCGGCCGAGGAACCCACTCAGGAAGACGCATGACATCATCGAAGAAGCGAACTGATCGCGGGCAGCCAAACCGCCAACAACTCATTGCGAAGTTGCAGAAAGCTCTCAAATCGGCCTACAAGTCCGTGCCCGCCGATACCGGCCGCCCTGTGCTCGACCAGGTGCTGTTCGCCTGCTGCCTCGAAAATGCCCATCACTCGGCGGCGGAGAAGGCATTCGAGACGCTGATGCAGGGATACTTCGACCTTAATGAGGTCCGCGTCACCACCGTAGCGGAATTGGCTGAGTCGCTTGCTGGACTCCCCGACCCGTCCCGGGCGGCGCTGTCACTGCGCCGGGTGCTTCAGGGTGTCTTTGAGTCAACCTATGCCTTCTCACTCGACCACGCCAAGAAGCATTCGCTCGCTCATGGCATCAAGACCCTGGAAAACCTCCACGGCATCCCTTCCTTCGTCGTTTCCTACATTGCTTCGACGACCCTTGGTGGCCACGTCATTCCACTTGACCGGGGTGCCCTGACGGGGCTCTATCTTTGCGGCATTATTTCGCAAGAGGAATATGATGCTGGCATCGTGGTGGGGCTCGATCGCCTGATTCCCAAGCGGGGCGGTCTGGAATTCAGTTCGCTGCTGCATCAGTTCGGCGCCGACTGTGTCGCTTCTCTCCATGGGGCGGCCGTCAAGAAGATCGTGCAGGCTGTCAATCCGGCGGCAGCCAAGGACCGCTTTCCCAAACGCGGCACCACGCTGCCTCTGCCAAACCCTCCTGCTCCACCGCCTCCGAAGTCTGGCCAGAAATCGGAAGCGGCCAAGGCAGAGGATCTGCGGCCTGCTGG
>JAYQOK010000198.1:0-5065 GCA_038144795.1 Candidatus Kuenenia sp. | reverse complement strand
ATGATGCGAGAACGAAGACAGGAGCACAGCAACAGATGGCGAAGAACGTCGAAGCCCTCGGCATGATCGAGGTGAAGGGGTTCGTCACGCTCGTCGAAGCGGTTGACGCGATGATGAAGGCGGCGAACGTCACCTTCATGGGTTGGGACAAGATTGGTAGCGGCCTCGTATCCGCATTTGTGTCAGGTGATGTGGCCGCGGTGAAGGCAGCAACCGATGCTGGCGCGGCGGCCGCCGGACGGATCGGCGATGTGGTGAGTGTGCAGGTGATCGCACGTCCGCACGAAGACATCAAGGTCGTGCTGCCGTGACATTCAGCGTGTGGCTGAGCGTCAGCCGCCGAAACGAAACGTTTTTCACTTCTTCAACAGGAACAGTTCATGAATACGGCAATCGGACTTCTGGAAACTAAGGGCCTCGTCGGCCTCATCGAGGCAACCGACGCGATGGCCAAGGCGGCCAACGTGAAGGTGCTCAAGCGGGTCAGCATCGGCAACGCCCTCGTGGCGACGGTCGTGCAGGGTGACGTGGGCAGCGTGCGGGCGGCCGTGGAGGCCGGTGCTAACGCGGCCCAGCAGGTCGGCGAATTGGTCGCCAGCCACGTGATCCCGCGGCCCGCCGATTCACTCGTCACTGCCTTTTTTGAGTGATCGATGAAAATCCTTGTCGCCAATCTCGGTTCCACGAGCTTCAAGTACCGGCTCTTCGATCTGACCGAGGCCGCAGGTGCGAACGGCGCGGAACAGGAGCTCGCGCGGGGCGGGGTCGAACGCATCGGCGCGGCTGAGAGCCGCGTCTATGCCTCGGCTGGCTCTGCGAAAATGGAGGCCGTCAGGCCCGTGCCCGACCATGCCGTCGCCCTTCAGGCGGCGCTGGAACAGCTGACGGCCGAGGGCGGGCCCTTAAAGAGCGTCGAGGAGGTGGCGGCGGTGGGCTTCAAGGCGGTGCATGGCGGGCGCGTGAGCGGTGTCGTGCGGGTCTCTCCCGACGTGCTGGCTGCGATGGTGGAGATGGCGGCGGTGGCACCGGCCCACAACGCGCCCTATGTAAAGGCGATGCGGCTGCTCGGCGAGCGGCTGCCGAACGTGCCCCTCGTGGCCGCATTCGAGACTGGCTTTCATGCCACGATTCCCGACCGCAACGCGCTCTACGCAGTGCCGACGGAATGGGTCGAGAAGCATCTCGTGCGGCGGTGGGGCTTTCATGGGGCGAGCCATCGGTTCGTGGCAACACGGCTGGCCGACCTCGTGCCAGGCAGGTGGCCGCTGCGGGCGATCTCGTGCCATCTCGGTGGTTCAAGCAGCGTCTGCTGGATTCGCGACGGCCAGAGCGCGGGCACGTCGATGGGGATGAGCCCGCAATCGGGCCTGCCCCAAAACAATCGGGCTGGTGCCTCCGATCCCTTTGCCGTGCGGCACGTCGCCAAGCAGACGGGCCGGGGTTTTGAGGAACTGCTCATCGAACTGTCCGGCGAGGCCGGCCTCGCCGGCATGTCGGGCACGTCGGGCGATATGCGCGACCTCGAAGAGGCGGCTGCGGCAGGGAATCACCGGGCGCAGACGGCCATTGATGTCTTCGTGGCATCGATCCGTCACTGGCTCGGTGCCGGAATCGTGGAGCTCGGCGGCGTCGATGCCATCGCCTTCGCCGGTGGCATCGGTGAAAACTCGCCGTTTACGCGTGCGGCGGTACTCGCCGGGCTTGATGAGTTGGGGATCGCGGTCGATCCGCAAGCCAACGACGCTCCGGGCTCAGCCGAACGCGAGATCAGTTCATCTGGCAGCCGCGTGAAGGTGTGGGTGATTCCCACGAATGAAGAGCTGATCGTGGCCCGCCAGGCCCGCGACCTGCTGGCCGGCGAGTCGGTGAAGAATTCCTCGACACGAAGGAGTGGTGGCTAATGTTTGTCGCCCAGGTGACCGGCTCGGTCGTGGCCACGCAAAAGACGGCCACCATGACTGGCCACAAGATGCTCGTCGTGGAGCCCTATCGGCTCGACGAAAAGACCCGCGACCGGCTCGTGCCGACCGGCCGCACGTTTATCGCGGTCGATACGCTCGGCGCTGGTGAGGGCCAGTTTGTGCTCGTCACGCAAGGCTCGAGCGCCCGCCTGACCCCTGAAACCAAGTCGCTCCCCATCGACGCCGTCATCATCGGCCTCGTCGACACCGTCCGCATCGAAGGCAAAGAAGTATTCAAGAAGTGAGGCTCACGCCAATGACCACCGCCACGCCCGCTCCCGCCGATATCGCCACGATCGTCCGCCAAGTGATCGTGGAGTTGAGCAACACCGGATCACCAGCGGCGGCGTCCGTTGCCCCCGGCCCCATCGGAGCCAGTTCCCGCACCGGCGCCCACGGCGTCTTCTCCACGGTCGAGGAGGCTACTCGCGCCGCTCAGACAGCCTTCGAACAGCTCACAGAGCTTGGCGTTGAAGGCCGCAAGAAGGCGATCGCCCACATCCGCCGGATCGCCATCGACGACGCCGAGGAGCTCGGCCGCATGGAATTCGCCGAGACAAAGATTGGCCGACTCCAGCACAAGATCGAGAAGCTGAAAGTACTCGGCGAGAAGGTGCCGGGCGTCGAGTTCATGACGAGTGAGGTCTTCAGCGGCGACCGCGGCCTGGCCGTGATCGAACATGCCCCGTTTGGCCCGATCGCCGCGATCACGCCGGTCACCCACTCGCTCCCCACGATCGCCTGCAATGCGATCAACATGATCGCCAGTGGCAACACGGTGGTCGTCAACCCGCACCCCAGCGGCCGGAAGATCGCCGCCGAGGGAGTCCGCCGATTCAATCAGGCGATCCACCGTGATCTCGGCATCGACAATCTCGTCACAATCATCGCCGAGCCCACGCTCGAATCGGCCGGCGCTCTCTTCAACCATCGTGGCATTAAGCTGATCTGTGTGACGGGCGGCCCGGCCGTCGCGAGGGCGGCGCTTCAGTCGCCGAAGCGGGCGATCGTGGCCGGCCCCGGCAATCCGCCGGTCGTGGTCGATGCGACGGCCGACCTCGACAATGCGGCGCGGTCGATCATCGCCGGTGCCGCCTACGACAACAACCTCCTCTGCATCGGCGAGAAGCAGGTGTTTGTGGTGGCGAGCGTGTTCGACGCGATGATGGCGGCGATGGAGCGGGCGGGAGCCCTGCGGCTCACCGGCAGCCAGGTCGATGCCCTCACGAAGCGGGCAATCGTCATGACGGGTGAGGGAGCCCATCGTCACTGGGTGCCCTGCAAGAACCTTCTGGGGCAAGACGCCGCGGTGCTCGCCAAGGCGGCCGGTGCGGCGGCCCATGACGATCTCGAGCTCGTCTTCGGCGAGACCGACGTCGACAACCCATTCGTGCCGACCGAGCAGATGATGCCCTTCCTGCCGTTTGTCCGCTGCAAGGATGTTGACGAGGCCATTGACCGGGCCCACGAAAGTGAACATGGCTTCCGGCACACGGCGATCATCCATTCCAACAACGTCCGCACGATGACCCGCATGGGTCGGCTACTCGACACCACGCTGTTTGTGAAGAACGGCCCGAGTGTCGCCGGTCTCGGCCTCGGCGGCGAGGGCTATCTGTCGTTTTCGATCGCCACACCGACCGGTGAGGGCGTCACCACGCCGCTCACATTCACCCGCCAGCGCCGCTGCACCCTCGTCGACGACCTCCGGATTCTCTAACAAAACCGTCCCATGCAACTTGCCCGCATCATCGGAAAGGCTACTGCGACGGTGAAACACCGGTCGCTCAGCGGCGCGGCCTTGCACGTCGTGCAGCCGCTGATGGCCGACCGCGCAGCCGCCGACGGTGATCCGCAGCTGGCCATCGACACGGTCGGGGCCGGCGTGGGCGACCTTGTGATGATCACCAGCGACGGCCGCCTGCTCCGCGACGTTCTGCATACCGAAGTGACGCCGGCCCGGTGGAGCACGATCGCCCTCATCGATGAGCCAAGCCCGAGTGCAGACGCCGCGGCCCAGCCAGCACCAAAACGCCGGACACGGAAGCCCAAACACTCATGACGCTCGATCCTGAGACCATTCGAAAACTTGTCGCCGAGGTCATCGCGCAGATTCAGACGCAGGCTTCGGCCGCTCCGGCAGCGCAGGCTTCCTCGTCGTATGGCCAGTCGCAGCAGGCGGCGGGGGTAATGATTGCCGATGCCGTGATCACGCTGGCCACAGTCGAACGGCTGCCCGCCGGCACGAAGCGGGCAGTGATAGCCGCCAAAGCCGTGATCACACCATCGGCCCGCGAGCTCGCCCGCGATCATGGTATCGAACTGGCGCGGGGTACTCCGGCCGCAGCAGTAACGTCCGTACCCAGACCGTTTCTCGTGGCCCAGGCCGATTGCGCCGCCGACGCGAGCCCTCGCTGCGCTGCGATCGCCCGCAGCGTTCCCGGGGCGCAGCAACTGCCCGCGACGGGCCTCACCGACGTCGTCGCCACCCTGGCCACCCACGCCGCCCGCGACGGGGCTCGTGGTGTGCTCCTCTGCGGCCGTCCGGCTCTCGCCGTCGCCCTTGCCAACCGTGCAGCCGGCGTTCGCGCCGTCACCGCCCGCGACCCAGCAGGCCTGCTGACCGCTGTCAGCGAGTGCGCCGCGAACATCATCGCCATCGACGCAAAGGCTTTTCCTGCCGGCAGCCTCAACTGGGTCTGTAGCGACTTCGCCACCCGCGCCATGCCGCCCCCCCCGGCAGAGCTTTCCTCCTCCGTCCCCTCCCCCTGCAGCTGCAAAAGCCACGCCCACTGATGAGAATCGGCAAAACCATTGGCACCGTGACGCTCGTCGAGCCACATCCCACGATGCGGGGCGGCATCTTGAAGCTGGTCGTTCCGCTTGCTGCAGCCGACCTCACCGCTGGCGACGGTCCGGCGGAGCCACTGGTGGCCTGGGACGACTTCGGTGCCGGCGACGGCCAACTCGTCGCCTTCAGCGAGGGGGGTGAGGCAGCGCAGCCCTTCCGTCCCGACGACAAACCGGGCGACGCCTACATCGCCGCGGTGATCGACCGGCTCGATCTGGCGGCAGCACCGCCATAACCCGCACCACCCGCCCGG
>JAYQOK010000197.1:0-5138 GCA_038144795.1 Candidatus Kuenenia sp. | reverse complement strand
AATCGTTGAGACTGATCCGTTCCGTGGCGTGGAGAGCGCTTTGGCCCTTTTTGATGCCCAAGTCTCCAGCTCTCTCACCTGGGAACGGCTCGATCGACCACAAAACATCAGCATCTTAGGCGGGAGAATTTTTCCTCGCGTCCTCGAGGGTGATACTGGCAACTGGCGGACCGGTGTTCAAAAACGCACCGCGACCGGTGCCACATGGGGTTTCTCGAACGAAACGATTTATGACAACAACAACTCACCGATCCGAGAGAGTGTTCCGGCCCCGACCCCAACCGATCCGCTTGCGACGCGGGTTGTCGTGCCCTCGACCTGGACGACCAACTACGACTTCACGTTCAATCAGCCGCTCCTGCAGGGTGCAGGCGTCACCTACAACCGGATCGCAGGACCAGACTCATTCGAAAATCTGTACGGCCGACCGGTTTTCCGCGGCGTGCTTCTGGCTCGCGTTCAAGCCGATATCTCGCTCGCCGATTTCGAGGCCGGCGTCAGAAACCTCGTGAGTGACACCGAGCAATCCTACTGGGAACTGTACTTCGCGTACCGAAACCTGGAAGCCCGGAAGGCTGGTCGCGACAGTTCGATGGAGGCTTGGCGGAAAGTGCACGCCCTCTACGTCGAGCAGTCACGCGGCGGTGAGGCTGACAAGGAGGCTCAGGCTCGGGAACAGTATTTCTTCTTCCGCAGCGAGGTGGAGCAGGCGCTTACCGACGTCTATCGCTGTGAAAACCGGCTCCGCTACATGATGGGAATCTCGGCTAGCGACGGCCGGCTGATCCGTCCCTCTGACGAGCCCACCACCGCCCGCATCAGCTTCGACTGGCAGCAGTCGCTGGTGGAGGCCCTCTCGCGGTCAGCCGAGCTGCGTCGGCAGAAGTGGGTGATCAAGCAACGGGAACTGGAACTCACGGCGGCCAAAAATCTGCTGCTCCCCCGGCTCGATGCCGTCGGCCGCTGGCGTTTCATCGGTATGGGCCAAGACCTGATCAACCAAAGTTACGATCCCTACGACGCTGCGAATCTGTCTGATCCGCTCTTGGGCTCCGACGCCTACTCGACCCTGCTTTCCGGCCGCTTCCAGGAATGGCAGGCCGGGGCACAGTTCCTGATGCCACTCGGCTTTCGCCGCGAACTGGCCACGGTGCGTCACCACCAGTTGCAACTCGCCCGCGAACGGGCCCGATTGCAAGACGAAGAACTCGAAGCATCGCATGCTTTGGTCGAAGCGGTTCGCAATGTCGACACCAACTTTGCCCTCACGCAAACCAACTTCAATCGCCGCGTGGCCGCCGAGCGGCAGGTGGAGGCGGTGCAGGCTGCCTACGACGCTGGTACGGTCACCCTTGACCAGTTGCTCGATGCCCAGCGTCGGCGAGCCGAGGCCGAGAGTTCCTATGCCAGGTCACTGGTCGACTACAACCGCTCGATCTCCCAGTTGCATTTCCGCAAGGGCTCGCTCCTGGAATACAACGGCGTGTTCCTCGCTGAAGGACCGTGGCCGGGCAAGGCCTACTTCGATGCCCATCGGCGGGCCCGGCAACGAGACGCCAGCATCTACCTCGACTACCGGCATTCGCGACCGGGTGTTTTCAGCCGCGGCCCGATCACGCAGAACTTTTCCGCGGTGGGAGCCGATGCCTCTGCGATCCAGTTGCCTGCTCGGGATCCCGCCACGCGGGAGGAACCACTGCTCACACTCCCGCCGACCACTGGAGGAGCCCTCCCTGAGCCGGAACCGGAATTGATCCCGGCACCAGCCCAGTAAGGTCATGGTACGGCGAGCATCCGCTCGAGGGCCACGACCGACCATGTGGCCGTCTCGTCATCAACGCGGATCACATTTACTGGCTTGCCGATCTCAAGATGCTCAAGACTCCAGCAGAGATGGGCGAGGTCGATTCGATACATCGTGGCGCACATGCAAACCACCGGGGATAAAAATCGGATCGTCTGCTCGGGATGATTTTGCTCCAGTCGCTTGACGAGATGGAGCTCGGTGCCGATCACCCATGAGGTACCCGGCGGTGCCTGCTCGACCTGCCGCAGGATGTAGCTCGTCGAGCCGGCGAGATCAGCCTTGTCGACCACCTCCATCGAGCATTCGGGGTGCACAAGCACCTTCACACCCGGTAGGTTGGCACGCATGGCGTCGACATGCTCGGGCTTGAACATCGCATGCACGCTGCAATGCCCCTGCCAGAGGATGACACGGCTCTTTTCCAACTGCTCGCGGGAGTTGCCGCCGAGCGTGGGATCGTGCGGATTCCACACGCACATCTCGTCGAGCGGAATGCCCATCTTCCGGGCCGTGTTGCGGCCGAGGTGCTGATCGGGGAAGAAGAGCACACGGCGGGTGCGGGCAAAGGCCCAGTCGAGAACTGCGCGGGCATTACTCGACGTGCAGACGATGCCGCCATGGCGGCCGCAGAAGGCCTTCAGGCTGGCAGCCGAGTTGATGTAGGTGACCGGAGTGATGTCGGCGGTGTCGATGACAGTGCCAAGGTCGCTCCAGGCGTCTTCCACCTGCTCGATCCCGGCCATGTCGGCCATCGAACAGCCGGCGGCCATGTCGGGGAGCACCACGGTCACCCGCCGACCGCCGCGGGCGGCCACCTTTTCCGGCCGGTTCACGAGGATGTCGGCCGTCTCGGCCATGAAGTGGACGCCGCAGAAGGCGATCGCCTCGCAGCCTTCCCGCTCAGCGGCCGATTTGGAAAGCTGATAGGAATCACCTTGCAGGTCAGCATGGGCAATCACGCCATCCTGCTGGTAGTGGTGGCCGAGGATGACCAGCCGCTGCCCCATCCGCCGCCGAACCGCCTCGATCCGCTCCTCGAGCAGGGCATCGTCGAGCCCGCGGTAGGCGGGAAAGGGGCTGGCCAGGGGAAGGTCGACGACGGCGGGCAGCATGGCGGGGCGGGCTCCGTAAGACCACCGCAGTATAGAACGGATTGGCGGCCGCTGTGCTCGCGGCAAGACACGCTATACTGCCGCCTCGTGCGGCGACCATTTCGCCGCCGGGACCAGACTGGCTGAAAGGGCTGACATGGCGAAGAAAGCGGCAAGCGAGACCAAGGCAAAGACGACGAAGAAGGCGGCCAAGGAACCGAAGGCAAAGAAGCCAGCCAAGGAAAAGCCCACCAAGGCCGCAAAGGAGAAGGTCGCCAAAGAGCCGAAGGCCAAAAAGGCGACCAAGAAGGCGACTCGCAAGAAGAAGGTCGCCAAGGAGGCCCGCATGAAGGCTTTCTGGGGCGTCTTCAGCCCGTCAATGAAGCGGGTCGTGATGTTTGAATACGCCGACAAGAAGGCGGCTGAAAAGAAGGCCGCGGATCTTTCGTCATCATCCCGCTCGGTCCACTTCATCCAACTCGTGAAGGAACCGATCACGGAGGGCTAGACCGATCCCCCGGCGGCCGCCGAGTTTCCTGCGCGAGTAACCTGAAGCAGATCGGCCTCGCACTTCACGGTTTCCATGATGCCTTCCGCCGTTGGCCAAAACTTTGGGCCGAACTGGGCAGTGCTGATCCTGCGGAATCTTGAAGAGACCGTGCTCTTCGATACGGCTGCCACAAGTATCAATGCCTACATGGACACCCCCGCAGAAGCCGCATGGCGATCGATTCGCGCCGCAAACCTTTCCGCCTATCGCTGCCCATCGGGGGCGAGGAGACGCCCAATGCTCGTCGAGCGTTCGCCGACCCCTGAGCCTACCTTTTCTGGATTGCCACATCGTCGCTACAGCTAACGTGGGTGCGGTCTATTCATATTTTCAGTCATGAGAAACTTCTGGGGAAGCATCGTGATGGTCGTGGTGCTGGTCGGTAGCCGGCTCCCACTGGCCTTCTCCGAGTTTCCCGACATCGCCGGCATTCCGGCCGATATCACCGTCCCCAAGGCTGAAGACGGCATGGCTGAGGGTGGCCGAAGAATCTTCGTAAAGCCAGAAAACCAGGCCGCGCAGATCGCTTATGTGCTGTTCCTTCCCAAGGCCTGGAGCCCGCTTCGACGCTGGCCGGTGTTTGTGGAGTTGCCGGGCAATGGTGGGTACAAGGACGCCAACGGCGACCAGTGCAGTGGGCGACCCGAAGACTGCAACATGGGATACGGCCTCACCGAGGGTCGTGACTGGATCTGGGTCTGCCTTCCGTTTCTCAATCACAATGGCTCCGCGGTCGCCCTGCAGTGGTGGGGAGACGCCCCAATGCATGACCCCTCCGCAACGCTTCGCTTCTGGCGAGCAGTTCTGAACGATGTGGAGCAGCGGTTTATGGGCGACCCAAAAACCACCGTACTCGCCGGGTTCTCACGGGGATCAATCGCCTGCAATGCGCTCGGCCTCCACGATGACGCCACGGCGGCGCTGTGGGCCGCTTTCCTGCTATGCAGTCATTACGACGGCGTCCGCTCGTGGCCATTTCCTGGAAGTGATCCCGCGTCTGCCGCACTCCGATTACGTCGCCTTGGGTCCCGCCCTCAGTTCATCTGCGGTGAGGCTGACCAGACGGAATCGACTCGCGCCCACCTTCGATCGACTGCTGTTTCGGAGGAGCACCTCACCATCATGACAACCGGATTTCGTAATCACAGCGACAGCTGGTCTCTCCGACCATGTACGGCCCGATCAAGGGCGCGGGCCTGGCTCAGGTCCATACCAGAGAATGACTGAGTCTCCCTGTGGAGATCAACGTGCTCCCCACGGGCTCTGCCAGTCGCCCCAGGCGGCGAGGTAGCGGGCCAACCCGGGGTGTTGCTCCGCTTTCGCCTCGATCCAATCCCGCGCCTCCTCGATGAGGGCGTGCTCACGCTTGATGTCGATCTCACCCGCAACTACACGGGACCGGAGAAACACAAAGTACGTGTCGAGCACGTCGCCCCGGCAGTAGTCGTGGATCTCAGCCGCCCGCCCGGCATCCCACAGATCCTGCACCATGTGGCCGGCGACATCCATTTTACCCGGCTTGCCAATCAGGTTGGCCGCCAACGACAGCCCCCCGTTAAACCGTGAGGCGCCGCTGTTGGTGAGCCATTCGTGGAGGTCGAAATGGTCGGCGGTGTTGTAGCGATACCGGGGCTGGTCGATGTTGCGGCGATCCTCGGCAATCCAGTCGGGCAGCTGAATCCCGTAACGA
>JAYQOK010000196.1:0-5140 GCA_038144795.1 Candidatus Kuenenia sp. | reverse complement strand
GACCAAGCCCCACGTCAACGTTGGCACCATCGGTCACATCGACCACGGCAAGACGACCCTGACTGGCGCATTGGTCGCCGTTCAGGCGGCCAAAAACCTGGCCGTTGCCAAGAGCTATGCCGACATCGCCAAGGGCGGCACTGTCCGTGACGAAACGAAGACGGTCACCATCGCGGTGAGCCACGTGGAGTATGAAACCGACAAGCGGCACTACGCCCACATCGACTGCCCGGGCCACGCCGACTTCGTGAAAAACATGATCACCGGCGCCGCCCAGATGGACGGTGCGATCCTCGTGGTGAGCGCCGCCGACGGCCCGATGCCGCAGACGCGGGAGCACATCCTGCTGGCCCGCCAGGTGGGTGTGCCGGCGCTGGTCGTGTTTCTCAACAAGGTGGACCTTGTTGATGATGCCGAGTTGCTCGATCTCGTCGAGATGGAGATTCGCGAACTGCTCACCAAGTATGGCTATCCCGGTGACGACATTCCGATCATCCGGGGTGCCGGCAAGCCGGCCTACGACAGCCCGGCCGACCCGGAAAAGAACAAGTGCATCGCCGAACTGCTCGATGCCGTTGATTCCTACATCCCGGAACCGGTCCGCGAACTCGACAAGCCTTTCCTCATGGCCATCGAAGACGTGTTCTCGATCGAAGGCCGTGGCACCGTGGCCACGGGCCGTATCGAGCGGGGAATGGTGAAGGTGGGCGACGAAGTGGAGATCGTGGGCCTCAAGGAGAAGTCGGAAAAGACCACGTGCACCGGCGTCGAGATGTTCAAGAAGGTGCTCGACAGCGGACAGGCCGGCGACAACGTCGGCTGCCTGCTCCGCGGTGTCGCTCGCGACGATATCGAGCGCGGCCAGGTGCTGGCCAAGCCGGGGTCGATCAAGCCCCACAAGAAGTTTGAGTGTGAGGTCTACGTGCTTTCGAAGGAGGAAGGTGGTCGCCACACGCCGTTCTTCGCCGGCTACCGTCCGCAGTTCTATTTCCGCACCACTGACGTGACCGGCTCAACGAAGCTGCTCGGCGGCGTGGAAATGTGCTCGCCGGGTGACAACGTGAAGATGGAGGTCGAGTTGATGGTGCCGATCGCCATGGACGACGGCGTTCGATTCGCCATCCGCGAGGGCGGCAAGACCGTCGGCTCAGGCGTCGTCACAAAAATCTTGGACTGATGGAGTCCGGGGTCCCAGCCCCGGAGACATGCATTTGATAGAGGAGGGCGGGCACGGCCCCGCCCTCCTCCCCACAGGGGCGTAGCTCAACTGGCAGAGCGCTGGTCTCCAAAACCAGAGGTTGCGAGTTCGATTCCCGCCGCCCCTGCTCGAGGCCGACGTAGAGAAGATTCATGGCAGGCACATCACAACGACAACTCGAAGGCGGATTGCTTCGCGAACTCTTGCGGGCCTCGGTCTACAAGCGGTCCCAGGGGCGGTTAACGCGGCAACTGACTTTCGCTGCGTTGGCTGGCACACTGGTAATCGCGGTCTGGCGGCTGTCGCAACTCTTGCCTGTGTGGTTGGTTGCCGCCCCCGGCACAGGCCAATCGCCCGATCTCGGAGTGGTGCGGTTTCTGGTTCCGGGGCTCCTTCTGGCAGCCGGCACATGGCTGTGCTTCCGGATTGTCAACGTGCCCCGATTTGCCGATTTCCTGATCGCTGTTGAGGCGGAAATGGCGAAAGTGTCATGGCCAACGGTTGACCAGGTGATTCGCAGTTCGATCGTGATTATCTTTCTCATGTTTGCATTGGCCGGTATCCTCGCGGTGTACGATCTCTTCTGGTGGTTTGTGCTGCGGGCCGTTCAGGGCCTCGGCTGATCTGTTGACGTGTCTTTCGCACCTCGTTCATTTCTTCTCGGTATCCGTCATGACCTACTCTTCTCCCGATGAACCACTCGACGCCAACGCCCAGGCCGCTGCCACGCCGCAGGCCGACAGTAGGGAAGCGGTTCCGGCGGCGGAAGCCTCCGCTGATCTCGTCGGCATCGCTGCCGGTGACGCAACGGACGAAGACGATGAGGATGATGGCGTGCCTGCTGAACTAGCCGACCCATTCTCTGGAAGCGAAGACGCCGCGCCTGTTGAGATGGCCACTGACGAGGACGAAAAGCCCGTCGGCGACATGCAGTGGTTCATTCTCAAGGTGCAAAGTAACCGTGAGGATTCGATCCGCGATGCCCTTCTCCGCCGCATCTCGATGCAGGGCATGGACAAGTGGTTTGGGGAAGTGATCGTGCCCAAGGAGCAGGTCACCGAGTTCAAAAGTGGCAAAAAACGCGTGGTTTGGCGAAAGCTCTACCCCGGTTACATCCTGGTGAACATGATCTTAAATGACGAGACGTGGTATCTCGTGCGGGAGACCGGCGGCATCGGTGACTTCACCGGGTCGGCTGGCCGGCCCAGTCCGATGCTGCCACAGGATGTCGCCAAGCTACTTAACAAGACCGAGGAGAAGGCCGACGAGGCGCCCCGCCTGAAGATCGCGTTCAAGAAGGGCGACCGCGTGAAGATCAACGAGGGTACGTTCGAAAATTTCGAGGGCGAGGTCGAGGCGATCGACGAGGCCAACGGACGCGTCACGGTCATGCTCAGCATCTTCGGCCGCTCCACACCTGTCGACATCGAGTACTGGCAGATCGAGACCGTTTGAGCACGCATTCACAGGGAATTCGACGATGGCAAAGCAAATGGTAGGACAGGCGAAGTTTCAGGTGCCCGGTGGGCAGGCCACGCCCGCGCCTCCGGTGGGCACGTCGCTGGGCCGCTACGGCATCAACCTCGGCCAGTTCGTGCAGCAGTTCAACGACCGTACCCGTGAGGCCGCCGGCATGGCGATCCCGGTGGTGGTTACCGTCTATAACGATCGCTCCTTCGACTTCATCACCAAGAGCCCACCCGCGGCGGCCCTCCTCAAGAAGATGGTCGGCCTAGCGTAGGGCTCTGGAGTGCCTAACAAGGACAAGGTGGGCACCGTCACCAAGGCCCAGTTGGACGAAATTGTTCGTCTTAAAGGGGCCGACCTCAATGCCCGCGATGTGGACCATGCCCGCCGCATGATCGAGGGCACCGCCCGCAGCATGGGGATCACCGTCGAGGGCTGACCGCCCCGCTTCACCTTTTTTCAGCAAACATTTCCAAACCCTGTTTTCAAGGATTCCAACCGTGCCCCTTACCAAGCGCATGAAGGCCGCCACCGCCATCAAGCCGCAGTCTGATGCCCCCCTCCCGATCGCTGAGGCCGTGGGGGTCTTGAAGAAGTTCCCCCCCACAAAATTCGACCAGACTGTGGAGATCCACATGCGGCTGGGCATCGACCCCAAGCAGGCTGATCAGATCGTCCGCGGCTCGCTGTCGTTGCCGCACGGCATCGGCAAGTCGAAACGGGTCGTGGTGTTTGCCAAGGGCAATCTCGCCGATGACGCCAAGGCCGCCGGTGCCGAAGAGGTGGGGGCCGAGGAGCTCGCCAAGAAGATCAAAGATGGGTGGACCGATTTCGACGTCTGCATCGCCGCCCCCGACATGATGGGTCTGGTCGGTCCGCTCGGAAAGGTCCTTGGGCCCCGCGGCCTGATGCCGAGCCCACGGGCCGGCACGGTCACCGCCGACATCGGCAAGACGGTGGCTGAATACAAGGCCGGCAAGGTCGAGTTTCGCAACGACCCCACCGGCATCGTTCATGGCGTGGTGGGCAAGCTCAGCTTCGACCCTGCCAAACTGGCTGACAACATCCGTGCCTTTATCGACCACATCCAGTCACTCCAGCCCTCGAGCGTTCGCGGGCAATACCTGAAGAGCGTTTCGATTTCGGCCACGATGTCGCCCGGTGTGATGGTCGCCGCCTAGCCTGGCCCTACATTGAATCCAGCCACACCCCAACCCCGAATGCAACCCTAAGCCCAACCATGAGCAAGCTGATTAAGAACATGCTGACCGATGACCTCAAGAGCCGCCTGGCCGACGTCGGCGAGGCGATCGTGGTCAGTCTCGGCGCCCTCGACGCCCAACGGACCACCGAGCTGCGGCAGGCCTTGCGAAAGAAAAACATTCATCTCCAGATGGTGAAAAACAGCTTGGCACGGCGGGCCACCGCCGGCACCCCGCTGGCACCAGCCTTCGAGAAGATCGAGGGAATGCTGGCGGTTGCCTGGGGAGGCGAAGACGTGGTCGATCTGGCCAAGGAACTCGATCGGCTCTCCGGCGTGAAGGAGTTTGAGGGCTTTGAGTGCCGTGGTGGGGCCCTCGACGGGGCTCGGCTCGACGCCGATGCCGTCAAGCAGGTCGCCAAATGGCCTACTCGAGGTGAGCAACTCTCCATCCTGTCGGGTCAGCTCATTTCCCTTGCCTCCACCCTGGCCGGGCAGATTGTCTCCGCCGGCGGCACGCTGGCCGGGCAGATCCAGTCCCGCGTGGAAGACCTGGAAAAGGCTGGGGGTGACGCCGCGCCGGCCGCTTAACGGCTGGTTCGGGGTTTGGCAACCGGAAATTTTTGGCCACCCCTTCACTCGCGGCCAGATCGTGGTAAGACATAGGGCTCTCCGCTCCGCACGCATACCAATCAACAAGTCTCCAAACCACCCGGCCGGCTGTCTTGCAGCCGACCGTTTTTTCGAAGGAAAGGGATCCCGAGCGATGGCAACGGCTGAAGCAACGCGTGAATTTTCGAATGACACCAAGGAACTCGGCGACAAGATCGTCGGGCTCACGCTGAAGGCGGCGAAAGAACTCTCCGACTATCTCGACGAGGTACATGGCATCAAGCCCGCCGCCGGCGGGGCGGTAATGATGGCTGCCCCTGGTGCCGGTGGAGCCGCGGCTGGTGGCGGTGAGGCCGCTGCCGAGAAGACCGACTTCGACGTTGTTCTTGAGTCGTTCGGCGACAACAAGATCGGCGTCATCAAGGTGGTGCGTGCCGCGACCGGACTCGGCCTGAAGGAGGCCAAGGACATGGTCGAGGGCGCTCCGTCGAAGGTAAAGGAAGGGATCTCCAAGGCCGACGCCGAGAAACTCCAGAAGGAGCTCGAGGAAGCCGGCGCCAAGGTCTCGCTCAAGTAAAAGCCGCATAAACACCGTCTGGCAGCCGGGGCATTGGCGTCCCGGCTGCCGGTTCGGTTTAGTTTTTGCGTGCGCGGCCCCCCTC
>JAYQOK010000195.1:2669-5263 GCA_038144795.1 Candidatus Kuenenia sp. | reverse complement strand
TATGCCGGCGCAATGGTCTCGCTAAATTAAACGCCGAATAAACACGGTGTGGCTGCGGGGGCTTGGGCGTCCGGGCTGCCGGTTCGGTATAGTTTTTGCGTGCGCGGCCCCCCTCCCTGTCCACTTTCTTTCTCGTGCTCGTGGCCCGTGCCGTCCGCTTGACGCATCCTTCCCGGGTTCTTCCTGCGGCTGTCGCTGATTTTCAAACCTTTTTCCGAGGAGTGTCTCGTCAATGGCAACTCGCGCCGTTCGCCGACTCCAGCCCACCGAAGTTCGTCAGTTTGGAAGCCGCCGCGTCAGTCATGACATTCCCGACCTTACGGAAATTCAGACTCGCTTTTTCGAAGCGTTCCTCCAGTACGACGTCGCCCCGAACAAGCGGAAAGACCAGGGTATCGAAGGCGTACTCCGGGAGATCTTTCCGATTGAAAGCTATGACAAGACGGTCAAGCTCGAATACCTTCGATACGACCTTGGCAAGCCGCGATATACACCCGACGAGTGCCGTCAGCTGCGGCTGACCTATGGCCGCCCGCTGCGGGTCTGGCTCCGGCTCACCCGTGAGCAGCCGATCGAAGAGGAGGTCTACCTCGGCGATGTCCCGATCATGCTCGGTGGTGGTGAATTCATCATCAATGGTGCCGAGCGGGTCGTTGTCAGCCAGCTCCATCGCTCGCCGGGCATCGACTTCGTGGCCGACACCGAGTCTGCCGACCGGAAGACACACAACTGCCGCATCATCCCGGAGCGTGGCAGCTGGATCGAGATTAATGTGTCTAAGAAAGACACGCTCCAGGTACGGATCGACCAGAGCGGCAAGTTTTCGGCGCTCACGCTGCTACGGGCGATGGATCCGAAATACAGTCGCGATTCCGAAATCCTCAAGCTGTTTTACAAGTCGACGGTCGAGAAGGTGGCCGGTGGACGAAGCGTCGGCAAGCTCGAGGGCAGGATCGCTGTCGATGACATCGTTTATCCGAAGGGGAGCGAGCGGGCCGGCGAGATCATCGTCGACGCCGGCAACACAATCACTCACGACCAGGCCGAACTGATCTGCACATCCGGCCTCAAGGCGGTGGAAGTGATGCAGGAGCAGAAGGTGCCCCTGATCATGAATAGCCTTCGTGAAGATGCCGACGAGTCACGGCGCCGCACCGGCGTTTCCCCGAGCCATCAGGATGCTCTGATCCGCATCTACCAGCGGCTTCGCCCCGGCAATCCACCGGCTCTCGACAAGGCGGTGACGCTGTTCGAGGAAAAGTTCAAAGACACCAACCGCTATCGGCTTGGCCGCGTCGGCCGGTTTCGCATCAATCGGAAGCTTGGTCTCAACGTGCCGGAAACGGAGATGACGCTCCGTGCCGACGATCTGATCGCCGCAATCAAGTACATGTTACGGTTGAGCGAAGGCGAAGAGGAAGTAGAGGTGGATGACATTGACCACCTCGGCAACCGCCGCCTGCGAACGATCGACGAACTGGCCAGTGACGAATTGCGGAAGGGCTTTCTCAAACTTCGCCGCACGGTGCAGGAACGGATGAGCCTCAAGGACGTCACCGAGATGTCGCCGAGGACGCTCATCAACCCAAAGAGCATCTCGGCGGCGATCGAGTATTTCTTCGGTCGGGGTGAGCTCTCGCAGGTTGTTGACCAGACGAACCCGCTCTCAATGCTCACGCACGAGCGGCGACTCTCGGCCCTCGGCCCGGGCGGCCTCAATCGCAAGCGGGCAGGCTTCGAGGTGCGCGACGTGCATATCTCCCACTACGGGCGGATCTGCCCGATCGAGACACCGGAAGGCACGAATATCGGTCTGATCTCCAGCCTCGCGATCTATTCGGGCGTCGACTCCTACGGGTTTCTCGTCACGCCGTATCGTAAGGTTGCTAAGACCAAACTCACTGATGACGTCGTCTGGCTGCGGGCTGACGAGGAGCATGAGGCCTGCCTCGCCCCGGCCGACGCACTCGTTGTCGATGGGAAACTGCAGGGCGACACGATCGTGGCCCGCCAGCGTGGCGACTTCGTGCTCGTGCCGGCCGACAAGATCGAATACATCGACGTCGCGCCGAGCCAGATGGTAGGCGTCTCGGCCGGTTTGATTCCCTTTCTCGAGCACGACGATGCCAATCGTGCCCTCATGGGCTCCAACATGCAGCGGCAGGCGGTGCCGCTCCTCGTCACAGAACCGCCGGTGGTGGCCACCGGAATGGAGCGTGACGTGGCGACCAACTCTGGCCTCCTCGTCCGGACGGCCAAGAAGGGCACGGTCACTTACGTCGACGCCGAGTCGATTGAGGTCACGCCCGCGTCGGGAATGCCTGATGTCTACCCCCTGCGGAAATATGTCGGCCTCAACGAGCGGACCTGCCAAAACCAGAAGCCGATCGTGACGCTCGGGCAGAAGGTGGAAAAGGGTGATGTGATTGCTGACGGCGCTGCTACCTACAAGGGGGAGTTGGCCCTCGGTCGCAATGTCCTCGTCGGCTTCATGGCCTGGGACGGCTTCAACTTTGAAGATGCCATCATCATTAGTGAAGAACTCGTTGAGGACGACGTCTACACCTCGATTCATATCGAGGACTATGACATCG
>JAYQOK010000195.1:0-2659 GCA_038144795.1 Candidatus Kuenenia sp. | reverse complement strand
AAAAGCTCGGCCGTGAAGAGTTCACCCGCGACATCCCAAATGTGGGCGAGCGAGCGCTGAAAAACCTTGATGAAGGTGGCATCGTCAAGATCGGCACCTATGTCCGCCCAGGCGATATTCTCGTCGGTAAGGTGTCGCCGAAAAGCAAGACTGAGCTGACTCCGGAGGAGAAGCTGCTCCATGCCATCTTCGGCCGGGCCGGTGAAGATGTGAAAAATGATTCGCTTGAGGTGCCTTCGGGTGTTGAAGGCATCGTCATCGCCACGGAGAAGTTTTCACGGCAGATGAGCCTCTCGGAGGAGGAACGACGAGAGTTTCAAAAGCAGGTGAAGGAGGTCGAGAGCCAGGGCAACCTGCGGATCGCCGAAGCGTTCGGGGCGCTGGTGGCGGAAATCGAAAAGGTGCTCCAGAAGCCGCTTGCGGCGGCTGATGGCAGCCCACTCGTGCGGAACCTCGACCACAAGGTGGTGGCGGAACGGGCGGAAACTTTTAGCCTCGACGCGCTCGACATCCGCTCCCCGCAGCGAAAGGCTGATGTCGACAAACTCCACAAGACAATGTGGCCCGCCGTCGAAGACGCCATCGATGCCAAGGAGCGGGCGCTGAACAGCATGAAACGCGGCGACGGACTTAGTCCGGGCGGGCGGGAGGTGGTGAAGGTCTACGTAGCTGCCAAGCGGGTGATCTCCGTGGGTGACAAGATGGCCGGCCGCCACGGCAACAAAGGAGTGATCGCCAAGATCCTGCCGAAGGAAGACATGCCCTTCCTCGCCGATGGCACTCCGGTGCAGATCCTGCTCAATCCCCTCGGCGTACCGAGCCGGATGAACGTCGGCCAGATTCTGGAGACGCATCTCGGCTGGGCCGGCAAGGTGCTCGGCTTCCAGGCCATCACGCCCGTCTTTGATGGCGCCAGCGAGGATGACATCAATGCCGTTCTCGCCGATGCCGGCCTACCAAAGCACGGCAAGGCACAACTCTTCGACGGCCGTACCGGCGAGCCGCTCGAGCAGGAGACGACAGTCGGCTACATCTACATGCTCAAGCTGCACCACCTCGTCGACGACAAGGTGCATGCCCGCTCGACCGGCCCCTACTCGCTCATCACGCAGCAGCCGCTTGGCGGCAAGGCCCGCTTCGGCGGCCAGCGGTTTGGCGAGATGGAAGTCTGGGCGCTCGAGGCCTACGGGGCTGCCTACATCCTTCAGGAACTGCTCACCGTAAAGAGCGATGACGTGGAAGGGCGGACCAAGATCTACGAGAGCATGGTGAAGGGTGAAAACACGCTCGAGGCCGGCACGCCCGCCAGCTTCGACGTGCTCACCAACGAAATCCGGGGTCTGGGACTGAACATGCAACTCGAAAAAAGGAGGATTTGACACGTGAGCATCGGTGAAGCCACCTACGATCGCGTCAATGACTATTCGGCCGTCAAGATCAGCCTGGCCCGACCGCACGATATTCGCAGCTGGTCGTTTGGCGAAGTGAAGAAGCCGGAGACGATCAACTACCGCACCTACCGCCCTGAGAAGGACGGTCTGATGTGCGAGAAGATCTTTGGCCCGGAAAAAGACTGGGAATGCTCCTGCGGCAAGTACCGCGGCATGAAATACAAGGGGATGATCTGCGACCGCTGCGGTGTAAAGGTCACTCACTCGCGGGTGCGACGGAAGCGGATGGGCCATATCGAATTGGCCGCGCCGATCGTCCACATCTGGTTCTTCAAGGCGATGCCCAGCCGACTCGGCGCGCTGCTCGACATGAAGACCTCGAGCCTGGAGAAGGTGATCTACTTCCAGGACTATGTTGTGCTCGATCCCAAAGACACGCCCCTGAAGAAGCAGCAGTTGCTCTCGGAAGATGAGTATCGCGAGGCCCGGGCCAACTTTGGCGACGATGGCTTCGAGGCCGAGATGGGCGCTGAGGCGATCCGTAAACTGCTCTTGAGCCTCGATCTGGTAACGCTCTCGAAGGAGCTCCGTGAAGAGCTGGCTACCACCAATTCGAAGCAAAAAAAGAAGGATCTGGTCAATCGGCTCAAGATCGTCGAGGCGATCCGTGACAGCGAGAACAAGCCCGAGTGGATGGTGCTTGATGTGATCCCGGTGATCCCCCCCGATCTCCGGCCGCTCGTCATGCTCGACAGCGGCAACTTCGCCACGAGCGACCTCAACGACCTCTATCGCCGAATCATCAATCGCAATAACCGGCTCAAGAAGCTCGTCGATCTGAATGCGCCCGAGGTGATCATCCGCAACGAGAAGCGGATGCTGCAGCAGTCCGTCGATGCGTTGTTTGACAACAATCGCTGCAAGCGGCCCGTGCTCGCGTCGAGCAACCGGCCACTCAAGAGCCTCACCGACATGATCAAGGGCAAGCAGGGGCGTTTCCGAGAAAATCTCCTTGGCAAGCGGGTCGACTACTCGGCCCGGTCGGTGATCGTCGTCGGGCCGACCCTTCGCCTCCATCAGTGCGGCCTCCCGAAAAAGATCGCGCTGGAGCTCTATCAGCCGTTCATCATCCGACGGCTCAAGGAACTCGGCCACGCCGACACGATCAAGAGCGCGAAGAAGATGCTCGAGCGCAAGGATGCCGAGGTCTGGGACATCCTCGAGGAGGTGATCCGCAACCACCCGGTGCTCCTGAACCGGGCGCCGAC
>JAYQOK010000194.1:0-5302 GCA_038144795.1 Candidatus Kuenenia sp. | reverse complement strand
GGGTGGGTTTTTCGGATGGGAAAGAAGCACTTTACGGAAGAGCAGATAGCGTTCGCTTTGAGGCAGGCTGAGTCGGGCACAGGTGGCTGATGACCTGCCCCCCTTAAACGAGGCCACTTCGGTAGCGAGAATCCTAGGTGGCCGCAACCAAGGGAAGGCAAGAAATGCCACGAGGAAAGGCGGAGCGGGCGGGGGTCATCATCCCCAAGCATCTCGCCACAGTCATGGCTGGAATCGCCGCGGCGGCCCGCCGTGCTCCAAAGCCCACAAGTCTTTTTGATCTCGTGTTCTCGGGCCCTGATCTACCAGGCGTTCCTACGGCAGACACGGCCGCCGTTATGCGAACGCTGGTGTCGCAGGCCGACCGCGAAGTAATCCTCGTAGGCTACGCCGTGCATGACGGCCGAAAGATCTTCGAGCCACTCGCAAGACGGATGGCTGAGATTCCGGGCCTTGCTGTAACGATCTGTCTCGACATCCAGCGGGCTTGGAACGACCAAACGCCTTCGGCCGAGCTCGTCGCCCGCTTCGCTCGCGACTTTCGTCAGAAGCATTGGCCGTGGCCGACCCTTCCGGCCCTCTTCTACGACCCGCGGTCACTCGACACTGGCGATGCCCGTGCAAGCCTCCACGCAAAGTGCGTGATCGTGGACCGCTCGCGCGCCCTTGTCACCAGCGCGAACTTCACCGACGCTGCCCAACGCAAGAATGTGGAAGTGGGCGTCGATATCTGATATCGACCGGCAGCTGAAAGACTTGCCGACTACTTCTTCGGACTCTGCACTAGTAGCGTCTTTGCTCGCTGCCCTCTTGAGTAGCCTGCGACACCGCTCGACTACTCGGCTAGCTGACCGGTCCAAAAAAACTACCTGCCGCGACCGTGTCGCCTTTCTCCTTACGCTGCCGCCGCTGTGCCCGATACACTGCGCGGGATCGCCTTGGCACATCACACCGCTACCTGCGGTGATCCGACCGATCCGACGAGCACGATCACGCTCGCCCGAGGCGAATGCCGACCGGACGTTGAACGGACTACTACCCAGACCGCGACAAAACACGGCGTCTGCTCACAAAACCAGAAATGATTTTCTCAATCTCCGTTGAGTTTGCGTTGCTTCTGCACGTGGACCTCGAAGTCGTCCGTCTCTAACTTGACTCCTTTGAACCAGTAGCAACTGCCCCATTTAAAAAAATTGGTTAAGAACACATAACTCTTCGATGACTCGGGAAAGAAGATGTCAAGAAAAAGGAATACAAGAAAGCCCATCACAAAGAATGGGACTCCAAAGGTCAGCGAGTACACCAGCCGAAAAATCGCTCCGAGTACGTACGTGACCCGATCACCGGAGCGCCGCTGCAGAACGCCAGCAACTAAAGCAATAACGACTGCTGCCAAAAGAACAATCTGGATCATCGCAACTCACTTTTCCTGTTAGATTGCATTGCAAGAGACTACTGAAATACGTGACGCTGAGGATTATCGCGTCGCTGCAAAGGACACTTCGGGAACGACGTTAGGAGAATCCGATCATGCTGCTCAAAGAACTGCGGGCCGCCAACCCTGGCGTGAAAATGCACTGGATGCTCCCAGACCACTCTTTCGTACCCGCGGACTAACGTATCACCGAAGTGGGAAAAGTCCAGAAAGACTTCATGAATGCGGTGGCAAGGTGCGTTCGTCACAAGCGTGTGTCCTGCAGGTGTGTGAGGATCTTCCGGATCGACCCCGGCTCCGTGATGAACGCGATCAGCCGGATGTCGCCGCCGCAGTTCGGACACGCAAAAGGAAACTCCTCCCCTACCCGAGCCATGAGCTTCGCCCACGCGATCCGTGAGGTGTCGTGCATTAGGAAACGCACGTCCCGCTGCTCGGGCCAGCCGTCGCAGATCAGCCAATCAGTTCCGGGATCGGTCGGCCGTTCTCGACTAGGAGGGTCGGCCGGCCCGTGAAGTCCTGAATCGTGACCCGCGAGGAATCGATGCCGAGATGGTGGTAGATCGTCGCCAGGAAGTCATGCGCAGTGCAGCGACGGTCGATGACGGCCTCGGCACGGCGGTCGGTCGCGCCGACCACCTGCCCGGGACGAATCCCGCCCCCGAACCAGATATTGGAGAACGCCGCCGGCCAGTGGTCGCGGCCGGGCTGCTGCGTTCCGGCCGGGCCACTGGCGTTGCCGGCGCCTGTACTCGCCCCATAGCTGATCTTGGGTGTGTGGCCAAACTCGCCGGTGACCACGACGAGTACCCGCTTGTTGAGCCCGCGGTCGTGGATGTCCTCGATGAGCGCCGCCACGGCCTGGTCATAGGCTTCGGCCCGGAACCGCAGCGCCTCGAAGATGTGGTGGTTGACGGCATGGTCGTCCCAGTTGTTCACGCGGCCGCAGAGCGGGCCAGAAAGGCTTGTGGTCACGATGTCGACACCGGCCTCGACGAGCCGCCTGGCCATCAAGAGCTGCTGCCCCCACGAATTGCGGCCGTAGTGGTCGCGGGTCTTGTCATCCTCCCGGGAGAGATCGAAGGCGTCCTTCGCCCTTGGGTCGGTAAGCAGCATCATGGCCTGCGCTTCGAATTGATCGAGCGCATCCATCTCAAGTTGGTGGTCGACGGCCTGCTGCAGGCCGTCTAGCCGGCGCCGCAGGCTGGCTCGACGGTCCAGCCGGCCGAGTTCGGCGGCCCCCGACACTCCGAGGTTTGGAACGGAGAAGTTGGGCAGGCTCGGGTCGCCCGACACGGTGAACGGCTGATAGGCGTCGCCCACGTAGGCGGGCCCGTTGTATTCCAGTGGCGGGTTGATGCCAACGTATCGCGGCAGGGGATTCGACCGGGGCAGGTGACGCGAGCGGAGGTAGTTGGTCGCACACATCCAGTCGGGATACTTCGGCTTGGGTTTATCTTGCGTGGCCATATCGCCCGAGAGCATTTGCATGGAGCCCGCAGGGTGCCCGGGGGCGGTCTGCATCATCGAACGCACGGTGGTGAACTTGTCGGCGAGAGCCGCCTGTCGGGGCAGAAGTTCGGTGAAGTGCACCCCGGGAATCTTGGTGGGAATAGTACGGAAGGGACCGCGATACTCGCTCGACGCCTCTGGTTTCGGGTCGTAGGTGTCCAACTGCGAACAGCCGCCCGGCAACCAGACCATGATCACAGCTGTCGAAGACGGGTTCACCGCCTTGGGATGCTCGGCTCGCAGTCGAAGCATGCCTGGGAGGGAGAGGCTGGCGAATCCCGCAAGGCCGGCCTGGAGGAAGTGCCGCCGGGCACCCGGACCCACGCAGTGCCTCATCGCGGAAGAAACGACGTGGTTGCTCATGACTTCTTTTCTCCCTGTGGGGCAGGCACTGGCGAGATCGGTGAGCCGCCATCTGCCGCCGGTTTCACATCGAGGTGAATCGGCTCTGAGACGATGATATCAGCGATGTCGACCGTTGCGGCGGGCTTGTCCCCGTGAGTCGGCTGCTGGTAAGCCACCGTCGCAGCGCCGTAAAGCACGATGGTGTGGCGGCCCGGCTCGATCTTGAGCTTCCCGAGATCGACTGGAAAATCATGGGTGTCGGCCGATAGGGGTACGTCGACGGCGGCCGCTTTGTCGAACCCCTGGCCGAAGATGCGCAGTTTGGTCACGGTCCCCAGCAGCTTGCCGCGCCGCGTGAGCGTGAGCGGAACCTTCACGGTCGATGCGACGGTGGCCTCGATCGGGGCCGCCGTGGTGCCACGGATCGCGAGTGGGAAGGGCTCCGTGGTCGAGGCCGTGAGCATGGGCGACGACACGAGCCGTGGCTGCGGCAGCTCCGCCGAGTGGTCACGGATCGGCCAGGCCACCGACGCGATCCGGCAGGGGCGGCACATCTCGGCCTCCCCCACTCGCGCCCGGCCAACGATCGTGAGCGGCACCGGCGCGGTGGAGGCGCCATCGGCGGCCGTCAGCGCGATGATGCCCCGCGCCGCGTCTTTGGGAATCCGCAGGCCAGTGGCAGTTACCCCGGCGGGCAGTCCTTCGATTGACAGGTCGATGTCGCCGTCGAACCCATCCCGTCGCAGGGCAACGACCTCGACGGCGATCGTGCCCCCTGACCGTAGGGCGAACGGCTTTGAAAGGTCGGCACGGTCGCCGTTGCGGAGTTCCATGTGCAGCGGCCAGCCAACGAGCGCGAAGTCGGGCTCGGCTCGCCGGATTACGAGGCGGTACTCGCTCAACGGCTCCACTCGGGTGCCGCCGAAGAGATCGCGCAGCTGTAGGCGATGCCGGCCAGACTCCTTGATCTCAAACTTGCCAAGAATGTCGGCTGAGCCGGTCACATACGGCGGGCCGTCATAGGAGTAGAACTGGCTCGACGGCTTGAGTGGGTTGGCGATGTCGTTGAACTCCGCCACATCATCGAGCCGCTCAACGCCGTTCTCTGTCACGACCCGCTGCAAGACGGCCACGGGGTCGGTAGGCGCGCCAAGCCGCTCGGACGCCACCTCGATCCACCAGACCTCCCCCTTGGTCGCCTCGAACTCGAATATGTCGACGTCGCCGGCGGCGAGAAACACTCCACCCATGTCACAGGGCAGCGTGATCGCCTGCGCCGCGTCGGGAGAGTCGTTCGGCTCGGTCTCCGTGGCCGTGGGGCGTGCCGCCAAGCCGCTCGGAGGCCAGGAGAAGGTGTTGACCGGCCGTGTGGTGGGGTGTCTGGAGTCGTCACCGGCTGCCGGCTCCGAGACGATGATCCGGTAGAAGTAGGCCGGCCCACCCCGGAAGGCGAGGTCGTGCACCTTCACAATACACACGCCCTCCCTCTCGGCAGTGAAGTCGAGCGGGCGATTGCGCCGCTCGACGGCAACATCATTACCAGCCGCGTCGGCGATCGCGATCACGGGCTGCAGCCGGGAGTCGATGCCGATGGCGGCGCACTCGACGCGGATCCGCTGGCCGCGATGCAACTCGAGACGGTAGTGGTCAATCGACTGGGGCGTGGTGTTGGCGTTGCAGAGGGAATTCACCGCCATCGGCGTCGCCGTCTTGACCGAGGTATTCGTGGCAGTACGAGACGTCTCCGGCAGGCTGCCGACGCTGAAGGCGCGGGCCGACGAGATGCCTAGGGCCGTGACCAGCGTGGCGTCGTGGACGCCGACGGGGGCGTCACGAGCGATCGAGACGACGAACGAGTTGGGCACGGGCTTACCGCCATTGTCCTGCTTCGGCCGCGCTGTCAACGAAGGGTGGGAGAAAAGCAGGGCCTCCGCCGGCTCGATCCGTTCGCCACCGACCACGACCTCGACCTCCGTGCCCACGCAACCACCGGCCGGAACGATCGTGAGC
>JAYQOK010000193.1:0-5395 GCA_038144795.1 Candidatus Kuenenia sp. | reverse complement strand
CATATGGAGAAACTTTGCGGCCTCGGCTTCGTAGCGTAGTGCTAAGGTATGCATTCCCACGGCCGCGGGGAGGAGCACGCAGGAGCCAGCAACGAGATCGGGCAGCCCCCAGTGTGGTTCCAGTCGGAGGTTGCCGCTCAGCACGACGAGGAGATGACAGCGATCGTCGTCGCCTACCCGCCATTGACGGTTGGGATGGACCTCATCGAGAAGAAAATACTCGTTGGTCACCAGCCGCCGCGCGGCCGGGTCGGTGGTTGGTACGCCGTTTACCGGTGCGACCGGTTCAAAGTGGGTGACTGCTTCCAGGCCGGCCTCGATGTGCATGGCGCGGGGTTTGCCATCGGGGCCGACGCGATTCCAGTCATGAAGCCGGTAGGTGACGTCGCTCGATTGTTGGATCTCGGCCACCATCAGCCCGGCGCCAATCGCGTGGACCGTGCCGGCGGGGATGAAGATACAGTCGCCAGGGTGTGGATCGAAAGAATGCAGCACGTCGCCACAGCGGCCGGCCCGCAAGGCGGCGGCCAGATCATCCCGCGCGGTGCCGGTGCGGAGGCCGGCATAGATCCGGCTGCCGGGAGCGGCATCGATCACATACCAGGCCTCGGTCTTGCCACGGTCGGGAGGCGTGAGCAGGCGGGCGCGGGCATCGTCGGGGTGCACCTGCACGGAGCGGTCGTGGCGGGCTTCTATAAACTTGACTAGGCGCGGGAAGGCATCCTGCGTGGGGTGGCGACGGAGGAGTTCGAGGCCGCGGGTGCGGACGATATCGCCGAGGGTTGTGCCGGCCAGCGGGCCGGCCGCGACCACGCTCTGATCGGAGCCGCGATCGACCAGTTCCCATGACTCGGCATAGTCGTCACCGGGAGGCAGATTACGACCGAGCATCGAAGCGAACCGGCGGCCACCCCAGATGTAGCGGCGGTAGAGTGGCGCAAACAGAAGCGGATGAAGTGCGGGCGTCGTCATGGTGGTGGCAGGCTAGCGGGCAGCGTAGCCCTCGAGGATGCGACCGATCCAGAAGGTGCAGATAGAGAACACCAACAACATGAGCATCTGCCCGAGCGAGATCGTCCGGTTGAGTTCCAACAGGACGGCCACCGCCGGCAGGCCGAGACCGATGATTTGTCCGAAACGTCCGATCGCACGCATGAGAGTGCGGTCAGGATACACCGGCCTGCCTGGGGGCGCCGACGGCTGCGGCGCGGGAATCGAAGTGGGCCACATTGGCCCCGCCGCGGGCCCGCAGCGTGCGTAGATCGACCTCCGACAGGCCGCAGAGCCGCATCAGGCCCCCGGCCGAGCGAATCCGGCTTGCAAGCGAGGTGATCGTGGCGATCAGATCATCGTCGATCACATCGACCTGATCGAGTTCCAGAAGGACGCGATGGGCGTGGTTTTCCTGCAGCGCTTCCCAGATGCCGTCGGCCAACGCCTGCTCCGGGCTCATTGCGGCCCGTCTGGCATCGCCTTCAAGACGCACAAACAGCCAGTCCGGACCCCGCTCAATCTGCATGTGCCCACAACGGGCCTGAGACTTACAACACTGCGGTTCGGCAATTGCAGCATTCGATTCGAGAGATGGCATCGGCTCGATCCTCCGTGAGGCCCCCTCCGTAGAAATCCCTTCCCCGGAAAAGGCAGCGTGAACTGGAATGTCCTTTCCCACCGCTCAATCTAAAGATCGTGGCAGGGGCTGCAAGTTCGGTTTTTGGCAGGGCGGGCAAGCCCCGGGTTTTGTGGCGGTTTTTCGGGCCCGGGGTTGCCTCGCGTGGCCGTGCGGCAATACTGCCAGCACGTTTGCGGGATCGACGACACCTCGAGGAGAAAAGGTCATGGGCCGGCATGGAGCAGTGACGTTCAAGGGTAATCCGCTCACCCTGGTTGGTGAGGAAGTGCAGGTGGGCAAGCCAGCCCCTGACTTCGATCTCGTCTTCTACGGCGAGGGGGGCATGCACCACATCACGAAGGCCGACCTCCTCGGCAAGCCGGCCATCATCAGCGTCGTTCCGTCGCTCGACACGCCCGTCTGCCAGGTGCAGACGAAGACGTTCAATCAAAAGCTAGCTGCCCTCGGCGACTCCTTTACCGCGGTCACGGTGAGCCTCGACCTGCCGTTCGCGATGAATCGCTTCTGCGGCGTTGAAGACATCAAGTCGATGAAGAACGGCAGCGACTACATGGATCGCAGCTTTGGCACCCACTGGGGCGTGCTCATCGACGAGTTGAAGATCCTGGCCCGCGCAGTCTTCGTGCTCGATGCTCAGGGCACCGTCCAATATGCGCAGGTGGTCAAGGAAGTAGCTGAAGAGCCCGACTACGACGCCGCCCTCGCCGCCTTGCAGAAGCTTGCCTGAAATCTGGAAATACATTGAGGGAGGTGAGCGGTTGCCCGTGCCACGGAGCCGGCGTTGGCAGCGAGCGCAGGCAGGATGCCGAAAGCGATGCTGGCATCGAGAGAGCGTAGGGCATGGATGCCCGAATCGAACGTCCGGCGATGTGGCACGGGTAAGCGCTCGCCGGCGCGTTATGTCTCTTCTTTTTGCAGCATCGCCTCGATCGCCCGTCGGGCGGCGTCGAGGGCCGCCGGTAGCTGGTCGGCAAGCTTACCGCCCGCCTGCGCCATATCGGGGCGACCGCCCCCCTTCCCTCCCACGATCGTGGCCGGCTCCTTGATCCAGTCACCGGCGGAGAGGCCGCGGGCTTCGAGTTCACGGGAGATGCCTGCCACGAGGGTCACCTTGCCCTCGTCGGCGGCGGCCAGCAGCACGGCGATCGGGCTGGCCTTCCGTCGCAGCAGATCGATGCATTGCCGCATGCCGCCGGCATCGCTGCCGGAGGCCTCAGCAACCACGATCTTCGTGTCGCCAACCACGACCGCGGTCGTGAGGAGCTGATCAGGTGCCGTGCCAGCCGCTGCGGCCGGCTTGGTTTTCTTGAGCGTTTTGATCTCTTTCTGAATTGCGGCCAGCCGCTGGGGCAGTTCACCGGCCGGCACCTTGAGGGCTGCGGCCGATTCGGTCAGCGTCTGCTCGGCGCGACGGAGCCGGCTGAGCGCTTCGAGGCCGGTGACGGCCGAGATTCTCCGCGTACCGGCCGACACGCTTTCCTCACCGACGATTCGCACGAGGCCGATCTGGCCCGTGCTTGTCACATGGGTGCCGCCACAGAGTTCACGGCTCACGCCGTCCATCGTCACCATCCGCACGATGTCGGGATACTTCTCGCCGAAGAGCATCATCGCCCCGGCGTGGCGGGCCTCCGCTAGGGGGAGCAGCTGGGCCAACACCGGCACCGCCGCCAGCACCGACGTGTTCACCATGCTCTCGATCTTTTCCAGTGTCTCCTGCCCCACGGCCTCGCCATGCGAAAAGTCAAACCGCAGCATGTCGGCATCGACCTTCGAGCCCTGCTGCACGGCATGAGAGCCGAGGAAGTGCTGGAGGGCGGCATGCAGCAGGTGGGTGGCAGAGTGTGCCCGCCGCAGGGCCCCGCGGCGATCGGCATCGACACTCGCGTGGGCGGGCTGCCCGAGGTCGAGTGTGCCCGAAACCAGGTGGCCGATGTGAAGCACAAAGCCCCCTTCGCGGAGCGTGTCGATCACCTGAAATCGCCCCGTCGGCGTCTCGAGCCAGCCGGTGTCGCCGACCTGCCCACCCGATTCACCGTAAAACGGCGTGCGGTCTAGAATCACCGTGGCCGGTGAGGCATGGCCGACCTCGCGGAAGGTCTCGCAGAGCCGGTCCTGGGCGATGATGCCGACGATCTCGCCATCGGCTTCGGTCGTGTCATAGCCGACAAACTGCGAGCCGTGCATCGATTGCTTGAGAGCGTCGAGTGGGCCCGATGTAAATACCTCCACCCGGCTGCCCGCCCCTGACCGCTGGCCGTGCTCCTCCATGGCTGCCCGGAAGCCCTCCCAGTCAAACCCGATGTTGCGTTCGGCGGCAATCGTTTCGAGCAATTCAGGCGGGAAGCCATAGGTGGTGTAGAGCTCGGCCGCGTCGCTTCCCTTCACCGTCTCGGTGGCCGTCGTGGCAAAGAGCTTCTCGATCCGCTCAAGGCCACCGTCGATCGTGGCCAGAAAGGATTCTTCTTCGCGACAGATCACGCCCGCCACGCGGTCGACCGTGTCGGCCAGCTCCGGATACGACTTTCGCATCATCTCGGCGACGCTGCCGGGCAGCTTGTGAAGGAAGGGCTCCTGCATCCCCATCTGGCGGCCATCGAGCACAGCCCGCCGCAGCAGCCGCTTCACGACGTATTTCTCTTCGTTGTTGCCCGGCATCACGTTTTCGTGGATGGCGAACGTGCAGGCCCGCACATGATCGGCAATCCGCCGCATCCGGCGGCCGTCGTCATCGGCTGGCACATACCGCCTGCCGCAGACATCGGCCACCGCCTCGACGAGTGGGCGGAGGATGTCGATGTGGAAATTGCTGTCGACGCCCTGCAGCATCGCGCAGGTTCGTTCGAGGCCCATGCCGGTGTCGATATTGCGGCTCGGCAGTGGCGAGAGATTGTCGGGGGGCGGGCCGACACGGTTGAACTGCGTGAACACGAGGTTCCAGATCTCCACGTCGCTCCCATCCGGCATCCGATAGAAGATCTCGCTGCATGGGCCGCAGACGCCATCGGGGCCCTGGCTCGGGGCGGAGGCCGGCCAGAAGTTGTCGTCTTCGCCCATGCGCGTGATCCTGGTTGATGGCACGCCGATTTTGTCAGACCAGATCGCGTAGGCCTCGTTGTCGTCCTTATAGACCGTGATCGAGAGTTTCTCGGGAGCGATGTTGAGCCAGTCCTTGGCGGTGAGAAACTCCCAGGCCCAGTGGATCGCCTCCTGCTTGAAGTAATCGCCGAAGCTGAAGTTGCCGAGCATCTCGAAGAAGGTGTGATGCCGTGGTGTCCGGCCCACGTTGTCGATGTCGCCGGTCCGCAGGCATTTCTGGCAGGTCGTGGCCCGCGTGAATTCCAGCTTGCACTTGCCGAGGAAGTGATCCTTGAACTGGTTCATCCCCGCGGGCGTGAAGAGCACCGACGGATCCCACCGGGGCACGAGCACATCGCTTGGGCGGCGGACGCAACCCTTGGATTCGAAGAATGCCAGATAGGCTTCGCGGAGATCATCGGCCTTCATGTCGCAAGCGGCTCCGGGGCGGGCGTGGGGGATGTCGAATGCGAGGCACTATACACTCTCGGTCATCGCTGACGGAGAGTGGCTTGTGGCGGAGGTCGGGGTTGCCCGTGCCATATCGCCGGACGTTCGCTACGGGCATCCTGCCCTTCGCTCACTCGATGCCAGCTTTGCTCTCGGCATCCTGCCTCCGCTCGCTGCCAACGCCGGCTCTGTGGCACGGGCAAGCCCTCGCGGAATTCATGACAGGCTTCAGCC
>JAYQOK010000192.1:0-5411 GCA_038144795.1 Candidatus Kuenenia sp. | reverse complement strand
GACGGCCACGAAGCGACCGGATTCATAGCCGCTGGCCCCTGGGATCTGATTGGTCATCGCGAAGTGCCCGAGACCAAGACCGACGGCAAGATCGCCCGCCACCTCGATCGCGATGACATGGTGGCCAACACGATCGGCACTTTCTGCAGCGTGACTATTCACTGCGCACAATGCCACAACCATAAGTTCGACCCGATCACGCAGGATGACTACTACTCTCTGCAGGCGGTCTTCGCGGCGATCGACCGCGACGACCGCCGGTATTCGACCGACCCGAGCGTAACGCGACTGGCCGACTCGCTCGAGGCCAGGAAGCAGTCGCTGGAATCGCGGCGCGACAGCCTGCAGAAGGCGATCAGCCCGCACCTGCGGGAACTCGAACAGCAGATCGCCAATCCCGCCAAGCGGGGCGGCGAGAATCCGACGGCAGCTTTCGGCTACCACAGCGGCATCGCCCCTCGTCAGGACGCCACCAAATGGGTGCAACTCGATCTTGGCGAGCGGCGTGACATTCGCGAAGTCACGCTCTTTCCATGCTTTGACGACTTCAACAACATCGGCGGTGGCTTCGGGTTTCCGGTGCGGTATCGGATCGAGATCAGTGACGATCCCGAATTCATCGCGCCCGGGATCGTCGTTGCCGACCACACTGCGGCCGACGTGCCGAACCCGGGCACGACGCCACAGGTCGCAACCGTGGCTGCCTCAGGCCGCTACCTGCGGATCACGGCCACCAAACTCGCGACTCGCCAAAACGACTCCATCTTCGCGCTGGCAGAAGTTCGAGTCCTTGACGCCCAGGGCGGGAATGTGGCGTCTGCCGCGGTTGTGACGGCGCTCGACTCGATCGAGGCGGCCCCGCGGTGGCAACGGACCAATCTCATCGACGGATTGAGCCCGGCCGAAGGCACGGGTTCGGTCGAGGCTCTCGAGGCAAAGCGGGCTGAACTGTTCGCGAAGGCCAAGGATCCCTCCCAGGTCGACGACTACCGGGAGGTGCTCGCCGACTTGAAGGGTGTGGTCGATGAGCAGAAGGCCCTGCCGCCGCTCAAGGTTGTCTACGCGGCAAGCACCCAGATCCGTAAGGGTGTGCCGCGGACGATTCATGTGCTCTCCCGGGGAAACGTGCTTGCCGCGACGCACGAGGTGGGGCCGGGAGCCCTGTCGCTCGTGGAGGGCATCGAAAGTCGCTTCGATCTGCCGGCCGATCATGCGGAGGGAGCGCGACGCGTGGCGCTGGCGCGGTGGCTGACTGATCGTCGCAATCCGCTGACCTGGCGGAGCATCGTCAACCGCGTCTGGCAGTATCACTTCGGCAACGGTATCGTGCAAACCTCGAGTGACTTCGGGAGCATGGGGGGCGAACCGTCGCACCCGCAACTACTCGACTGGCTGGCAATCCGGTTTCGCGAAGGCGGGGGCTCTCTCAAAGATCTCCACCGACTGATCGTGACAAGCGCCACCTACCGGCAGCGAAGTCAATCGCGGCCCGCATCTGCCGCGGTCGATGGTGAAAACCGACTGTTGTGGCGGCAAAATCGGCAGCGACTGGAGGCTGAGGCGATCCGCGATGCCGTGCTGGCCACGGCAGGCACGCTCGACCTGACCATGGGCGGCCCTGGCTGGCAGGACTTCAAAGTCGAGCACCCGCAACACTCGCCCCACTACCGCTACGACCTGGCCGATCCAACCGATCGCTCGACCTGGCGGCGGGGCGTCTACCGATTCATCGTCCGCAGTCAGACCCAACCGTTCATGACGGTACTCGACTGTGCCGACCCGTCGATGCGGGTGGAGAAACGGAATGAGAGTCTGTCGGCGCTGCAAGCCCTGGCGCTCCTCAATAACGGATTCATGGTGGTGCAGGCGGAGGAGTTTGCGAAGCGGGTGAAACGTGATGCCGGTGACGATCCGGCGGCCCAGGTGCGGCGGGCGGTCGTGCTCGCAATCGGCCGTGAACCGACCCCTGAAGAAGTTGTCGAACTGTCCGCCCTGACGTTGGCCCACGGCCTCGCCAATACCTGCCGTGCGATCTTCAATCTCAACGAGTTTTCCTTTGTGGACTGATGCGCTGAATACATTGACGTCGCGCCGTGAATGGCTGGCCGCCTCAGGAGGCGGTTTCGGTTCACTGGCCTTGGCGGCGCTGCTGGCCGGCGACCGCCCGGGAGTGGCCGCGACGGGCGGCGGGTCGCCTTCTGGTGATCCCATCCATGCCTATCCTCCCAGAGTCAAGCGGGTCGTGCAGCTGTTTATGGCGGGCGCGGCCAGTCACATCGACCTCTTTGACTTCAAGCCGGCGCTCGTCAAGCACCACGGTGAAAAAAGTGACTTTGGTGAGCCGGTCGAAGCCTTTCAAAACGGCCTTGGACCGTGGCTGAAGCCGGTCTGGAAGTTTCGACCCTACGGCGACTGCGGCAAGCTCCTCTCCGAACCGGTTTCGGCCCTCGGGGATGTCGTCGATCACATGGCGTTCATCCACAACATGGTCAGCCCCTCGGGCGTCCATTCCGCAGCCACCCTTCACCAAACGACGGGCTTCGTGCTGCCCGGCTTTCCGGGGGCGGGCTGCTGGGTGAGTTACGCCCTCGGCTCAATGAACGACAATCTGCCGACCTTCGTCGTGCTGCCGGATCACCGCGGGTTTGGTTCCAACGGCGTCAAGAACTGGGATGCTGGATTTCTGCCCTCACAGTTCAGCGGCACGGTGATTCACCCGGCCGCCGAGGAGCCGGTTGCCGACTTGCGGCCTCACCGAACAGGCAGCTTCATCACGTCCGAAGCCGACCGTGCGGCCCGCGAGGTGCTCGCCCGGCTCAACCGCCGGCATCTCGAGGCCGGCCGGGCCGGAGACCTGCGGCTCGAAGCCAGAATCAAATCCTATGAACTGGCGGCCCGCATGCAGCTCGCGGCGCCCGAGGCGCTCGCCCTGGCTGACGAACCGGAGCACGTTCTCAAACTGTACGGCGTCCAGCTCGGCAAAACCGACTGGCCCAGCCAGATCAATGCCGAAGAGGAGACCCATCACTTTGGCCTTCGCTGCCTTGCCGCCCGGCGGCTGCTGGAGCGGGGTGTGCGGTTCGTGCAGGTCTGGAGCGGCAATGACAACGGCTTTCCGCGGCGAAACTGGGACAGTCACGAAGACGTCGAACGTGACCACGGGCCGCTCGCCACCGGCATGGCCCGCGGGGCGGCGGCGTTGATCAAGGATCTCGATCAGCGGGGCCTGCTCGACGACACGCTCGTGCTGTGGACCACGGAATTCGGTCGCATGCCCAGTTCCCAAGGCGGCAAGGGCCGCGACCACAATCCCTTCGTGTTCACCAACTGGCTCTGCGGCGGCGGCATCAAGGGGGGTGTGACCTGCGGCGAGAGCGACCAGTGGGGCTACAAGCCGCTCGACCGCGATAATCCCACGGTCGTGCATGACGTGCATGCCACGATCCTGCGGCTGCTCGGCATCGAGCACACGAACCTCAGCTGGCGAAACAACGGCATCGACCGTCGTCTCACCGACGTCCACGGCCATATGATCAGTGGCATTCTTTCTTGAACCGCCGGCCCCGCGGCGCCGATCTCCAAGAGCCTCCGCGACTTCGACGCGATACGCCTCGACATTCATCCCCCAGAGAGCCCTTCATGACCGCCTCCCCAAGCGTTTCCCGCCGCGCGATGCTCCGTCGCGGCCTGGCCACCGCCGTGACTGTCGCCGGGGCTCCGATGATCATTCCGTCTTCGGCCCTCGGCCTCGACGGTGCCCTGCCACCGAGCGAGCGGCTCGTCGTGGGCGGCATCGGCATCGGCCGCCGCGGCGAATACGACCTCGGCTGTTTCCTGTCGCAGCCCGACGTGCGATTCGCGGCAGTCTGCGACGTGAAGGAGACTCGCCGCTCGGCCGTGAAAAAGATCGTCGATGCCCATCATGGCGATGACCGCTGCGAGACGCACCGCGATTTCCGTGAACTGCTCGACCGTAAAGACATCGATGCCGTCCTCATCGCCACCGGTCCGAATTGGCACGGCACGGCCGCGATGCACGCCGCCCGCGCCGGCAAAGATATCTACTGCGAAAAACCCTGCACGAAGACGATCCAGGAGAGCCTCGTGCTCCGCGACACGATGCGGCGGACCGGCACCGTTTTTCAGGCCGGCACCCAGCGGCGCAATCTTCCGCACTTTGCCTTCGCCTGCGAACTGGCTCGTACCGGCCGACTCAGCAAACTCAAGCGGGTCTTTGCGCATCCGATGGGCATGAAGGCCTTCAGCAGCGGCTGGCTGCCGGCCGAACCGGCCCCCGATCCGGCCGCGATCGACTGGGAGATGTATCTCGGCCCCGCGGCCTGGCGGCCATTCAACGCCAAGCTGCTCGACGGATTCAACTTCGAGAAGGGGGGCGGGCTCGTGGGCGGCGGTGTCCTCGAATGGGGCTCGCACTGCGTCGACCTCTGCCAGTGGGCCGTGGGCGATGCCGACCCGCCGGTGGAATACGATCCGCCCCGCGACGGCCAGCTCACCGCCCGTTATGCCGATGGCGTCGAGCTCGTCTTCCGCGAGAAGGGTTGGATCCCGCTCGGCTCCTGCCCCGTGCGGTTCGAGGGAGAGACGGGCTGGGTGGAGGCGGGCGACAGCGGCAAGCTCGCGCTGAGTTCGCCGGCGCTCCTCGCGGGACGCATAATTGCCGAGATCGAGAATTATCCGGCGACATTTCATGTGCGGGACTTCCTCGACTGCGTGAAGACCCGCGGCAGGCCGAAGGGCAATGCCGACGCCGCCTGCAATGCCCACATCGCCTGCCACGCCGCCAACGTGGCGATCTTCCTCGGCCGCATGGTGAACCTCGACAATAAAACTCACACATTCGTCGGCGACGACGAGGCCAACCGTCTCCGCTCGGAAGCCCAGCGCGAGCCCTGGCGAATGTGAGGGAAAAAAGACATGTATCATTTCGTGACACGATCATCCAACGGCCCGGTATCTGCAGGTTTTTCCCTGCCGCTTTTGATGGCGGGGCTCCTGGCCGTGGCAGCGGTCACTCCGATCGCATCGGCTCACGCGCCCACGCCCACGGAGCAGGAATCGCTCACCGTGCTTCGGTCCGATGCGTCCGAGGCCGACAAGGCGGCGGCCTGCAAGCGACTCGCCGTGGTCGGCACAGCCGCATCGGCTGCCGATCTCGCCGCGCTCCTTTCCGATCAGCGTCTTGCCTTGTGGGCCCGGATCGCACTCGAAGCAATCCCCGGCGCCGAGGTCGATGCCGCGCTGCACAAGGCGGCTGGCTCACTTTCAGGCCGGCTCCTCGTGGGCGTGATCAACACGCTCGGCGTGCGACGCGATGCCGGCGGCATCGCCCTGCTCGAGCCGCGCCTTGCCGACGCCGACGCAGAAGTGGCGGCGGCGGCGGCCGCCGCGCG
>JAYQOK010000191.1:0-5464 GCA_038144795.1 Candidatus Kuenenia sp. | reverse complement strand
CCCCAACAAGGACGAAGCCACGAAGCAGCGGCTCACGCCGGATCACGACCAGCAGCTGGCCACCAACCAGCTGGCGATGTTCGGCACGCCCGATGCCCCTGCCTGTCTTCCCGAGGCGGGCCTCGACGAGGCCAAGCTCCGGCTTGCCGCGGGCCCCGTGCGGAGCGACATCGCGGGCCGCAAAAACGGCCTCTACCGTGAGCATTGTGCCCATTGCCATGGCGTGACCGGCGACGGCCTTGGGCCAACGGCCGCCTTCCTCAATCCATATCCGCGGGACTATCGGCCCGGCGTGTTCAAGTTCAAGAGCACCCAGCGGGCCGACAAGCCGACGCACGAAGATCTGGTGCGGATCCTCCACAACGGCATCGTTGGCACGTCGATGCCGTCGTTTGCCCTGCTGAGCGATCTCGAAATCGACGCCCTTGTGGAATACGTGAAGTATCTCTCGATCCGGGGCGAAACCGAGATTGAACTGATCCGTGCCTTCTTCGAACTTGATGACGAAGATGAGGGCAAACTCCCTGAGACCCGGGAATTCCTTGTCGACGAGATGCTTGCTACGGTCGCTGAAAAGTGGCAGTCGGCGGCCGACGCGTTGATCGAGGTGCCCGAGATGCCGGCTGGCATCGACTTGGCAGCGTCGATCGCCAAGGGCAAGGAATTATTTTATGGCGATAAGGCGAATTGCGTGAAGTGCCACGGAGTGACCGGGCTCGGCGACGGCCAGGCCAATGACTATGACGACTGGAACAAGGCGATCGTGCAGTGGACCCAGGAAGTGGCCGGCGATCAGGATCCGGCCTGGGTGTCGCGTGCGACGCAGGTGCTTGCCGGTGATGCCCTGCGGCCGCGCACGATCCCGCCGCGGAATCTCCGCCAGGGGCTCTATCGCGGTGGCCGTCGTCCGCTCGATCTCTACTACCGCATCCACGCTGGCATCAATGGCGCACCGATGCCGGCTGCGGCTGGCACGGTTGCTCCGGAAGACATCTGGCACATCGTCAATTACGTGCGATCGCTCCCCTTTGACTTCGACGGGGAACTCGGCATCGATCGGCCGATGATTGCCAAGGGCGACTGACAACGAGGAGACATTCGTGGGAAAGCGACTGGCAGGAATTTTTTGGGCCCTCTTATTTCTGGCCGTTCCCGTGCTTGGAGTGGCGGTGTTCGCCATCGCTCCCTCGATCAATGTCTGGTTGCCCAAAGATGTGTCGGAGCACGGAGCGTCGATCGACAGCCTCTTCTACTTCATTCTCGCCCTCACCGGCGTTGTCTTCATTGCCACGGAGTTGCTGCTCTTCTGGTTTATCTGGAAATACGATGCAGCCAAAAACACTGGGCCGGCTACCTACATTCATGGCAGTCACACCCTTGAGGTTGTGTGGACGATCATCCCGGCTGCCACGCTCCTTTTTCTCGCGATCTACCAGATGAATGCCTGGGCCGACGCGAAGATGCGACGGCCGCAGATGCAGCCGACCGTCGAAGTCGTGGCCCGGCAGTTTGAGTGGCGGCTCCGGTATCCGGGCCGCGACGGGATGCTCGGCACCCCCGACGATTTGCATCTGGTCAACGACCTGCACCTCCCGATCGATGAGGATATTCTGGTCCAGCTCAAGAGCATGGACGTGCTCCACAGCTTCTTTCTGCCCCATGTTCGCGTCAAGCAAGACGCCGTGCCGGGAATGAAGATCCCGGTCTGGTTCAAGGCGACGGAAACCGGTGCCTTCGACATTGTCTGTGCCGAACTCTGCGGCTGGGGCCACTACAAAATGAAGGGGCGAGTCACTTTTGTGACGCGGCCCGAGTTTGATGAATGGCTTGAGCGAAAGTATTCCGAGCAGGAAGCCACTCAGCCCGCACCTAACACGGTCACCGTGAATTAAGAGGAAAAGCCATGAGCACCTTCCCCGCCCCCAGGAGGGCCCCGCCCCCGCTGCAAACAAAAAAGGCGCGGCCGGTTGCTGAGTTTCTCTCCACATACGTGTTCTCCAAAGATCACAAGGTGATCGGCCTGCAGTTTCTGTTTTCAACGCTGCTGTGGTTTCTGATCGGCGGCCTCCTCGCGTTGGCCGTGCGGTGGCAGATCGCCTGGCCATGGTCCGACGTGCCCGTGCTCGGCAAACTTTTCGCCCAGCAGGGTGGGCAGATGGCGCCCGAGTTCTACACCATGCTCTTCACGATGCATGCGACCGTGATGATTTTCCTCGTCATCATCCCGATCCTGGCCGGGGCCTTCGGCAATTTTCTGATCCCGCTTATGATCGGCGCCGATGACATGGCGTTTCCTACGCTCAATATGCTGTCTTACTGGTTCATGTGGCCGGCCTTCATCGCCTTCGGAGCGAGCTTCTTTGTCGACGGGGGCGCCGCCTCGGGGGGTTGGACGAGTTATCCGCCGCTCTCCACCAACGTTGCCTCGTCGCCGGGAAGTGGCTGGGGGCAGACGCTCTGGCTGCTCGGCCTCACCTTCGTCGGCGTGTCATCGATGCTTGGCAGCGTCAATTACATGACCACTATCATTCTGATGCGGGCCCCCGGCATGACGATGTTTCGTTTGCCGATGACGATCTGGGCCATGTTCATCACCGCCGTGCTCCAAGCCTTCGCCCTGCCGGTGCTCACTGCAGCCGGCTTCATGCAGCTGGCCGATCGGATGTTCAACACCGGCTTCTTCTCACCGGAAGGGCTGGTGGTGAACAACCTCACGAGTGGCCCGGGCGGCGGTCAGCCGCTCCTATGGCAACATCTCTTTTGGTTCTACAGCCATCCGGCCGTCTACATCATGATCCTGCCGGCGATGGGGATGGTAAGCGACATTCTCACCACCTTCGCCCGGAAGCCGCTCTTCGGGTATCGCCCGATGGTCTACTCCGTGGCGGGCATCGCCGGACTTGGCTTCATCGTTTGGGGCCACCACATGTTCATGTCAGGCATGAACCCCGCCCTCGGCATCACCTTCATGGTGTCGACCATGATGATCGCCCTGCCGAGCGCCGTGAAGACCTTCAACTGGCTGGGCACTATCTGGGGTGGCAAGATCCAGTTCACCACCTCGATGCTCTTCGCCCTGTCATTTGTGTCGATGTTCATCATCGGTGGCCTCTCAGGCATCTTCATGGCCGCCACACCGGTCGACATCTTTATTCACGACACCTACTTCATCGTTGCCCACTTTCACTACGTGCTCTTTGCCGGCACGGCGATGGGGGTCTGGGCGGCGATCTACTTCTGGTTTCCGAAGATGTTTGGCCGCACGATGAACGAGTTTTGGGGAAAGGTGCACTTTTTCCTGACGTTCATCTTCTTGAACGGCACCTTCTTCACGATGCACATCCTCGGGGCGGTCGGCTTCCCGCGGCGGCTTGCAGATGCCTACCACTATGAAACCTTCCGGCATCTGCAGCCGATGAACGAGTTCATGACCTGGTGTGCGATCGGCATGGTGGCGACGCAGGTGATCTTCGCCGCCAACTTCATCTACAGCATGTTCTGGGGGCCGGTGGCCGGCCGCAATCCCTGGAACTCCAACACGCTCGAGTGGACGGCACCGAGCCCACCGGGGCACGGCAACTTCGACTTCCAGCCCGTCGTGCATCGTGGTCCGTACGAGTATTCGGTGCCGGGCATCGAGAAGGATCACCTGATGCAGACTGATCCGCCGAATGCGGCAGCGGCGGCGGCGGCCTTGGCGGCACACTAACCGGCAACCTTATCGGGAGAGGTTTCATCGTTTTAGAGTGGTGATCGCGGCCGTTTTGCGAAGTGCCGCCGGCGGGGCCGGTGAAAGCCTCGGCTTCGGGGCGAGGATACGCCAACTTGCCTCGACTTCCACCGGCCCCTCGAGCGGTGAATCAGGCGAATGCCGAGTCACAAAAGGTTTGCTTTGTTTCAATGAAATTTCGCTCCTTCAACTGGTCACACTTGCTTGCCTGCCTCTTGGTGGCGGTGACGGCGGTGCTGCTTTGTTTTGGGGCGCTTGTGACGACCTATGAGGCGGCGATGGCCGTGCCGGATTGGCCGGCGACGTATGGACACAACATGTTTTTGTTTCCCTGGGCCGAGTGGTTCTGGGGGCCGTGGGACTTGTTTCTTGAGCATGGGCATCGCCTGCTCGGCGCACTGGTGGGGCTGTTGTCGCTCGTGCTGGCGGCAGTCGTCTGGCGCACTCGGCAGAGCCCGGTGGTGAAGTCGCTGGCGGCAGCGGCTGTGGTGCTGGTGATTGTGCAGGGGCTGCTCGGTGGTGCTCGGGTACTATTGGACGACAAGACGATCGCCAAGGTGCATGCCTGCACCGGGCCGCTCTTCTTTGCTGTCGCCACTGCGATCACGACGCTGACTCGTCGCAGCTGCGTGGCACATGATGGAGCGGAGTCATCGCTGCCCGCGCCACCGGCGCAGTGGGCGATTGTTTCCGGAGTGGCGGTGGGAGGGCTGATGCTGGCCGCCTATGTGCAGCTCGTCGCTGGCGCTCAGTTGCGGCACCTCGATTCGGCGATCGATCCGGTCACGTTTCGCTGGCTTGTGGCGCTTCATATCGTGGGCGCGGTTGTTGTGGCCGCCTTGGCGGCGGTGGTGGCCGCGGCCCATGCCGCGGTGCCGTCGGTTGCGCGGCGGTGGTCGTGGCTGATTGCGGGGCTCGTGGTCTGTCAGATCCTGCTGGGATTCGGGGCGTGGGTGGTGTCGTGGGGCCTGCCGTCGGGGCTCCTGCCGGCGTCGTGGCAGCTGACCGAGCCCCTGCGGGCGCGGAGTACAACCGGGGCGCTGGTTGTGACCGGCCATGTGTTGCTCGGCATGCTGATTCTCGGTGCCTCCGTCGTGCTCTGGATCGTGGCCGGGGGCCTGCCGGCGACGCAGCCGCTGGTCGGTGTGCGGCGGAATCTTGAGACCGAAGGGAAAGGGGTGTTTGCATGACGCCTCCGCCGCTGCCAGAGTCGGCTGCTTTCGGCGAGCCACGGCTCGGTGTTGAAGCCAACGTGGCCGAAGTGGGCCGCAGCGTGGCCTCGGTGTGCGCTGATGTGTCGCGTCTCGTGCGGCCGCGGATCGCGGTGATGGTGCTGGTGACCGTGTCGGCCGCTGCCTGGATCACCGCGGGAGGCGAACGGCTGCCCGTCGCCGCCTTGGCCGGGCTGCTCGTCGGCACCACGCTCGTGGCGGCCAGTTCGAGTATCGCCAATCAGATTCTCGAGCGGGAAACCGACCGCCTCATGCTCCGCACCGCCAATCGGCCGATTGTCGCGGGGCGGCTCTCGGTGACGGCTGCCTGGTGGCTCACGGTGCTCTCACTTTTTGCCGGGTGCTGCCTGATCATCCAGGCCGGCGGCTGGCAGTCTGCCGTTTTCGCCGTCGCTACCTGGCTTTTGTATGTGGCGGTCTACACTCCCATGAAACGCTGGTCGCCATTGAATACGGCCGGGGGCGCCGTCGCCGGTGCCGTGCCGGTGGCGATTGGCGGGGC
>JAYQOK010000190.1:0-5525 GCA_038144795.1 Candidatus Kuenenia sp. | reverse complement strand
CGGGATACCAAGCAGGTCGAGCACCACGCGGCGGGCGCGGGCAAGGTCGGGCCGCGCGACGGCCGCGGGTACGGCCTGCGCGGCATCGCGTACACTGGCGGCCGGTTTGGATTTCGGCACTCGCTCAGAACTCTTCACGGAACGGGCCATGCGCATCTTTCTGGCTGGGATCATGCAGGGCTCGCATGTCGGGGCGCTGGTGCATGATCAGACCTATCGAACCACCCTTCGCGACATCGTGCAGGAGCACTGGCCGCAGGCCGAAGTCTACGACCCGTTTGCCAATCATTCCACGTCGGTGGGCTACGACATGCGGCGGGCCCGCGAGGTGTTTACGAAGCATGTCGGTATGTGTCGGGAGTTTCACCTTGTGATCGCGTTTGTGCCGGAGGCGTCGATGGGTACGGCGATCGAGATGTGGGAGGCCCATACCCACGGCCGGGTGGTGGTGACCGTGACGCCGCTGGTGCACAACTGGGTTGTGCAGCTTGCTTCCGACGCGGTGTATCGGGATGTGGATGAGTTTACCCACGCGTTGCAGACGGGGACCATCGATCGGCTTGTGAAAGATAGGATCTGACAGGCCCTACCTGCGCCGTTGCACGGCTGCGCGGCAGGCGTCGACGATATGCTGCACCGCCTCCGGCCGGATCGCCCAGGGCTCTTTCGCAAGCAACGCGTCGTCGACCCAGTCGGCACGAATCGCGGTGGCCGTGGCGGCTGAATCGGTCGCCACACACCCACACGATCCCAACGCCGCTGTCACCAGCTCCCGCACCGGGCCGGCTGCCGCCACAAGGTCACCAGCTGCCACGTGCATCGCCACCGGCAGCCCGGTTTCAATCGCCAAATCGGCGAGGATGCCGGCGTGGATCACGAAGATCGCATCGGGGTTCACGGCATCGACCGCCTCGGCGATCCCCTGCCGAGCCGTCTCCCGCAAGAGGCCCAAGAGTCGCGGCGACACGCCGGCCACCGCAGCCAGAAACGCCTCTGCGCCGCCGGCCTGCACTGCCGCATGCAGTTTCCGCGAGGCGGCCACGGTGTCGAGCAGGTGAATCGCAAACATGCCTTGCGGCTGCTCGGCCAGACTCGGCACCGACGCTGGCCCGCACACCGCGGCCCGCACCCGCAGCAGATCGAGGGCGGCCCGCAGCTGGTGGGCCCGCGCGTGCGGCGGATCGCAATTGGCATGGTCGATGAGCAGTATTCGCATCCGCCTGCCACCGCCACGGATCGCCGTTAGATCCATGGCATGCCACCTGCCTGCGCGAGCCATCGAATGGCAAGCAGCCCCACAGCCATCCAGGCCGACGCCGCCCAATCGTCGGCCATGATGCCGAGACCCGCCGGGAGTCGCTCAAGCTGACGGCCGGGAGGCAGCTTCGAGATGTCGAAGAGGCGATGCAGCAAAAACGCGATCGCGATCACCACTGGCGAGCGAGCGGCTGCCGGCACCACCAGCAGCCCCAGCGGCAGGCTTGCCGCCTCGTCATAGACGATCGCGCCGGGATCGCTACCCCGCCCCAGTAGACGGACAGCCCGTGTGCAGATCGGCACGCCGACCGCATTGAGGGCCGCGAGCAGCCCCGCCTCCACCGGCAGCGGCAGCTCCCAGGATGCCAGGCCGGCGGCAATCACGGCCCCCACGGCTGCGCCCGCCGTGCCGGGCGCCAGCCCCAGCCGCCCCACGCCGCCACATGTGGCCAGAAAAACAGCCGGCGAAAGCCACGGGGGGGCAGCAGGGCCGCGGTTTGTAATCCCATCCAGATCAGCAGACATGGTGCGTATGATAAGGTTTGATCATGAGCAATGCCCCTTCCCAGCCCGCCGCGATCGGCCGCCTCGAACTCGTCGAATATCCTCACCCGGCTCTGGCCCGCAAGGCGAAGCCACTCGCCCGGATCGACGATGACGTTCGCGATGCCGTGGCACAGATGTTTGACATCATGTACGAGGCCCAGGGCGTGGGACTGGCCGCCAACCAGGTCGCCCTCCCCTATCGGCTGTTCATCGTGAATGTGACCGGCCAGCGGGGCGCCGGCGACGAACTCGTGTTTCTGAATCCGGCCCTTAGCCGCCCGCGGGGCACGGCCATTCAGGAGGAGGGCTGCCTGAGCCTGCCGGGCCTGCGGATGGATGTCCGCCGACCCGAGCGGGTGGTGGTCGACGCCTGGTCGCTCAACGGCCAGCCGATCCACCTCGACCTCGACGGCTTCCTCGCCCGCGTGGTGCAACACGAATTTGACCACCTCGAAGGCCGCCTCTTCACCGACCGGCTGCCCGATGCGGCCGCCCTCGAAGCCCGCCGGGCCCTGGCCAGCATGCAGGAGGTGTTTGTCGGCCGGCAGGCTCGCGGCGAATGTCCGCCACATGAGCACCTTGTGGCGCGGCTCGATGCCCTCGAGGCCGACCGCTGCGTGGTCTGACATGCCTGCCGACGCCCCCCAGCCTGAGCCCGGTGATCACGGCATGCGGCGATTGCGGCTGGTCGTGATGGGCACCGGGCCGTTTGCGGTGCCGATGTTTGAGGCGTTGCGGGCCACGCCGAACGAAATCGTCGCGGTGGTCACCCGCCCCGACCGCGTCGCCCCCGGCCGCCGCCCGCCCCGCAATCCGATGCGGGAGGCAGCCCTCGCGGCCGGGCTCTCCGTGCTCGATCCGGAAAACGTCAACGACGCCGCGAGCGTGGCCACGCTCCGTGGGCGTAGCCCCGATCTGCTCGTGGTCTGCGACTACGGCCAGATCCTGTCAGCCGAGGTGCTCGGTCTCGCCCCGCTCGGCGGCATCAATCTTCATGGCTCGCTCCTCCCGCGGCATCGCGGCGCGGCACCTGTGCAGTGGGCGATCCTGGAGGGCGACCCGCTTACCGGCGTGAGCGTGATCCACATGACTCCCTCGCTCGATGCCGGCAATGTGATCGTGGCCCTCTCCACGCCGATCGGCCCGCGTGAGACGGCCGCCGAACTGGAGCAGCGGCTGGCGACGCTCGGGGCCGAGGCCGTGCTCGAAGCGGTCGACCGGCTCCAGGCAGCCCGCAGCATGGGCGGCCTCACGGCCGGGCAGTCGATCGGCACGCCACAAGACGCCGCCCACGCCACCCGCGCCCCGCGATTTTCCAAGGCCGACGGCATCATCGACTGGTCGCATCTGGCGAGTCGGATCGAGAGAATGCGGCGGGCCCTTGAGCCCTGGCCGCGGACGGCCACGCTCTACCGGCGGGATGGCGGCCCGCGGCGGCTCGTGGTGGAAGACTGCGACGTGCTCGACGCGGAGTTCATGCCAGCCGCCGCGGCCAAGCCGCCCGGCACGGTGCTCACCGCCGACGACCGCGGCATCGTGGTGGCCTGCGGCGGCGGCACGGCGGTCGCGATTCGACGCGTGGTGCCCGAAGGCAAACGCAGCATGTCGGCCGCCGAGTTTCTCCGCGGCAACGGAATCCACTCGGGCACCGTGCTGGGGTGACGCGGGGAAGGTGTGCCTGTCAATCCGGGGAGTCTGGGGTTGCCCGTGCCATGGGGCCGGCGTTGGCAGCAAGCGGAGGAATGGATGCCGGAAGCGGAAGCGATACAGGAGCGAAGCTGGCATCGAGTGAGCGCAGGCCTGGACGAACGTCCGGCGAGATGGCACGGGCAACCCCAGACGGGCCACATGACTCCTCTCCCCCTTTCCTTTCCGGTAAACTGCGGTCTCCATGAAACGCCTCTGGATCGAAACGGTCGGCTGCCAGATGAACGTGCTCGATAGCGAGCTCGTGGTGGCGGCGCTGCGTAGGCAGGGCTGGGAGATGGCCGGCACCACGGCCGAGGCCGACGCCGTCTTCTACAACACCTGCTCGGTTCGCCAGCATGCCGAAGACAAGATCTATTCGGCGCTCGGCCGCATTCGCAGCGAGAAGGAGAAGCGACCCGATCTGGTCGTGGGCGTGCTCGGCTGCATGGCGCAGAAGGATCAGGCGCTGATCCGGGCGCGGGCGCCGTGGGTCGATCTCGTGGTCGGCCCCGGCCAGCTGCATCGCGTGCCGGGGCTCGTCGATCTCGTGCTCGGCGGCGGCGGGCCGCAGATGGAGGTGAGCCTCGACCGCAAGGCCGGCTCCCGCGATGCCGTGGCGGAGAGCTTCGAAAGCTACGATCCCGACCGCGATCCGGCGATGCGGCCCACGCCCTTCCAGGCCTTCATCCGCACGCAGACCGGCTGCGACAAGTTTTGCGCTTTTTGCGTGGTGCCCCGGGTTCGGGGGCCGGAGCAGGCCCGACCGCCGCAGGCGATCCGCGCCGAAGCGGAGAAGCTTGTGGCCGACGGCTGCCGCGAGATCACGCTCATCGGCCAAACCGTGAATAGCTACAAATGGGTCGATAGCGGGAAGACGACCCGGCTGGCCGACCTGCTCGTGATGCTCGACGGCCTCGACGGGCTCGACCGCATCAAGTTTGTCACAAATTATCCGCGGGACATGACGCCCGATCTGATTGCCGCCGTTCGCGACCTGCCGAAGGTCTGCCACTACCTCCATGTGCCGGCCCAGCACGGCTCCGACGATGTGCTCACTCGCATGAAGAGGGGCTACACAATCGGCGAATACATGGAGATGCTTGGCCGCGTCCGCGAGGAACTGCCTCATGCGGCTGTCACGAGCGATTTCATCGTCGGCTTCTGCGGCGAGACCGACGCCGAGTTTCAGGCCACGCTCGACCTCGTCCGTACGGCCGACTTCAAAAATTCCTTCATCTTCAAATACAGCCCGCGGCCCGGCACCAAGGCGTTTGACCGGCAGGCCGACGACGTGCCCGAGGCAGTGAAGAAGGAACGCAATAACGTGCTTCTCGAGGCCCAGGCCGAGGTGAGCCTCGCCGCCAACCGCCGGTTTATCGGGTCGCGGCAGCAGGTGCTCGTGGAGGGCCTTTCCACGCGGGATGAAAAGCGGGGAGTCGATCCCGACCCCGATGGTATCGCGCAGCTCACCGGGCGGACGATGTGCGACCGGATCGTGGTATTCGATGCGCCGCTGCGGCTAGTCGGCCGGCTGGTCGATGTCGACATCGAGTCGGCCGGCGCCTGGTCACTCGCCGGCAGCGTGGCCGACGGTATCGCAGATGCCGTGCCACTTGACACGCTTCGCTACTCGCACGAAGCGGCCTCTCGACCGCCTGCGCTCCACTCGATCAAGCTGCCGACGTGACGCCGCATGCCTCCCATTACCCCCTCCGATGCACAGCGGCTGATCGACGACCCCGCGGCAGCGGTGGCGTGGGGGCAGTCAGCCGGGCTCGCTGATTCGACCATTCCCCACCGAGCCCTGGGCGGCTTTGCCGCCCAGGGCCTCACGTTTGATCTGATCGCCGCGATCGCCACGCAGTTGGCCGCGATCCTGCCGGAGATGAGCGATCCCGATCACGTGCTTGTGTCGCTGGAGCGGTATCTCGCTGCTGTGCGCAGCCCGCTCTCGGCTGGCACGCTCTTTCAGCGAGATCCCGAGTCGCTCACCATTCTCACCCGCCTCTTCTCTGCCAGCCCCTACCTCGCCG
>JAYQOK010000189.1:5077-5564 GCA_038144795.1 Candidatus Kuenenia sp. | reverse complement strand
GGTGGCCCAATCGCTATGTCCGCATCAGCTTCGACTACGTGAACGTGTGGACCAACAAGGCTGTCGACGTGGGCGCCGGCCAGTTCGCCGACAACTACGGCATCTGTTGGGGCCGGGTGGGGGCGTTCTTTTAGACCGTTCGGGGTTGCCCCGAACATGCCGGAGATGACAGGCCGAAGCCTGTCTTACCTGTGCAGGGCGGTGTCGATGCGGGCGAGGATCGTGGCGACAATCTCGCGGTCGCTGGCCGGCCGCCGCGGGCTGTCGGGGTGCGGCTCGTCGCTGGCAAGCAGGCCCCGCAGGTGGAGGGCCATCGCCATCGTGTGCTTGTAAGCCGGCACGGGCGTGCGAAAGGCAAAGTCACCGAGGGCCTGAAGCGCATCGTCGAGTTCGTCGAACCGACTGTCACCGGCCGCCCACCAGCGATCCCGCTGGGCAAAGGCTTCGGGATAGGCGGTGGAGAGGCCGAGCAGCCAGTCACTTCCAT
>JAYQOK010000189.1:0-5067 GCA_038144795.1 Candidatus Kuenenia sp. | reverse complement strand
CTTCCATAGCGCACCATGTCGATCGCGAGGTCGTTACCCGTAAAAACATGAAACTCGGGCCGCACCCGATTGCGAACCACCAGCCGCTCCCATTCGAGCTGCCGCGACAGCGACGAATGCTTGGCTCCGATGCAGTTGGGAATCTGGATCAACTGCTCGTAGGCATCGATCGTGAGCACGCGGCCATACGGAACGAAGGCGGTGCCAAGCTCGAAGCCGATGAACTGCTCCACCCGGCTGGCTAGCCGGCGATAGCGATCGAGAAAGTCGGCGTCGCTGCCGGCCGTGAGGCCCCAGGAGGGAAAGATCACCGGCAGGCCGCCAGCCGCGGCGATCATGTCCAACTGCCGCCCGTAGGTGGCCTCATCGAAGGCGTCTCCCTGTGAATCGACCACGCAGGCACCGGCCACAAACCCGCGGCCGCCAAGGGTGTCGCGGGTGATCTGCAAGGCCCGCTGGCGGATCGCATCGTCGATCAACTGCACGTAGCCCGTGTCCATATTCACCGCGGGCGTGATGCCACAGACGGTGGTGCGGGCCACATGGGCGGCGAAGGCATCCCAGTCGATCTGCCGGTCGGCAGTAAAGGGAAGCAGGATCGCCGACATGCCGCGGATCGTGCGACGGGGGCACACGAGCGTGGCAGGATCGATGGCGGATGCTGACGTTGCTACCATAGCTTGGAAAGTATTGAAGAATCCGCCTCTGCTCACCAGCCCCATGCAATTCCCTCGCGTGGCTCGGTTCCGCACCAGCGCCGATCTTCGTGCCCACTGTGAGTCGCTGGGGGCTCCGATCCTCTTTGATGAGGAGTTGCTCTCAGCAGCAGAGGGCTCGCCGTTGGCCGCACCACTCTCACTCGGCGGGCGGACGGCGGGCAACCGCTGGTGCATCCATCCGATGGAAGGCTGGGATGCCACCACCGACGGCCGGCCGACTGATACGCTTCTGCGCCGCTGGCGGCATTTTGGGGAGAGCGGTGCCAAGCTGATCTGGGGAGGCGAGGCGGTGGCGGTGCTGCCCGAGGGCCGAGCCAATCCCAACCAGCTCTGTGGCCCCGCCTGCGGACGCGATGGCTTTGCCGCGCTCCTGCAGACGGTCCGTGATGCACATAGCGATCGGTTTGGCACGACAAGCGACCTCATCGTCGCCCTGCAGCTCACCCATTCGGGGCGGTTTTCCAAGCCGACTTCGGTGGGGCGGCAGCCGCGGATCGCCTACCATCATCCGCTGCTTGATGCCCGCCATGGTGTCGACCCGAGCGACACCGATTGCGTGCTTACCGACACCGATGTGGAGCAACTCATCGATGCCTATCTGGCCGCCGCCCGCGATGCCGAGGCGGTCGGCTTCGACATGGTCGATATCAAGGCCTGCCATGGCTATCTGCTCCACGAGTTTCTCTCCGCCCGCCGGCGGCCCGGCTTGTATGGCGGCGACCTCTGCGGCCGCACCCGCCTGCTGCGAACAATTATCGAGCGGGTGCAAGAGTGCTGTCCGCGGCTCCTCGTCGGCGTGCGGCTCTCCCTCTTCGATATCGTGCCCTGGCACAAGGTCGGCGACCATGGTGAGCCGTTTCCGTTTGCCGACGCCTTGCCCTACGACTGCGGGTTTGGCGTGAGCGAGACCGATCCGCTGCAGATGAACCTTGATGAGCCGATACAACTGTTGACCATGCTCCGCGACCTCGGTATCTGCTCCGTGAATCTCTCGGCCGGCAGCCCGTATACCGTGCCGCACATCCAGCGGCCGGCGGCGTTTCCACCCTCCGACGGTTACGCACCGCCGGAGGATCCGCTCGTGGGGGTATGGCGACAACTCGACGCCTGCCGGCAGGCGAAGGAAGCGGTGCCCGATCTGCCGCTCGTCGGCTCGGGCTACACCTATCTTCAAGACTATCTCGTGCATGCCGCTCAGGCGGCCGTGCGGGCTGGCTGGATCGACGCCGTGGGGCTCGGCCGGATGGTGCTCTCCTATCCACACCTTCCCGCCGATTCGCTGGCGGGCAAGCCGCTGGTGCGGTCCGTAATCTGCCGCACATTCTCCGACTGCACAACCGCCCCCCGCCACGGTCTCCGCAGCGGCTGCTACCCCCTCGACAGCTACTACAAGGCCCTGCCCGAAGCGGGAGAAGTGAAGGCCATCAAGGCCAGCCTCTGACCGTTGGCAGGGCGGACGCTGCCACAACGCAACGCCCCGCCCTTGACGCAGCCCAAAACGAGCGTGTCTGATGACGCTCTCGGAGGGGACCACCTTTTCGCTCTGCTGCTATCGTATGCCACCCTACATGCATCTTTCGGTCGAACCGCTCGACAATGGCTGCATCATCCGGCTCGGTGTGCCGCGAATCGTCGATGACCCCGTGACCGATGCGCTGCGGCATGAGGTGGCCGCGGCGATCGCAGCTGCCACACCCCCCAACATCATCATCGACCTCTCGGGCGTGCAGCTCGTATCGAGCGCGGGCATCGCCTTCTTCCGCGACATTTATCGGGCTGCCACCGCCCGCAAGGGGCAGGCTGTGTTCGCCGGCCCCCAGACCGACATTCGCAAACTGATGCGGATGGTAGGGCTCGATACCATCTTCAGCATTCATGATGACGTGGCGGCAGCGGCAGCAGCCTTCTGACCATGCGGCACGGGTCTGACACCGCCGGCCTGCTGCCTGACTTCTTCCGCACCACGATTGGCGTCGGCTCGGCCTACTTCGTGGTCGGACTGATCGGCATGGCGCTCGCGGTGCCGCCCAGCAATGCCACGCTCATCTTCCCCGCCGCCGGCCTCGCCGTGGCGGCAGCGCTACGGTTTGGGCGGCCGGCCATCCTCGCCGTCGCAGCCGGCTTCGTGGAGCCAGGCGAAGGTGGCCGGGTGTGGCTCAATTGGTACACGGGTGACACGCTCGGTGTGTTCATTTTCGCTCCGCTCATGCTCGTCCTTCTCCACGCGGGCGACGAGGGCCATGCCACCAGCGGCGACTGGCAGGTGATCTGGCGAATGGGGGCCATCCTGGCACTGAGCATAGTTGCCTTCCTTGGTGTGCGGCGGTGGGAGGCCTGGGCCCGCGAGGCCACACTCCACACCGACGCGCTCACGATCGCCAAGGACGTCGCCGGCTGGAACGAGCCAGCGTCATCCGACGCATGGCACAATAATGCCGCTCAGAGAACTTGTTGCTGATGGAAACCTCTCCCGAAACCCTCTGGCGCTGGTGGCTCGTGCTCTGGCCGCATGTGCTCGGCACGTCGGTCGTGGCGATCAACCTGATCGCCTCGGCCCACGCGATCCTCGTGAAGCGGGACACGCGGAGCACGATTGGCTGGGTCGGGCTGATCTGGCTCTCCCCGGTCTTCGGCGCCATCGCCTACGCCATCTTCGGCGTGAACCGGATTCGCTCCCGGGCCAGCCAGCTGCGGGCCGGTCTGATCACGGTCACCCACGAGCTCCGCGATGCGGTGCCCGCGCCAGACCGGCTGCGGGAGGCGATTGGCCCCGATTCCTCACCCCTGCAATCACTTGCCCGGCTGGTCCGCGATGTCACCGGCCGCGACCTCTGCGACGGTAACCGGATCGAGCCGCTCGATGGCGGTGACGAGGCCTACCCGCGGATGCTCGACGCGATCGCCGAGGCCAAGCGAAGCATCGGCATGTCTTCGTACATCTTCGACAACGATCCCACCGGGCGAATCTTCGCCGATGCCCTCGCCGCCGCCGTGAAGCGGGGGGTGGAGGTGCGGGTGCTCATCGACGGGATCGGCTCGACCTACACCTGGCCGTCGATCATCGGCCGGCTGGCGAAGGCAGGGGTGCGGGTCGATCGCTTTCTGCCCACGAGCGTGCCGATTTATTTTCCGTATGCCAACCTGCGAAACCACCGCAAGATTCTCGTGGTCGATGGCAAAGTTGGCTTCACTGGTGGCCTCAACATCCGTGATGGCTGCTGGCTCTCCCACAAGCCCCGCCACCCCGTTCGCGACATGCACTTCGAGCTGCGGGGCCCGGTGGTCGCCCATCTGCTCGAGGTGTTTCTCGAAGACTGGTCGTTTGCGACCGGCGAGGTACTGGCCGGCGACCACATCGACAGTTATTTCAGCCCGGCCTGGCAACCGCAGATCGCACCGGCCGGCACGGGCCTCGCCCGCGGCATCCGCTACGGACCCGATGACCCGCTCATCGGCCAGATCAAGCTCGTGCTTGTGGGGGCGTTGGCGGCGGCGCAGAAATCGGTGCGGCTGATGACGCCTTACTTCCTGCCCGACGATGCCGTCTGTCAGGCCCTCGACGTCGCGGCGATGCGGGGCGTGCAGGTCGACATTGTGCTGCCAGCCCACAACAACCTCGAGCTGGTCGGCTGGGCCTCGACGGCGATGCTCTGGCAGGTGCTCGGCCGTGGCTGCAACGTCTGGATGTCGCCGCCCCCCTTTGATCACACCAAGCTCATGGTGGTGGATGGGGCCTGGGCGATGTTTGGCAGCGGCAACTGGGACGAACGCAGCATGCGGCTTAACTTCGAGTTTAACGTGGAGACCTACGACTGCGATCTCGCAAGCCGGCTCGACGCCCACATCGCCAGGGTGATCGCCCGCTCCACGCCGAAGACGCTCGCCGACGTCGATGGCCGCAGCCTGCCGGTGCGGCTCCGCGACGGGATCGCGCGGCTCTTCTCGCCTTACCTTTAGTTCGGTTAACTTTCGATGACGCACCGGCTCGTGGGCGGCAAAAGTCTTGTCACGGGCGAGGATACGCCCCATGCTCCTCGAGCGTTCGCCGACCCTCGAGCCTTCCTAACTGCTTATGCCCGAAGTCTCAGAAGCCGCAGACTCATTGAGACCGTTGGCACGGGGGGCGATGTGGCATACATTTTGGGCTTATGAATGGGATCGATGCTCCACCGGTTGAGACGGATGCGGTCGATTGCCTGCGGGCGATCGGGCGGGAGTTTCATGGCCGCGGGTGGTCGCTGGGGACGAGCAGCAACTACAGCGTGGGGGCGGCGCGGGAACCGCTGGAACTGCTCATCACGGTGAGCGGCAAGGATAAGGCGGCGCTGGGGCGCGCTGACTTCGTGCG